>CAZHMI010000006.1:0-38126 GCA_964533795.1 uncultured Candidatus Bathyarchaeia archaeon
TATCTTCTTTTCCCTAATCGTGTTGACAAGCGAATTCAATGCAACTTTGAAGAAGATTGACGACTGTTTCCTAGCTATATCAGGATCAGAGTACGGTTCGAGAATATTGGAGATAACAGCTAGCTTGATGTTCAATCTGTCTATCCACGGCTTAAGATTATTCGCGATTAGAGAGGTGAGTTGGTGACACGTGAACGCGCGAGAGACAAGAATATTCTCCAGAACTTTATCGCGGTCAAAGGAAAGTTGCTCCGCGTATTCAGCTACTAAGCATGGATCGAATGTATTGCCGCCATCTACGAATATCGCTTTAGATTCGAGTCCACCTTCTATCAACGCCAATTGAGCCTGAACACATAGCAATTCGGATAGAGCTAGACAACGCTGAGTGCCGTGTAAGAATACAAGATTCCCGAGGGTAAACCTCCCAAAGAGGGAGTTGAACACCTCATCTCCAAAAGATATCCCTTCAAGGCGGCTGAGCAAGTCAACTCTCGAATAATTTAATGGAAGCAGACCTGTTCGCATATGCTACGGATTGATAAGTTTAACTAAAGAGAAAGAGAGACAACCAAAACTACTTTCTTTGGACCTTAGATTATCTCGCGGCGCATTCCGCGCTCTCTACACACTAAACTAAGCGTCTTCATCAAACGTGGGCTTAGAAACTAAACTGGATAATGAAAAGTAATAACCTTAATACAACCGCCGATCGTATACTAGACCTGAGAGGTAGTCCGCTATGCCGTTTATTGGTCCTTGGGAGATAGCCTTAATCCTAGTGATCGTTCTGATACTATTCGGCCCAAAGAAGTTGCCTGAGCTCGCACGTTCCATTGGAGATGCTTTGAGGCAATATAGAAAAGCGCAGGAAGGCGTCCTCGAAGAACCTCCGAAACCGCAGACTGGAAAGAGTGAGAAGGAGCTACTGGTAGAGACGGCGAAGAAGCTCGGGATAAAAACTGAAGGAAAAACGATGGAAGAGATATCCGACGAGATCGCCAAGGTGGCTGCATCTCCAGAAAAGAAGGAATCGCAATAGCTACGTAACCTACTGTCCTAGTACCTTCTCCTTTCCTAGTTTTCTTAGAGCCGGCATTGTCGAGAATGATTCTTAAGACGTGCCAAGGAAAGGCATTGTAGAGTTGGCATGGGAAACAACCTATGCATCTTTCAAAGACGAAGCAGAAGAGCGTAATCGTACTGGCTGGAGGAAGAGCATCTAGAATCGGAATCAATAAAGCACTCACACCGCTCTCCGGAACGCCGATGATACTTTACGTTGTGGAACGAAGTCTGCAGGTCACTGAAAAAGTGGCGGTTGTTATTGGCCGAGACGACGCAGTAGCCGCGTTCAGAAAAGTCCTTCCTAGAAATGTCACGGTCCTAAGAGATTTTGTTTCGAGGCGAAGCCCCTTAGTTGGTATGCTGACCGCCTTGGAAAGCGTGTTTGGTGCAGTTGAGTATTCAGCTGTCGTTCCATGCGACTCCCCGTTCATTAGACCAAAGATGCTTCAACACTTGTTCCAAGTCGCAGAGGGATACGATGCTGCAATTCCAATATGGCCCAACGGGTACATAGAACCCTTGCACTCCGTTTATGAAGTGCGGAATACCATTCGAGCAATAAAAGCAGTTTTGAGGACTGAGCGAAGCAGCAACAGAGACATGATCAAACACTTGAAGAATGTCAAATATGTTCCAGTCGACGAACTTAGAAGCCACGATCCTGAGCTCAGAACTTTCTTCAATGTCAATCGACCCGAAGATTTGCTTGAAGCCGAAAAGATCTTGAATCTTGAAAGAACAGATTCCAGCATCTAGCCCTAATTCCCACGTATTTGCTTGGATTCCGCTTCAACCTTCATTTGTTTCTACCTTTGGAACGGATATTTTTGATCTCGCGCATTATTAGATTTACTATTTTGGGAACCGTTGCCTCCACTTTAGGAGAGAGCTTTTCAGAGAAGGTTAGAACGTTCTCCACCTCTACCGTGTAAAGTACTATCTTCTCCGGCATTCTACCTTCAAAAAGCGTATTACCTAAATCCACAGCCTCCTTCAGACCGACGTCATGAGTAGATGTGCCCTTGAGCTTGGGAATATCTTCAAGGGTCAACCTGCGAATCTCGCCCAGGTTCCCATTCGTCAAGATGGCATCGACCAATATAACCGCATCATAATCCACGATAAGATCAAGAATGTTTAACCCGGCGAGGCTTGCTTTTTTGACGTCCACATCTTTAGTGCTTTTCTTGACCTCGGAGGCAACCTGGAAACCTAAGCCGTCATCTGATCGTACGGGATTCCCAATCCCTAATACAAGTATTCGAGGGGTATCCCTTTGCTCGAAGACGTTATGCGCTCTCCCAAAATTAGAGATGAGCCTTCCTCCAGTTATTTCTTAACGTATCTTCTTCGCCTCATAAATTTTTGCTTCCCCGGGCGTCTGGTCTGACATCATGTAGATGTGAAGCCGACGATATTTGACAGTATAGTCTGTCTAGCAAACTATTTTAGCAATGAGATTTTATCTAGCAGTGCTGATTGACAAAGAGCGCGCGTTGAAGTTGGAAGGTGTGGACATGTGACAAAGGCGAATTCAACACTTCCTGAAAGAAGTATAGTCGAATTCAAGCCGTCATGGAAGTTCGCAGATGAAGTCATAGGTCGTGGAGGGAATATACTCCGTCGCGAGGATCTGAAAACCCTATACAACTGCATACAGTGTGGCGGTTGTACTGGAAGCTGCCCCGCTGGCAGGAGAACCTCGCTCCGTACCCGTCTGGTTATCAGGTGGATTCAGTTGGGGTTAAGGGATAACGTTCTAAGCGGCGACGACCTGTGGGCATGTACCACATGCTATACCTGTCAGGAGAGATGCCCCCGACAAGTGATGATAACAGATGTCATCAGAACGGCGCGGAATATAGCCTTCGAAGAAGGTTTTGCGAAAGAGAGACACCTACTTGTGGCGCGGAATTTTGTAAAAACAGGTCACTCCATCTCCCTGACCAATGATATAAAGAACGTTAGGAGTAAACTGGGATTGGCCGTAACCCCTCCAACCGCTCTCAGTTCTGACGAGGCTTTGAGGGAGATCAATAGGGTAATGGAGCTGGATGGCTTTCTAGCCAAAGTGAAGGAGGGGAAACGGTGAAAAGGTATGCCTTCTTCTTAGGGTGTATAACTCCTCTCCGTTACCCCAGCATAGAGGCGGCAACGAGGCTCGTGATGAACCGGTTGGATATAGAGTTACTCGATATGAAGGGGGCTTCATGCTGCCCTGCCCCAGGCGTCTTCGGGAGCTTTGACCTATGGAACTGGCTACTCATCGGCGCCCGTAACCTGTCTGTCGCTGAACAGATGGGGGTCGACCTGACCTTACCTTGTAATGGGTGTTATGCCACTCTACAAGATGTCTACAGCCTCTTGGAAGACAGGGGCAAACGTGAGAAGGTCAATGGGGTGCTTAGAAAGATAGATAGGTGCTATAATGGAAGAACCAAGGTCGTACATTGCGTTGAGATCTTGATGAGCGACGAGGTTCAGCAAAAGATCAAAGATCAGATAGCCGTCCCTCTAAAAGGGTTGAAGGTCGCTGTCCATTATGGCTGCCACTATCTTAAGCCCAGTAAGGTACGGATGCATGAGGACCCCGAGGCTCCAGACCATCTGGACAACTTGGTCAAGCTGTTGGGGGCTGAAAGCGTACCCTACCGGGAAAAGTTGATGTGCTGTGGAGCCGGCGGTGGAGTCAGATCAGGCAATCTGGATGAAGCATTAGACTTCACACTCGAGAAAGTTCAGAATATGAGAGAAGCTGGTGCAGATTGCATCCTCACACCTTGCGCCTTCTGCCACTTTCAGTTCGATACGGGGCAGATGGAGCTGAAGAGTACGGGGAAGTTGGGCAGCCCCTTACCCACGATATTCGCTACCCAGCTTGTCGGCCTCGCTTTTGGGATAGCTCCACAGGCCCTCGGTCTCTATGACCATCATATGCCCCCAGTATATGTTGAAAAAGTCGGGCTGAGAGTTGAGAAAGAGGAAGGGGGAGCGGCCCAGATAAGAGGCGAGGAGGCAGCATCCTATAGGTGATTGTGATGGAGGATAGAGGTAAGGAGGCAGATAGTAACGGCCCACGGATAGGCGTTTTCATCTGTCACTGTGGGATGAACATAGCAGGCTTTGTCGATGTCAAATCTCTTGTAGAGTACGCATCTAAACTATCAGGCGTGGTCTTCACTACAGATTATGAGTATTTCTGCTCTGAACCTGGACAGGCTCTTCTAAGGGACACCATCAAGGAGATGAAACTCAACAGGGTTGTTGTGGCATCCTGTTCCCCGACAATGCACGAGCCGACGTTCAGAAGGGTGGCTGAGAGTGCAGGCTTAAACCTCTACCTCGTCGAGATGGCAAATATCAGGGAGCAGTGCTCATGGGTTCATATGCAACAACCCGAAGAGGCGTTGAAGAAGGCTGAAGCCTTGATCGGTTCAGCCGTAGCCAAGTCGCGCCTCCTAGAGCCATTGACTTCCGCTGAATTCAAAGTCGAACCCAGTACTCTAGTGATAGGTGGCGGGATCGCTGGGATTCAAGCATCCCTCGACCTGGCGGAGAAGGGTTTCAAAGTCTACCTAGTCGAGAAGACACCTTCTATAGGAGGGCATATGGCCCAGCTAGATAAGACCTTCCCAACGCTCGACTGCTCGGCCTGCATACTCACTCCAAAGATGGTCGATGTCAGCCGCCACCCGAACATCGACCTCATGGCATATAGTGAGGTTAAGAATGTTGAGGGTTTCATAGGCAACTTCAAGGTGACGGTTACTAAGAAGGCTAGGTATGTCGACGAGGCTGCATGCACCGGTTGCGGTATCTGCGCAGAGAAGTGCCCGGTAAGGGTTCCGAGCGAGTTCGATATAGGGTTGGGTACGAGGAAGGCGATCTACATCCCGTTCCCTCAAGCCGTCCCCATGACATATACAATCGACAAGGAGAACTGCCTCTACTTCACCAAGGGTGTCTGCAAGATCTGTGAGAAGATGTGCCCTGCGAAAGCGATTAAGTTTGATCAGAAGGATGAAAATGTAGAGCTTGACGTC
Organism: uncultured Candidatus Bathyarchaeia archaeon; assembly: GCA_964533795.1. GTDB lineage: Archaea > Thermoproteota > Bathyarchaeia > 40CM-2-53-6 > CAYOZM01 > CAYOZM01. The sequence goes on from CAZHMI010000006.1 coordinate 5,112, forward strand.
GGAACAATCGTCGTCGCCACAGGTTACGACCCCTTCGACGCGAAGAAGAAACCCGAATACGGATATGGCGTCTACAAGAATGTCATAACGGGGCTCGAGTTCGAAAGGCTCCTGAGCGCAGCAGGGCCGACAGGCGGTAAGATACTGAGACCGTCGGATAAGAAGCCGCCGAAGAGTGCCGCATTCATACAGTGTGTAGGTTCCAGAGATGCCACTACTAACCGGTACTGCTCACGAGTCTGTTGTATGGCTTCCTTGAAACATGCCTACCAAGTGAAGGAGAAGCATCCCGACGCGGAAGTCTCAATCTTCTATATGGACCTTAGAGCCTTCGGCAAGGGCTACGAGGAGTTCTATGAGCGAACCCAGAGTGAAGGTGTGAGAGTCGTCAGGGGCAGAGTGGCCGAGATCTATGAGATTCCGGAGAACAAAAATCTAAGGTTAAGGTTTGAGGACACTCTTACGGGTGAGATTATGGAGGCTGAGTTCGAGATGGTCGTGCTGGCCGCCGGAATTGAGCCTAGCGCAGACACCCCCACCCTTCAGAGGTTGCTGAAGTTGTCCCTAAGCCCAGACGGATTCTTCATGGAAGCTCACCCCAAGCTCAGGCCTGTGGAGACCACTGCCCCCGGGATCTACCTGTGCGGTGCTGCTCAAGGGCCTAAGGACATCCCGGATGTTGTAGCTCAAGCGAGTGCGGCAGCTTCCAGAGCCTCTATACCTCTTATAGTAGGCAAGGTTACTGTCGAGCCCATAACGGCTATCATAGATGAGGATCTCTGCAGCGGATGCAGAATATGCGAATCGATATGCCCTTACATCGCGATCGACGTTAAAGAGAAAGCTGAGGATAAAATTAGGGCTGAAGTGAATGAGGCTCTATGCAAAGGTTGCGGACTCTGTAGCGCCGCCTGCCCATCTAGCGCCATCACTATGAAGCGATTCACCGACAAACAGATCTCAGCGCAACTAGAGGCGCTCTTAGCGGTATAAGAGGGATAAGATATGTTCGAGCCGCGCATAATAGGATTCACCTGCAACTGGTGCACTTACGCTGCTGCCGACCTGGCTGGAACCAGTAGGATGCAGTATCCACCCAACGTCAGGCTGATACGGGTCATGTGCACCGGCAGAATAAACCCAGAGTTCATCATTAATGCCTTCAAGATTGGGGCAGACGGTGTTCTGATAGGCGGCTGTCACCCTGGAGACTGTCACTACATCGAAGGCAACTATCGGGCGCGAAACCGGTATCTCCTCCTAAAGAGACTCATCGAGCAGTTTGGGATAGAGCCGGAGAGGTTACGTTTCGAGTTCATATCAGCATCTGAGGGAGATAAGTTTGCAAGGGTTATGAAGGAGATGACGGAAGATGTGCGGAAGCTGGGTCCTCTGAACTGGAATGGGAAGGAGGGGACGTGAACTAGAATGGGTAGGTTGAGGCTGGCGTTCTATTGGGCGGCTAGTTGCGGTGGCTGTGAGATCTCTGTCCTTGAGATAGGTGAGCACATCTTTGATGTTGCAGATGTGGCTGATATAGTCTTCTGGCCTGCGGTCTTGGACTTCAAGTATGCGGATGTGGAGAGAATGCCGGATAGGAGCATCGATGTCTGCTTCTTCAATGGCGGTATAAGACTTTCGGAGAATGAGCGCATGGCGAACCTTCTGAGACAGAAGTCAAAGGTCCTTGTGGCCTTCGGCTCATGCGCCTGCGAGGGTTGTATACCCGGGCTGGCGAACCTGAAGAGGAGGGAGGATATCTTCCAGAGGGTCTACAAGGAGACACCTTCCACCAACAACCCGGAAGGTAGACTGCCGGTGATCAAGGTACAGGTAGACGAAGGCGAGTTGGAGTTGCCTCAGTTCTACGAACAGCTGAAGACGCTCGCCCAAGTGGTAGATGTGGATTACTTCATCCCCGGTTGCCCACCAGTAGGGGAACAGGTCTGGGCTGGCATACAGGCTATAGCCGGCGGGAAGCTTCCGCCCAAAGGTTCCTTTATAGGCTGCTCTGAGAGGGCTCTCTGCGACGAGTGCCCGCGCAAGAGGGAGAAGAAGAAGATCAAGAAAATCTATAGGAACTACGAACTCCTCCCTGACAGGGAGAAATGCCTACTGGATCAGGGGGTGCTCTGCATGGGACCTGCTACCAGGGGAGGTTGCAGTGCCCTATGCGTCAAGGCCAATATGCCTTGCATAGGCTGTTATGGGCCTCCACCCGGCATCGTTGATCAAGGGGCGAAGATGATCTCCGCCCTGTCATCGGTTATAGACGCTAAGGATGAAGAGGAGGCCGAGAAGATCCTCGCCGACATCTTCGACCCAGCCGGAACATTCTACTTCTTTGGTCTAGCCAACTCGCAGTTGAGAGGGGCGAAGAGATGAGAAAGATCACTATAGACCCGGTAACACGGTTAGAGGGGCATGGTAAGATAGCCATCTTTCTCGATGACAATGGCAACGTCACCAACGCCTACCTCCAAGTCCCTGAGCTTCGAGGTTTCGAGAAGTTCTGCGAGGGTCGGAGGGTTGAGGAGATGCCTAACATTACCTCTCGGATATGCGGCGTATGTCCTGAGGCACACAGCATGGCATCGCTCAAGACCTTGGACGCGGTCTTCCACGTAGAGCCCTCCAGCGCAGTCAAGAAGATAAGGGAACTCCTCTACAGCGCCTTCCATTTCGCAGACAAGATAACCCACTTCTACATTCTAGCTGGCGCCGACTTCGTGGTCGGGCCTGAAGCCCCTCTTGCTGAGCGGAACATCTTCGGCGTCATTGCTAAGGTAGGTAAGGAGACGGGTCTCTCTGTTATCAAGCACCGACTCATGGGCCATAAGATAATCGAGATTATCGGAGGCCGCCAAGTTCATGCCAACTACTGTATCCCGGTAGGAGTGAGCAAACCGCTAACTGTGGAGGAAAGCGACAGGATCAGGGATATGGCCATGCAGATGGTCGAGTTCGGAAAGTTCAGCCTCAAGCTCTTCGAGGACATCGTCCTGAAGAACGAAGATTACGTTAAAATGATCCTCAGCGACATCTACACGACGACGACCTATTACATGGGTACTGTCGATAAGAATAATCACGTGAACTTCTACGATGGAAAGATCAGGGTCGTTGATCCATACGGGAATGAGTTCGCCAAATATGAAACGAAAGACTATCAGGAGCATATTGCTGAGCATGTGGAGCCGTGGTCCTACTCGAAATTCCTCTACCTGAAGAAGGTCGGATGGAAGGGACTCGTCGCTGGGAAGGATAGTGGGGTCTACTGTGCCACACCACTATCACGGCTCAATGTAGCCGACGGAATGGCGACGCCTCTAGCTCAGGAAGCATATGAGAAGATGTATGAGATGTTTGGGAGTAAGCCTGTGCACCATACTCTTGCAACTCACTGGGCTCGGCTGATTGAGCTGTTGTATGCGGCTGAGAGAGTGTTGGAACTGAGTGAGGACCCGGAGATCACAGATGAGAATGTGAGGCCCGTCGCGACGGAGACCCCTACAGAAGGTGTCGGCGAGGTTGAGGCCCCTCGAGGAACTTTGATCCACCACTACAAGACTGATGAGAAGGGCGTGGTGGAGAAGGTTAACCTCTTAGTGGGCACAACAAACAACTACGCCCCGATAAGCATCTCCATCAGGCAGGCGGCTAAAGAGGCGATCAAAAAGGGCAATATCTCCGACGGTCTCCTCAATAAGGTTGAGATGGCATTCCGAGCCTACGACCCCTGCTTCGCATGCGCCACTCACACACTGCCAGGCCGGATGCCACTCGAGGTCAACATCTACGACAACAGCATGAAACTTGTCGAGACCATATCTCGAATGTAAGCCCTCTTCTTAACGTTCCATTTGCGGCCTCACAGGATCGTCGCTAAAGTACAGGAGATTGAATGCGAAGGCTGCGGGTCTTGCGCGAGCGCTTGCAGGATTGGGACGATTCAATTAAGGCATTACAAGGACCGGTAGATTTACGCTCGGGTAGAGGGACTTCTCGCGAGTACTCATGCGGCTGCTGCGAAGTGAAAATTCTTGATGCATCACGAAGACGAAGTGTCGATCGTCGCATTCTGCTGCAATGAATGCTCGTACGCGGATCTGGCTGGGACTAGCAGAATCCAATATCCTGCGGCTGTCAGGATCATAAGAGTTCCTTGCACAGGCAAAGTGGATTTGACCTATGTAGTCAAGGCGTTTAAAGAGGGAGCTGACGGCGTAATCGTAGCCGGATGCTTGAAGGATAGATGCCACTATATAGATGGCAACTTGAAGGCTGAGGCGAGAGTCGAGTTCTTAAAGGACATCTTCGAGCCTCTTGGACTCGGCAGGTCTCGACTTGAGATGTACTTCATGTCATCTGCAATGTCAGATGTCTTCGTCGATAAAGTGAAGGAGGTTACAGAGACGATAAGGAAACTTGGGAAGTTGTCTTCGAGTTGAACTTTGACGACCCTTGGAGGAGAGGTTCAACAGATCTCTCGTGTAATCTATTTCTGATGTGGAAGAAGACTAGGTTTCCATAGCATTCTCATCGAAGGTTTTATATGCTCACCGCTTTGTGTCATTAATCCCCAAAGCGATTTTGGGAGGAATATGCGATGCCGTTAACAGATCTTCTTTTATCTCCTGTTACGGTTTTCATAATATCGCTTGTCTTCGCCGCAATAGTTTACGCGATTGGTGGCGCTATATCGCCTAACCCTGAGAAGACTGAGGGGAAGCTCGCTCCTTATGCTTGTGGAGAGAATTTTCCGGGTGAGCGGGTTCCGGTCTCGGTTCACGTTTTCGATTATGCTGCCTTGTTTATGGTCTTCGACGTTATAGCTATGGTTCTCGTATTCTCTATGGGCATCTCGATTTTTGCAGAGCCCGTTGTCATGTTTCTTTCGATTATATACGTTGCTTTGGTGCTTGTTGCGCTTCTGGTTCTTGTGAGGAGGCGTTGAGGGTGGGCATCGTGAAATGGGCGAGAACGAAAAGCCCTTGGCTCGTTCATTTCAATACCGGAGCATGTAATGCTTGCGATATAGAAGTGTTGGCAGCTCTAACGCCACGCTATGATCTTGAACGTTTCGGAGCGATCCTTCGTGGAAGTCCACGTCACGGAGATGTTTTGGTGGTCACGGGACCTGTGACGAGGCAGGTTAAGGATCGGATAGTTCGAATCCATGAGCAGATGCCTGAACCTAAATTCGTCGCGGCTGTCGGCTCTTGTGCCTCGAGTGGAGGTGTCTTCAGAGGATGCTACAATGTGTATCCCGGCTTGGATTCGGTTGTGCCGGTTGACGCGTACATTGGAGGGTGCCCGCCTAAGCCTGAGGCGATAATCAACGGCGTGGCAGCCCTTCTGGCGAAGATTAAGGGTGGTTGAAGTTTGAGCGCTCCGCCTGAGAAGTATCTGGTTGAAGAGATAAAGAGGGCATTCGGAGATAAGGTCTTAGATTTGAAGGCGCCGAGGAAGAGGCGGGTTTTCGTGACAGTCGGCCCGAGCGATTACAAGGAGTTGATGAAGTACCTAGCTGAAACATTGCGGATTACGCATATCTCCACGATAACTGGAGTTGATACTGGAGCGAAGATTGAGGTTATGCCTCATCTATTCGGATTAGGAGTTGCGCTCACTGTTAAGACGATGGTGCCTAAGGATAACCCGGAGTTGGACAGCGTAACTGACATCTATCCCGGTGCTGTGCTATACGAACGTGAGGTCCACGATCTATTGGGAGTGATCTTCAAAGGTCACCCTGACTTATCGCGGCTTGTCCTTCCTGAAGAGTGGCCTGAAGGAGTTTACCCTCTTAGGAAGGATTACAAGGTTCAGCAGCCTGAACCGATTAGAAAAGGGTGAACTAAGAAATTGTCGAAATTTGAGGTACCTGTAGGACCGCAGCATCCGGCTCTAAAAGAGCCAGAGAACTTCACTTTTGTGGTGGATGGAGAACATATAGTCGAGGTTAGGCCTCGGATCGGTTACAACCATAGAGGGATCGAGAAAGCCGCTGAATCGAGGACTTACATTCAGAACTTGTACTTGATGGAGAGGATCTGCGGAATATGCTCTGCGGCGCATACGACATGCTATGCACAGAATGTCGAATACTTATATGAGAAGGAGATTCCGCCTCGAGCGGAATACATCCGCGTGATAATAAACGAGCTGAACAGAATCCACAGCCATCTTCTTTGGCTTGGAGTCGCGGGTCATGAGATTGGGTTCGACACGCTCTTCATGTACGTTTGGAGAGATAGAGAGCATGTCATGGATATTATAGAGGCTATGACTGGAAACAGGGTTAACTACGCGATAAACACGATCGGTGGAGTTCGCCGCGACGTAAACAGTGAAATGATCGCAAAAGCGCGTAAGGTTCTGGATACCCTTGAGGAGCGGACGAAATATTATAAACGGGTCGCTGCAGCGGAGCCCAGCTTAAACTCAAGAACGAAGGGCATTGGAATACTCAAGCCGAATGACGCGGTGCGACTTTGCGCCGTCGGTCCAACATTGAGAGCTTCAGCGATAAAATCCGATGTTAGAAAGGACGACCCTTACTCAGCCTATGAAGAGATCCCTTTCAACGCGATCTCATACGATATGTGCGATGTTTTCTCTCGTATTCTCGTTAGAGTGGATGAGACTCTTGAAGCGATCAACATAATTCGTTACGCTTTGGACCACTTGCCGAGTGGACCTGTCAGGTTGAAGTTGCCGAGGAACCCGCCTGCTGGAGAGTCCGTAAGCAAGGTTGAGGCACCAAGAGGAGAGGATATTCACTACGTAAGATCAGACGGGACGGAGAGACCGGCGAGATATAAGGTTAGGGCTCCGACCTTAGGGAACATCCCTGCAGTTTGCGACATGTTAACTTCGAAGGCTGACCAAACAGTCAATATTGGCGATATACCGATCGTCCTCGCCTCGATAGATCCATGCTTCAGTTGTACCGATAGAGCGATTAAGTTTGTCGATCCTTCGAAAGGGAAGGAATGGATCTGGTCGCATGAGCAGCTGGATAGATACGCAAGGAGGAAAGGGAAGCCGTGACTGAAGCGTATGTCGAGGCGATCATTCAAATAGCTCAGATACTGATCTTTCCTGGATTTCTATTTGTTATCGCTCTGGCTTTCGCTTACGAGTGGTTTGACAGGAAGTTCTACGCGAAGCTACAGAATAGGATTGGGCCGCTCTATACAGGTCCTCGAGGTTTCCTACAGCCCTTCGCAGATTTTGTCAAGTTGATGGCGAAGGAGGACATAGTGCCCCTCGCTGTTGACAAGTTGCTCTTCAATCTTTCGCCTTTGATAGCGTTTGCTCTGATGCTCACGGCGGTGTTGCTTTTGCCGATATCAAGCACGATGGGGATTCTATCATTCTCGGGTGATCTAATCCTCGCAGTAGCTTTGATGACTTTCTTTTGTATCATTGTCTTCCTTTCGGGTATGTGTTCAATAAACCGTTTCTCAGCCGTTGGCGCGGAGAGGGCTGTGTTCCAGCTTTTGGGTTACGAGATCCCGATGATGCTCGCTATTGTTGGTGTTGCTTTAGGCGCGAACTCTTTGAGGATCGCGGATATTGTCTGGAAGCAAGGGGAGAACTTGTGGTATATCTTCGGCCCCCAAGCCATTGGGTTTGCAATATACTCTATCGCGGTTCAGGCTGAGCTTGAGCGGATACCTTTCGACATACCTGAAGCGGAGCAAGAGATTGTTGCTGGTTGGTTGACTGAGTTTTCAGGAAGGAAGCTCGCGTTATTCAGACTTTCGAGAGATATTGAGCTGGTCTTTGTCGCAGGGCTTGCGGCTGCTCTTTATCTTGGCGGGCCTCTTGGGCCGGTGGCCCCGGGGCTGGAGCCTCTCTTGTATACGATCTACTTCATAGTGAAGACAGTTTTCGTCCTAGTGATTTTGTCTACGGTTCGAGCTATCTTCGCGAGGCTTCGGATAGATCAGATGGTCAGTTTCTCTTGGAAGTATCTGATTCCTATTGCAGTGCTTCAACTGCTGCTTATGAGGTTGGTGGTTTAGTTTGGCGATGGTCGGAGAAGTGTATAGGCATCTCTTCAAGAAGAGAGCGACGGTGTTGTATCCTTTTAGGGAGAGGGAACTTGTTAACGTTCCCGAGAGGATGAGAGGGAAGCCTTCAATCAATAGGGATCTTTGCGTCGGTTGCGGTCTTTGCGGTAGAGATTGCCCCTCTGGAGCAATAGAGATTGTTCAGGATGAGAAAGGGAAGAGACCCGTATTCTATCTAGACCGCTGTCTATTCTGTGGGCAGTGTGAGGAGATCTGCCCTAAATCAGCGATTGCGTTGACTCCTGAATTCGAGATCGCGAGTTACGATAGAAAAGCGATGATCTTGAGATAGGTGGAGAGTTATGGTTGCGGAGTTCTTCCATTTTGTGCTGATCGCTCTAACGATCGTGTCGGCGATTGTGGCGATAGAGATAAAGGATTTGATTAGAGCGGTAATCTCGTTCGCAATCATGAATGTTCTCTTCGCTTTGATCTTTTTTGTTCTCGGGGCTCCTTTGGTCGCGGTCTTCCAGCTAGCTGTCTACGCTGGCGCTGTCACCGTCTTGTTCTTGGCCGCGATCCACACGATAAGAGGCGAAACGGTATGAAGAATGAACCTCAAAACGGGCTCGCCCTAATAACGGTCATTCTGCTTGCTGTAGTCGCGTTCACATTTGTCAGCGAGATACTTTACGCTACGCCTTTCAGCCTTCCCGTCAGGCCTCCGTTGGAGAAGTTCCTATGGACATATCGAGGGCTAGATGTAATCATTCAAGGATTCATAGTATTCGCTGCTGCTGCGGCTGTGGCCGCGCTCTTCAGAGTTGAGAGGGGTCCGGGCGCGGTTGAAGAGGCTGTAGTTGAAGGTGAATCGGAGAAGGAGGAAGCCTGATTGGTTGAACCTTGGCAATTGTATGTGGCAACGGCTTCAGCGGCTATAGTTATCGGCATTTACGGTGTGGCGTCCAAGAGGAATATGTTGAAGACGATACTCAGCATCGAGGTGATCACGGTCTCGATAAACCTGAACTTCCTAGCGTTAGGTTCGCGAGCAGGAATCGCCGATTCTCTTGCGCAATCGATAGCTGTTGTTTCGATAGCGATTGGAGCTTGTGTTGCAGCCGTCGCCTTATCGATAATGATCAATGTGTTCAGGCATTACGGCACCCTAGATCTGAAGAAGTTGAGAAGATTGAGGTGGTAGAGATGGAGATTCCTCTGCTCGTTCAACCGCTAGCGATACTTCTTTCAACGGCTCTTCTAACTCCAATCATAGATATTATTGGAAAGAAAGTTAGAGCGGAGAAGATTCGAGATATATTTGCGATCTCAGGCTTCGTAGCCGCTTTCTACACGCTTATTAACCTGCATCAAGCGGTCAGTTCGACAGGACGGCAGACGTACACCTTAGGCACATTCGGAGTTCCAGCAGGCGGGGTCCAGTTAACCGTTGACCAGTTGAGCGTCTACATGGCATTGATCTTCTGCGGGATAGGCTTGCTCGTTGCGATATACTCTGTGAGGTATATGGAAGTGGACAGCGGACTGGACAAGTACTACGCGCTTCTACTCACGCTTGTTGCTGGGATGATCGGTGTAGCCTTTTCTGGAGACTTCTTCAACTTATACGTCTTCTGGGAGATTATGTGCATCTCCTCTTACACACTGGTCTCGTTTAGAAAATACAGGTGGGAACCTGTTGAAGCAGGTTTCAAGTATCTGGTTATGAGTACGGTTGGATCGCTTCTAGCGCTGTATGCTATTTCACTTTTGTACGGTCTTACTGGTACGGTGAACCTGAAAGAGTTAAGCACGATGATTTCTTCCGGACAGATTTCTGCGAGTCCACTCTCATTGTATTTCTCGATAGGGATGATCATCACGGGCTTCGGCGTGACCGCGTCAATGGTTCCGCTTCACACTTGGCTCCCGGACGCTCATCCGGCTGCCCCTAGCTCAATCAGCGCTATGCTATCAGGTGTTGTAATCAAGACCGGTGTCTACGCTATGTGTAGAAGCCTATTCACGATATTCGCTCCAGCAGCATTCGATTACGGAACTGTTCTCATGATCTTCGGTATTCTAACGATGACCGTTGCGAATCTCATGGCGTTGATGCAGAGAGACATAAAGAGGTTACTGGCATACTCGAGTATAGTTAACATTGGCTACATATTGACTGGAGTGGGCATAGGCGCATATGCATTAACTCACTACTTTTCTTCACCTGACCTGGCCACTACTATCGCTGTATTCGCTTTAATGGGCGCGATGTTTCATGTATTGAATCACGCTGTTGGAAAAGGGCTTCTCTTCCTTTGCTCCGGCTGCTTCGCGCATGAGGCGAAGACCAGGGATATCCCTGAGCTTGAAGGGATCGGTAGGAGGATGACTTGGACCGGAACCTCGTTTTCAATCGGGCTCCTCGCTTTGGCTGGGGTTCCACCGTTGAGCGGGTTCTGGAGTAAGCTCTTCATAATTCTAGCTGGCTTCAGCATTCCCCAAGATTCATTTATGAAGTTTATCTCGATCCTTGTGGTGCTGAACAGTGTTTTCGCCGCATCATATTACCTTTGGTTGGTGCAGAGGATTATGCTCAAGGAGCCTAAGCCGAAGATTGCTCACGCCGTAGAGGCTCCCGCATCGATGCTTCTGCCGATATTTATCTTGGTTGCGGTGACTATTGTGATCGGGATTTGGCCTGGTGCGATAATAAGTTTGGCAGAGAGCGCTGGAAGAGCGTTGTTAGGAGGTTAGCAAGTTATGGAGTCAACTATTGAGTGGATTTGGGCGGCTTGGCTTTGCTGGATAATACCCATGATTGGAGCGGTACTCACACCTGTCTTAGCCAAGATTCATCCTAAGGCTAGAGATTACGGAGCCGTCCTCTTCTCGTTTTTGGCTGCGGTGATGGCTGTTAGTTTAATTCCATTCGTCTTCGAACCGAGGTTGATTCAGAATCAAGTGGAATGGGTTACTGTTCCCGGGACGACGATCCTTGGTCAACTCAAAGCGGGGATAATAGTTGACCCATTGAGCGTAGTGATGGCGAATATTGTGGCTGTGATAAGCTTCCTGATAATGGTCTACTCGCTAGGGTACATGCGTGGAGATCCAAGTCTGACGAGATACTGGTTCTTCATGAACCTCTTCATCGGTAACATGCTTCTCTTGGTTATGTCTGACAATATTGTTCAGATGCTCTTCGGGTGGGAGGGTGTTGGATTATGCAGCTACGCCCTTATCGGCTTCTGGTACAAAGACTCGAAGGAAGATTGGTTGAAGTGCTGGGTTGGCGAGAAGAGTGAAGCCTATCCACCATCCCATTGTGGATTGAAAGCATTCATCACCACTAGGGTTGGAGATGTGGGCTTCCTCATCGGAATATTCATAATTCTAGCCTTCGCTGGAACGCTTAACTTCGTTGAGTTGCAGAACGGCGCGATCCTCAAAGTTCCGATCTGGGCATTGATTCCAGCGGCTGTTCTTCTCTTCGCTGGACCTATCGGAAAGTCAGCGCAGCTCCCCCTGACGGAGTGGTTGCCTGACGCGATGGCGGGTCCAACGACGGTCAGTGCGCTTATCCACGCTGCGACGATGGTTAAGGCTGGAGTCTACTTAGTCGGTAGAGTATTCCCGATATTTTACATAGCCACGTGGCACTCCGGCGCTCCTAACGATCTCATACAGTTCTTCTATGTCGTCGGATGGATCGGCGCGATAACGGCTTTCGTGGCTGGAACTCAAGCGATGACTTCGAGTGAGGTGAAGAAAGTGCTTGCTTACTCGACGGTCAGTCAACTCGGCTACATGATGCTTGCTTTAGGTATCGCTGGGTCAACTGCAGAGTTCATAGTTGGCTACGCGGGGGGAGTCTTCCATTTGATGAGCCACGCCATATTCAAAGCAGCGCTCTTCCTCACAGCTGGAGCTGTAATCCACGCGTGCGAGTCGAGGTTCATGACTCACATGGGAGGGATTAAGAAGAACATGCCCATCACGTTTTGGAGCATGACCTTAACCGCATTCTCATTAATGGGGGTGCCAGTTGTTTTCAGCGGGTTCTGGAGTAAAGACATGGTGCTTGAAGCACCTCTTCTAGCAGGAGAAATCTGGATATACTTGCTGGCAGCGATAACCGTGGCAGTTACATGCTTCTATACGGTTCGAATGTTAGGAATCATCTTCTTTGGCGACAAGAGTGCTCATCTAAAAGAGCTGGAGCGTGAAGGGCATCACGTGCATGAAGCGCCTAAGGTTATGTGGGTCCCCTACGCATTGCTTGCTGGAGCGACTGTTCTCTTCGGTGTAAGCGGATACTTCCTCAAGGACTGGTTTGAGGAGACGTTCCATGAATACGTCGGCGGACTGATCGGCCCAGCGGTCGGCCATTCCACTGCTGCGGAAGCTTCGCATTGGATCTCAACGGACCAAGCGGTTTGGATAACTATAGCCACTTCCCTCGTCATGCTGGGTTTGGGAGCTTGGCCTGCATACCGCATGTACGTGAAAAGAAGTGTTGATCCCGTTAAGACGGTTCAAGGCAGCTCCTTGCTCTCATCTGTTTGGCGGTTCCTTTCGAACAGATGGTACATCAACCGCTTCTACTACTCCTTCTTCGTTTATCCAACGGTGAATTTCAGTCGTTGGGCTTTGAGGAGTATTGAGACCAGAGGGATAGACAAGTTCAACTACGTGATCGCTCGAGCTGCGATGGGCGCGGCGACCCGCTTCAGGCGAACCCACACAGGGATACTCAACTACAACATGGTCGGGATGATTCTAGGTTTGACTGTGCTGCTGATTCTTCTCTCAAGGGTTGCGGTTGGTGGTTGAACATGCTCGATACAGGTAATCTACTGATACAAGCGATAATTGTTCCGATCATTCTATCAGTATTCGCACTTGCATTAGGTAGAACGTATGGAAAGCATACTGGCTGGTTGGCTTTCCTTGGAATGCTCTACTCCACCGTTATTCTCGCCTACGTCAATTACGGGCTCTTCTCAGGATTGATCAAAGACGGGCTTGAAGCTTCGTACGATTGGGGACCTTACATCGGCAGGTTTACGCTTCTAGCTGATGGATTGAGTGGACTTGTCGCGCTCACTATAGCGCTACTTTCAACACTGATAGCTGCATACTCGATATCGTACATGGAGCATGAGCGTCGGCTAGGCGCTTACTTTGCACTTTACCTGATATATGGAAGCGGGATGATCGGCACGGTTTTGACGACAAACCTGGCAGCTTTTTTCCTCTTCTTCGAATTGATGTTGATTCCATCTTGGGCGCTGGTTGGAGTGTGGGGAACCGGCCCTAAGGAAGCGATAGCCTTCAAGTATTTCATGTTTACAGAGGCTGGAGCGCTCTCGCTACTAGCTGGGATAGTTGCTACCCGCTTCATGTCAGGAACCTTCGATGTCTTTCAGATAGCTAAGGCAATCGCGAAGGTGGATCCCACCGTCCAGATGTGGATCGTTACAGCCATTCTCCTCGGGCTGTTCGTTAAGATGGCGATCTTTCCTCTCCACACATGGCTTCCCGACGCTCACGCTGAAGCGCCCACGCCGATAAGCGCGCTACTTTCGCCTGCGATGATCGGCATAGGCGGTTATGCCGCTATTCGAATCGTCTACACAGCGTTCCCGCTGGTGCTCAAATCTCAAGAGTTCACGATAGGGCTTTCGGTTCTCGCTATTATTACGATGTTCTATGGGGGAGCGATGGCTTTAGGTCAGACTGATATTAAGAGGCTGCTAGCGTATTCCAGCATCAGCCAGATGGGCTATATGCTCTTCGGGATAGTCTCGCTCTCGATTCTAGGTCTTACCGGTGCGATTTTACTATACGTTAGCCATGGTCTTAGCAAAGCGATCCTCTTCATGGTTTCAGGGATACTGATCCACAGCTTCAAGACAAGAGATATTAACCTACTCAGCGGACTGGCTTCCAAAATGCCGTACACAGCCACCGCGACTTTGATAGGCTTTCTAGGGCTCGCAGGCGTACCGCCCTTGATAGGTTTCTGGGGTGAACTGTTCGTTTTTGCCGGATCGATGTACACAGGTCTGGCTTGGGTCATTGGCGTGGATATGGGAAGAGTATTTATGACAGCTCTAGCGGTTGTAGCTTCAATCTTAACAGCGGGTTACGGTCTCTGGACGATGAGGAGGGTATTCTACGGACAATTGAGCGAAAAGGTGAAGGACGCGAAAGAAGGACCGGCACTGATGGTGGGTCCAATCGTCGTTCTAGCCGCGATCGCGGTTATTCTAGGCGTATATCCAACTCTCGCTAGCAAGATTGTTGGACTTGAAGCCTCTAAACTGATTGAGCTGCTTTCAGCGATAATGTCAAGGTGATCTCGCTTGTCAAAGACTTTGAACATCTTCGGGACGCTCGTCACCAAGGTTCTCAACCAGAATCTTTGCAGCTACTGCGGAACATGCGTCGCTTCATGCCCTGTGAATGTTCTAGTGCTTACGGATGAGGAGAAGCCTACGATAAGAGGGATTTGTGCGTTATGCCAAGTCTGCTACTACAGTTGTCCTCGAGTTGAACTCCCTGTAGCGGATATAGAGAGAGCGGTTTTCGGCAGAGCGAGGAACCCTGATGAGAAGACGATTGGTATAGTTGTTGGAACTTATTCAGCTAGATCAACGGATCAAGGGATATTGAAGGTATGTCAAGACGGCGGCGTATCCACATCTATTATGAAGTACGCCTTAGAGAAGAAGTTGATAGATTGCGCTGTCGTGACCAAGACTTCTAGCGAGAGGATGTGGAGACCTTTCCCAATCGTCGCGACTGGGCATGAGCAGTTGCTTGAAGCAGCTGGGACGAAGTACACTTTGGGAGGAAGTATGGCCGCGGTGGGAGACGCAGCCTTGGGATATCCGGAGGGAAAGATCGGCTTGGTCGGCGTACCTTGCCAGATCGAAGGCTTGAGAAGAATGCAAACCTCCAGCCTAGCAAACACGAAGATGGCTGGGAAAGTCGTTTTGGCGGTCGGTATATTCTGTAACGAGAGCTACTACTATAACAAGCTGGTCAATGAGTTTCTACGCGAGAAGCATGGTATAGATCCGAGCCAAGTGACGAGGATGGGCGTGAAGAAGAACAGGTTGAAGGTTCATGTTGGCGAGAAAGTTGTGCTCGATGCTCCCGTGGCTGAAGTGGACGTGTATATGCGAGAGCCTTGCCGGAAGTGCGTTGACTATACGTCTGAGCTGGCGGATATCTCAGTGGGAGGCGTCGGATCGCCTGAGGGTTGGAACACTGTGATCACGAGAACGAAGCGTGGGGAAGAAGTCTTCAAGAACGCTTGTGAAGCGGGTCTCTTCGAATGGAAGCCGTTGAGTGAAGTTAAGCCTGGGATCTCCTTGGTCCAGAAGATATCTGAGAAGAAGAAAACCCGAGACGCAAGCGCATACATTCGATGAACGCCGATTATGCTTGAAAGCCTGAAACGGGAGAGCTACCCCTCTAATTTTCTTAGTTCGCGGGGCCATGTTCAACGTAATAGAGAAATACCAGTCTTGAATAGGCTGATTTCCAAAAAGTGAATCATAGTATCCGCTGGAGAATCTACCAGTTGCGCGCTGAAATTCTACTCGAAGGGATCGTTCAAGGCGTTGGTTTTCGCCCCTTCGTATATAGATGTGCAGTCCGCCATCGATTGGTAGGTTACGTTCAGAACCGCCAAGATGCAGGCATAACGATAGTGGTTGAAGGTTCAAAACGGGACGTGAAGCGTTTCATCAGTGAACTGAAAAGCGACAAGCCGCCGCTTGCTCGAATTGACAATTTTTCAGTTAAGTACGGTCGAGCGCTTGGCGAGTTCAAAGAATTCAGGATTGTCAAGAGTGCATTGGTTCGAGAGATTTCTGGATCCGTTGTCCCACCTGACATCGCGATATGCGAAGAATGCATCGAGGATCTAAGGAGCCGATCGAATAGGCGACAAGGATACTTCTTCATTACGTGCACAGACTGCGGGCCGAGATACACAGTCATTAAGGATACGCCTTACGATAGGCCGAATACGACTATGCAGAGATTTCACATGTGCAAACTCTGCCAGAAGGAGTACACGAACCCTGCGGATAGAAGATTCCATGCGCAAACTATTGCATGCGCCGACTGTGGGCCAAAGATCTATCTAACAAACAGCAAAGGTGACCGCGTAAGATCCGAGGACCCGATAAGGCAAGCGAGCAAGCTACTGGACGAAGGATACATTGTGGCGATAAAGGGGAACGGGGGCTTCCATGTTGCTTGTGCCACGACGAAAGATGATCCTATCGCTAGATTGAGAAGAGTGAAGCATAGAGCGCAGAAGCCTTTCGCGATAATGGCTCGAGATCTAGAGACGATCGAATCATTCGCTTACGTTAATAGAGAAGAGGCTGCTCTACTCGAATCTTATGTGAAACCGATAGTTCTGCTTAGGAAGCGGAAAGATTCTCCCCTCTCAGATCTGATCGCGCCAGGACTGTTCAATCTGGGGGTTATGCTTCCTTACACTGGTTTACATTTCATGCTCTTCGAGAACGCGGAAGAGCCAGCGTTCATCATGACGAGCGGCAACCCTCCGGATGAGCCTATCGCCACTGGGAATTCAGAAGCCTTGAAGAAACTTGGTCCTGACGTCAACTTCTTCCTGTTTCACGATCGGGAGATTGCTCAAAGATGCGACGACTCCGTTGTTCGCGTAGTCGGGAAGAACATTGCGATGATAAGGAGGTCGAGAGGTTACGCTCCAGCGCCGATCCACATCGAGATGGATGTGGACGGTTGCGTCCTCGGCGTCGGAGCTGAATTGAACGTAACTTGCTGTCTTCTAACGCGGAAGAAGGCGTTCCTTTCTCAACACATTGGGGACATCGAGACGCCTGAGACACTCGCATTTCTGAAACAGACGATTCAACATCTATCCAAACTAACGAGGAGCGAGATAATGGGTCTCGCTTGCGATCTACACCCCGGCTTTCCAACGACCAAGCTTGCATTCGAGATAGCGGAAAGTTGCCATGTGCCTGTAATCAAGGTTCAACATCATCATGCGCACATAGCAAAGCTGATGGCTGAAAACGAGATTGATGAAGTCATTGGGATAGCGTGCGACGGATTCGGTTACGGCGAGGACGGAAAGGCGTGGGGAGGAGAGGTCTTGCACTGCTCTTTGAACGGTTATGAACGGATCGGTCATCTCGAAGAACACCTTATGCTTGGAGGGGACCTCGCGACGAAGTATCCATTGCGCATGGTCGCCAGCATACTCCACGACGTTGAAGGCATCGATGAGTGGCTCAACTCCAAAGCAGCATACTTCCCCCATGGTCGAAAAGAGATCGAGATCGTCTTGGCTGAACTGGAACGTAAGAAAGGGCTGTACACTTCCAGTTGCGGAAGGGTTCTCGACGCCGTGTCCGCGCTGCTCGGCATCTGTTACACTCGGACATACGAAGGAGAACCTGCGATGAAGTTGGAGTCGACAGCAGCCTACGGCAAAGACGTGTTAAAGCTGAAGCCGAGGATTCAGGGGGAAGTTCTCGACACAAGGTTCCTCCTTGAGGAGATCTATAAAGCGAAACACCGTATGACTGCCGCTAACCTTGCTTGTTCAGCTCAATCTTACCTCGCTCGGGGATTGGCTGAACTGGCTGCTTCAGCAGCGGAAAGGTTTGAAGTCAAGACGATCGGCTTCTCAGGCGGCGTCGCATACAACGAAGAGATTGCGCTTACGATGCGCAGGTATGTTCAAGAACATGGATTCAGATTCATCATGCACGATAATGTGCCTCCAGGGGACGCTGGGATATCTCTCGGTCAAGCTATGGTTGCTGGTTGGAGTTTTTAGTGTTCTAGCTTAGATGAACCGCGGAATTGGAAGAAAAATTCTACTAAGTAAAGCAGATGGTTTCTTGCTGATGGAGCAAGGGTCGTATTTAGAAAAAGCTTTTTGAGTATTGGGCTTTCGAAAGCGTTAGCGGTCTAGTTGAGGCACGATTGCCGATGTAGAATGAGCGTCGGATTCCGGTTGGCGAGCATGAGTTCTATTGTTGCGGAGCGAGGGTTCAACTTAGGGATGGTGAGATCAGAGTTTTGACCGAACCTAGGATTACGTACTGCCCTCTGCATGAAGCGGTTTATGGAACTAAAACCTTGGATAAAGAGGCTGTGAAGCGTACCGTGGAGATTAAGATTAAGGATCTAGGGTTCTGCTGCGAGAATAGGCTCTTCGATGAGTCTTCGGTTGTTCCTTACGGCAGCTCAGAGATTACCTCGTTATGCATGAAGAAAGGGTTGCTTGACTGCGGAGTGTCTGTGTGCGATGGTGCCGGAACAGTTATAGCCGATAACCCTGATCTCGTTCAAGCGATAGGCGCTAGATTAACCGGGATAGTTAAGACATCACCTGTGAGGAGCACGATTGAGTATATCAAGGCTAAAGGCGGCTGGGTTTTGGATGAAGCGTCAGCGAAGATCGATCAAGCTGAAGGCGTGGTTAAGGCTGGGCAGCTTGGGCATAAACGTATTGCTGTTACGGTGGCAAGCTTCAACTCAAACGCGATCGAGAAGATTCGAAGGTTCGAGAAGGAATTGTCTGTTCGAGCGGCTGTCTTCTCTGTTTGCAACACTTGTGCAGAGAGCGTTGATGTGGATAGGATCTTGATTGGGGCGGATGTTGTCTGTGCTAGTGCGTCGAGGCTTATCCGTGAGAGAGTTGGTCCGAGGGCTCTCTTGCAGTTGGGGCTTACTATTCCAGTTTTCGCTTTGACGAAGTTCGGCAAGGAGCTGTTGCTCTCATACCTTACGGATTTCGATGAAAGCATCGTTGCCTTCAGGACTAGGAGAATGCCGTACCTCATTGAAGGCAGAGGCCCTAGATGATCGCTTATGACGCCTCTTTCATAGAGACGACGAATGCTCTTACAGGTTAGCTCGATGTCTATTGTATCGCGGATATTAACGGATCCTCCAATCTCGATCCTGCAGTTCGCGCAGTGTTTAAACTGGATCAGGCTTAAGCGTCAAACGGCTTCTCGAGAGTCGTCTATACCGAGCGGCCGGTTGCCTGAAAGCCTAAAGCATTTTAACGTGAACCCGTGGAGCTTGATGAATTTACCTTGGCATAAGGCGTGCTTAACAGGCTTCATCTTAGCCCGAGCGAGACAGCTGTATTGAGCCGCGGCTCATTGCTGTTTAAAGATTTCATGGTTTTCTCGATCGAGGTGTATATGGGCTTAATTCATCGCTACCTATAGTTGCTTACACTCGACTGGAATTGATCGTGTGACCTGAAGATAGCTTGGAGGAGGATGTAGGCGCTTGGAAGATGCTCGGAGAAACCGTTGTTCGGTCCATGGCAAAGCTTTGATCGAATCGCCTAACGAAAACAGTGAAATTGATTTCTGTTGGATTTGTGAGAATGAGTGGGAGACGGCTTGGATCGTTCATCTAAAGAATCCTCTACCGTGCAACTCGATGAAATGAATAGGATCGAGCCTACTAGATTCCGGAGTGTTGCTGGCGCTTCCTCGCTAAGATTTCCGCGGCCGGCAACCGAGGAGAACCCAACAACGAGGAAGACCAGCGCGGAAAGCTCTGTCTTTCAGCAAGATAAGCTTTTCTTATCATATAATTGCTCATATTCTCTAGCCGTAACGAAGTAAATTGACTTCCATATTTCGGAATACGTCAAGGTTCTAATTCTTGCTCGTTCGACTGGAAGCTCTTATGATCTAGACGCAACCGATCCCGTCGCTTTCAAAGAAACGGCTGGGCGGTGAGTTGTTGATTTGTACCACATAGATACTATTTTATACGTCCACATTGAATCATAATGTATTATTGGGCGGAAGCGTTTAGAGGGTTCGTAATCTCGCGATAGAGGTGCACATGAACTTGATTCATTGCTACCTTATCTCATCTGGGTATCCTACAGAAGGGATCAAATCGTTCTCGTCGGATCAGATTTCTCTGGCTCGCAACCGAGCAGAATCCACAAGAGTAGAGACGAGCGCTGCCTTCACCTCACCGTCAAAACCTCCAGGAGGAAACTCAGTTGTATAAACTCTTTCGTTGCAGTTGGCCGACCCCGTTGCGGCAAATGTGTTGATGCGTAGCGCAAGAGTGGCGTGTGATATGCCCGGATATGTCGAGAGGCTTAAGTATGTGTCCCGAAGTATACTCAACAGGGATGCACATGAAAAGCAGGGCAGTGAGAACGCAGTTGTTTAAGGATTTCACATTTGCCCTGATGGAGGTGCAAATCGGCTTAATTAGCCGTTACTCATAGTTCCTGTTCTTGGTTACATCCAATTGAAGTACATGTGACCTAAGAACAGTAAGGAGAGAAGGGAACGCTTCTCTCCGGTTCAGACTTCCGCGGCCGGCAACCGAGGAGAACCCGCATGAAAAAAAGACTCTTGGCAGCAGTTATTACGTTCATTTGTGTGCTTCCAATACCTTTTCTTATGGGAAACGATGTTGAATCGCCTTCGGCACAGCCGATACCGATCGATAGCGCCCAGCTTTCTGACAGGGGCTTCTCAACGGACGTGGCGGGCCTCCGACAGGCTGAGCGCGATAGAGAACTTCTCTACACGGCTATACTTCGGGAGGCTGAACACATTAGAAAAAGCGCTACCAAAGATGGTGCGATAAATATGGTTCCCATACTCGAGCCTGGGCAAGACGCATATATAATACCGTACTTTGCAGCTTATGCTTCGATAGGCCTCGATGTAGCAGCTCTGTTAACTAAAGAGCGTGATCTGTCAAGAGCCTTCGAATATCTAGACCTATCCGAGAACTTCTATGATTGGTATTCGGCTCACATGAATCCGGACGGCTCCATGTA
Source organism: uncultured Candidatus Bathyarchaeia archaeon (assembly GCA_964533795.1). Lineage (GTDB taxonomy): Archaea > Thermoproteota > Bathyarchaeia > 40CM-2-53-6 > CAYOZM01 > CAYOZM01. The sequence goes on from CAZHMI010000006.1 coordinate 26,007, forward strand.
TGACTACACTGAAGGCTCGGTAGAGGCTCCAAAGGCTACTGGTGATGCGGATTCTGAGGACGCGTACGCCGGTGTCTTTCTTCACGGCGTATATGTCCACTATAGCGTAGTTCGAACAGTTGACCAAGCACGAGCGGACGAGTTTCTCATGCGTATGGAGCCGTTTTGCAGGAAAGCGGCAAACTTGGTCATCGGCCTTCAATACCCTGACGGCTTGACAATCGCTATGAGAACTTACCGCATACAGTTCCTTATGGATAACCTGGAAGCTTACGAGGGGCTGAAGGCGCTTCGGAAGCTCGGCATCTCCGGCTTTGATGGGAATGCGGAGAAGATCGCGGCAGGGATCAACGGGTACCTCTGGCTTGAAGAAGGGTATTTTGCTTGGGAGAGGGATCCGGAAGACGGTGCATTAAGCACCGGATGGGACGAGTGGTATCCCGATAAGATGGCTAACACTTGGGCTATCTACTTCGATTTCATAGAACCGCAGAGAAGAGATAGCATTTACCGAGCGGTAGTGCAAGAATTCTTTAACCCAAAAAGCGCGTACTCGAAGCTCGGACCGGAGATAGTCTACTTGGCTATGGCGGCTCTAGCTCAAGATGACACTTCAAAAGCGAAAGCCTACCTAGATGAGATGTTGAAGCACCAAGACAAAGATGGAGGTTTTCGAGATATTTCAGATCGTTGCAAATACGTTCATATGTCAGGTTGGTTTATCGTTACCGCTGGCTTGCATCTCGCTTCGAACCAGGTTGGCGGGCTCATCTTTGTCTAGGACCCGGGCCGAATCCTTGGTTGACAGTTTAGAATGGTAAGATGCAGAAAAGAAGATAGCCCACGGGTGTTCCAGAGTTTCTAAGGCGGTGCTCTCGCCAACGTAGATTGAGACAAATGTGAAACGTGCGATCCCATATCCGACCGCTAAATGTGGCTCATAATATTCTCCAACCGGATATTTGTCTTCTGAGGCGTAAACCTCCGTGCCGTTTAAGAAGGCTTTGACCATTCCATTACAAATCATAAATCGCATAGGGTACCTTACGCGGTGAGTTATGTTCATGTCTACATCGAATGTTACGTAGACATAATCGATCTTGTTGGCCATGTGCCTCACGGTCACTTTGTTTTCATTGGCGAATGCAACCATACCGCTTTCGAAATTGATCTTGTCGCTATCTCTGGTTAGAAGCTGAGCTTCAACATCATGGGATTCTGCTCCTTCAATGAACTTCACTTCCGTTTCCAAGATGAAGTCTCCGCCATGACTAAACGGAAAGAAGTAGACAGATATATCTCCCTCAAGGTCTCGGCCTTCAAGCGTTTCGTCAACTAGGCTCCAATCCCCCCAGCCCCAACCCTTAGGATACAAACCGTTCCTGAAATTCCAGTACAAGACCTGCTTCCAGGTTACTCCGTCTACAATAATTGTTGGATGAACCTCTTTTTGAGTGAGATATGAAGCGAAATAGAATAGGGATAAAACGATTACCGTTATGATAGCTAAAGCGATCAATGATTTTCTAGTTATCGACATTATGAACCGTCACCCTAAACCCAGCAGTTTGTTCTCACGTTTGATCAATTCTTCTATGTTCGTTCCAGTTTCCTATTCGACGAGTGAGGATAAAAAGAGAGCGCAAGATGCTGCGATCAAACATGCTGTTAAATTTGCCGCTTCATGACTGAAGATTCCGCGATGTCGGGGCAAGCTCTCGGCACATCCATTAGTTTCAGTTCGCCTTCGACTCTCAAGACTATGAGCAATAGAGAACGATCGCGCTTCGGTTGTCGCGCCAATTGCACTATCAACGTGAACTCCCAACACCATCGAAACTATCCATATCAAGGCCGAAGGAAACGGAACAGATCTTCCGAAACCCAATAAAAAAGAAATAGCCGTTACAATCAGCGCCGCCGACAGGCTAGCCAGCTCGCCCAAGATCGTGATGCCGCCCGGTGTCCCGGGCCTGACTTTTCGAAACAAGTTCGTTATAAGTCGAGGTTGAGACCTGGATATCGGGCCTATTTCGGAGGCCCATGAATCGGCGGTAGCTCCACCGATAGCTGCAACGAAGGCAGATTCGATTCCTCTCAACCCGGGAAGAAAAGTGCCAGTAACCGCAACTATTGTTGGTATGAGAGTTTTCGCTAAGACTTGCCATGCATTTCGCGGCGAGTTATCGAAACCCTCGCGCGTCGCCATCCCCCCCATAACTGATCTTATCCGCGTTAGAAAAACAATGGAAAACATTGATGCGGCAGCCAATGCGAGCCAATGTAGTCCCTTAAAGTAGTAGGTTACAAGACCGAGTGCTAGTGTGAGGGCTACAGCGCTTGGGGTTAACGAATTCCACAGCAGTTTGGTCAGTTTCAATAAAGAGAAGAAAGAGTTCATGCGGCCCTTGACTTCCAGTCAATTGATGATGGAAGGAACTCGTTAGAGGCTCGCGTTGGCGGTTCCACTGGTTCGACAGGTTTCGGCTTCTCGATGAATACGCCTCTTGCGGTAATCCGTAGCCTCATCACTAGATCTGCAAGCACGAATATTGGAATCGTGCCGAGCCAAACATAGTGATGAAGATGGAAGAAAACCGCAGTATCAGTCGCTTCGCCGGCCCTGATTGCCCAAACATTAATTGCAGCACTTAAAAGGTTTGGGTAGAGTAAGAATAAGCTATTCAAGAGCGCTAGCATGCCTATCCATATTAATGAGGCGCGTATCGCATTCTTCCTGACGGCGTTAGAAACGTACCAAAAAGGGAAGAGTTCAATCATTTGATGCGGCTCAACAGCGGCAAAAGCGAAGAAAACCGCACTAAGAGCCCAACCAGGTATACGCAGAAATCTGTTGCGATAACAATTCACGGCAAAATAGAGAGATATGAGCATCAGTAGAAGAATCGTCGCATCCGCCTTGCCCGCGAAGTACGTCTCAAAGTAAGGCAATGAGAGAAATCTTGTTAACGGTTCATCGGGAGATCCCACGAAGCTGGTCTGTATGAATAGGGTGGAGGGATCGGCTGAACTTCCGATGGGAGGTATTGGCACTATCATCACAAGCACAAGTGCAAGCATCTTCATCCATCTTTCCTTGAAGAGGTATAACGAGACCAGCCCAGCGCCAACCGCCGAAACCAAAGATATGTAGGCCCATATTATACGTGCGTCATAGTAGGATGCTAGCGTTAAGGGGCTTATCATTACAGCGAGCCAAGGAAACTCGTTATAGACGTAACCGCCCCAGAGAATATCCTTCCAAACAGGATCAGACTCCATCTCCACATCATACTTCACATCGTAGATCGTTGTCGGATTCGACTTCAGTAGGGTCGCAGCCCTATAGTATACTCCGAAGTCATATGTCCCAATTGCGAGACCGAATTGGGTGGCGTCGAAGAAGACGCGAAAATGTAGGACCAATAGCAAGGCAAGTAGTCCTACAATGACAACCCTATGGCTCTTTATCGATATCAACAGCAATCTACTCTGACTCTAGGCGTAGTCCACATGTGTCACAAAATTGAAAGTTCACTTGGATCGAAGAGCCACAGCGTGGGCACTTGTCGCGGTCTCGTAGATCTCTTCTTTTGGAGTTGAGTGAAAGATTGATCAGTCTATCTGTGAGTAGATGAATCATTCTGTCGGTAGCGGAAATGATTCTGACGTTGGGCTCGAGAAGCTGACTTTGGTTGCTTGACGCGCTACTAAGTACGTTTCCTTTATGTTCTGTCTTCTGCCATTGGATATGTCTGCCGGTAACTTGTTTTCCACCGTCGTATACATTATGGATGGTGGCAACTTGGATGGTGGGAACTTCTTTGGAGCGCCCTTTTGATTTGGGCCTCTCTTGGTCTATTTTGGATATGAGCGCTTCATCAAGTTTCTCGACTGTTACGATCTTCTCGGCCTCTAGTTTTTCTCCCACGCTAAACTCTTGCTCCACATAGACGGTTGAATTGCAGACAACCCCGCCGCCTTTCTCGCCGAATCCAACTCGAACTCCTTTCCCGACCAGTAGAATCCCAAGACAGTAAACAGCCTCTTCAACAGTTGTTTGGCGACCGATCATCATATTGCCTTCGCAATGTATCGATCCCTTCACTGAATTTGCTTCTCCGAGGCGTAGATTTCCCTCAATATGAAGACCTTTGAGAAAGTTGACGTTCTTGCCTGCGGTTAGGTCGCCGAAGACTATTAGGCTGAATTGGACGTTCTCGTTGTCTGGGATATTGACGTCCCCTGTGACCCGCACAGTTTCCGCGCCAATGTCGCGGGATCCTTTCAAGTGTTCAGGCTTCCTCTCAGCAACGTTTTCTTTTTCACTCATGTCAGAGCACTTCCAGTTTGGCTGCTCTCCGCTAAGATGATTTTGATAGTGTGACCGTTGAAGCTCTTGGCGTTGCAAGAGCCCTCGATAGTAATGGTCTCACCAGAGGTGATGAGCCCTCCGATAACGCAACCATCACCGATTCGAACAGCACCATCTGAATCGACAAAACTCAATACTTGAGATACTTTGCCTATTGATAGGTTGCCCATAGATGTGACAGCGGTTAACTTATTGTTGTTGCCTATTTGGCATCGGCCTTCAACGTAGACCATCTCAGTGAATTTACAGTTCTCTTGGCTAACCAAGTCGCCTAGTACGATCAGCGCGGATTCAACCACTGACCCAGCGGGAATAGTGATATCCCCGTCTGTTCTTGAGATCTTGAGTTTGCCTCGATTGTTCTTGAAGTCTTTCTCATGTATGGAAGTCCCCCAGAGCCGCTTCTGGTTCCATCCTTGACCGTTTGATAAGGGTTTTATTGTTCTCCTGAACTGAATCGCTCCCGAACGGGGTTCAATTACTCTAGGCAGTTCGATATACAGAGGCCCTGGGTCTTTAGGCGCTCTAAACTCCATGTAGCCTGGCAAGAAGGATAAGAGTAACATCGCCGAAAAGGCTCCTAAGAGTAGAAAGTATTCTATCATTGAGCCTCACTCTTCCCATGCTTATTCCGAGGTTCCGGAGTCTCCCTGCGTTTTCTCCGTCGGACGAAGATGTGGGCGAGTAGCGCTTCGATGAATGCGCGTGATCCCACTAGAACATAGAAGAGTACCACCGGAAGTAGGAGCGGTATTAGCCAAATGGATCGGTTTCGTCTATCTAGATAGCCGGCTGAACCGACCTCGGAGAAGAGAGCCAAGTTGCCGACCACGTTGTAGGATAGTGTTAGGAAGAGCGCATAGAGCAGTGGGCTCCAGAATGGCGGTTGGAATAGGTAGCTGTAGATTCCTAAAGCCCAACCGATCAGTGTCAGGAAGGGCATGAAGTATACTCCTAGAAGCATCATTCCGTCAAGCTTCCTCCAGAAGCGTAGAAAAGGGGACGCTATGGTTCTGAGCCCATAATCAAACAGGCAGTAGTTATGTCCGATAGCCCAGCGTCTAACTTGGATTCCTCTCTGCCAAAACTTTGAGGGGACCTCCTCATAGCATTCGGCTGCGTTGACGTAGCATATCTTCCAACCGGATATGTATGCTCTATAGGTCATGTCAGTGTCTTCTGCAAGATGATGCGCGTCGAATCCGCCTTGACTGGCTAGGAAGGCTCTTCTGAAGCCGCCTACTGTGCCGCCGTACTGCGGGATCAGTCCAAGGTTGTGTCGAGCTTGCTGGTCAACTTGATAGCCTGCGGCTCTCTCAAAGTCCAATATTCGAGAGAGTATGCTTTCTCGAGCGTTAACTGGAACCACCCGACCCATCGCTCCTGCAACTTGGGGATCTGTGAACGGAGCTACAAGTCTCTTGACACAGTCTTTAGGCGGGATGTAATCAGCGTCAAAGAATAGAACGAGTTCCTTGCTTGCGAACGTTAGTCCAGCGTTTAGCGCGGATGGTTTGCTAATCACAGGGGAACCGGATCTGTGAATAGCCTTAATGAAGGGATATTTCGAAGCGTACCCATCGATTATTTCTGAGGTTCCATCCGCGGAGTTGTCATCTATAGCTATGACTTCATACTTTCCTTTGTCCTTGGGGTAATCCATTTCGATCAACGAATCTAAGAGCCTAGATGCCACCTTCTCCTCATTCCTCATCGGGCAGAGGATTGAGACTGAAGGGGTATACGCTCCAGCGAAGCTTTGGGATACATTCTCTTGCAATCTAAAGGTTCTATTCCAATAGAAACGGTAGTGCCTAACGGCGTAAGCAAAGATCACGGCGATTATTATGAGTATAGCTGCATCCACTAGGAGCGACATGTTGATAGAGTCTCCATCGCGCTTGAAGCGGCTAAGCGATGCATTACGAGTGAGTAGAATAGGAGCATGTAGACGAAGTCCACGAATGCTCCGGGAAGATATTCGAGGAACATGAATGAGAACGTCCCTAGGTAGAATAGAGACGCTAGGGCTAGCGAAAGTCGTAGTGTGCTCCAGACGAATGAGAAAGCGAGACAACCCACCAGCCCTAGAAGTTTCGTTGACAAGGACCCTGGTAACGGGAATAGTGTTACGTTGAAGACTAGAGCTATCAACGGTATTATTACAATGCCTGAAGTCAGCCAATCCACTTTGAGTGGTGAAGGTTGTTCAGGATGCAGGATACCATATGCCAAGTTCACAAGCACGAGCGCCAGGAAGAAGATCGCTAATATTCGAAGAGGTGGGCTGAGATGTGGCACAACGGCTATTATCAGAATCGCCAATAGTATGGCGATTATGGTGATTAGGATCAAGGCATCGGAGATCTCTGCTTTTTCTAGAAGGAATACTGGAGCTATCGCATTCAGAAACCCGCCAAGTAAGGAACTGGGGAGAAACAACTCGTGAGGAACTTTAGCGAATCTCAAGATTGCGCTGATGAGAACAGCTTGGTAAATCCAGTATACTTGGACGAAAATTGTTGTCGCTAGTATGATCACGATAGTTATTACCGATCCTAGAATGAGGTGGATCCTTTGGAGAGGCAGGCTCCATGAACTGCGGGGAAGAAGGGTCGACTTGGAGGTTCTCATTTCTGAATTCCATCCAACGTGCTTGCTGAGGGTAAATTCATATCGAGCTGTTGAACGACTTGGATACCGGTTACAAGCGTTTCTCTCTTCTCTAAGAGTTTCTCTAACTCCTCAACAATCTTCTCGCCGGCGCGGCCATCCCCGTAAGGGTTTGGAGCGGCTCTCATTCGGGCTGCGAACTCCTTGTCCTCCAGAATCTTCTTGGTGAAACTCATTATCTTGTTCGGCTCGGTGCCTACGAGAAAGTTGGCTCCGACGTCTATGGTCTCAGGCCTCTCAGTGTTGAATCTCATCGTTAGACATGGTACATGTAGGGTAACGGCTTCTTCTTGGATTCCGCCAGAGTCTGTCAAGACGAGTTTCGACGCCATAAGTAGGCTGAGAAGGTCTATGTATGATAGCGGATCCGTAAGTATGATGTGTTTTGCTTCACGCAGTTTCTTCATTAGACCGAATTGTCGGAGTCTTTTTTGTGCTCTTGGATGGACGGGGAAGATGAAAGTGCATTCCGTCAATCGTAACAGTGCAGTTACTATGCCATTCAGTCGTTCTTGAGAATCTACACTCTCAGGTCTATGGGCTGTAACCACCGCCAGGTTCTGATGATTGTTGAAACTAAACCTTTCTATTATCCGTGATTTTTTGGCGGCTACTTGAGAGAAGCGTAGGCAGACATCGACTATAGTGTTTCCGGTTACGAAGATTTGGTGTTCGGGTATTCCCTCTGAGAGTAGCGTCGTAGCTGACTTGTATGTAGGGGCGAAGAGCAGGTTCGATATATGATCTATTACTATCCTGTTTACTTCTTCAGGCATCTCTCTATCGTAACTGCGTAACCCAGCCTCTACATGACCGAAAGGAATCTTCATTTTGCTCGACGCAAGCGCGGCTGATAAGGCAGTGTTAGTATCTCCTTGGGCGATGACAACATCCGGCTTAAACCTCTTTATTGCTCTCTCAGACCCGATGAGGGCTCTACCTGTTTGTTCTCCATGGCTTCCTGATCCCACCCTCATCGTAAGAGCAGGCCGTGGGAGACCCAACTCTTTAATGAATTGATCCGACATGTTGCCGTTGTAGTGTTGTCCACTATGTACCAGAACAGGTCTATGGCCGCGTCGCGATAAGGCTTCGAGCACTGGAGAGATCTTTATTAGCTCTGGTCTCGTCCCCACGATCAATAGCGCTTTGATCAATGAACACTCTCCGTTTCTTCTTCGCATCTCCCGCATACTTTTCGGAAACGAAGTACAGGCTTTGTTGAGAACCACCTAATTAAGCCAGCGGTAAGACGTCGAAATCTCAAAACAAGGAGCTCTATAAATATGTAGTGATACTCTGCGCTATCAACTTTTTCGCGATTTCGCATTTCACACTCAATTCGTAAGAACGCAGAGCTGAGGGACCGCCAAGGTCTCGCAAAAGCGCTTGGGCACATGTAGCCTAGTTAACCTAAGGAGAATTCTAGAGCCTTTCTTCTCTCTTAAGCTCGAATACTACGGTTCCTCCCTTGGTGCATGGTGGGCCTGGGTCTGGACATTGAACATAGCCTACGTCGGGTCCTATGCCTATTCCTAGGTTTTTGGCGGATACTCCGTGGAGGAAAGCTGAGAGGAGGGTTGACGCGCCTGCCAAGGCGTGTATACATATGTCATTTGATTCTTTCGTTTTCACGTAGAACTCTTCGAAGGCTATTCTATCGCCCGGCTTATAGAGAGGACATTTTCCCTTAACGTCTTTGACTGTTACCGTAATTCGGTATTTCGTCAGTTTACTTCACCTTGTTGGAGGGTAACCTAGGCTATTGTATTGCAAGACGCGCGTTCCAAAATAAAAAGAATCCGTGTGTTAGCACATCGCGGACCACATATGGGCTCAATTTAGTGTTACCTCTAGTTCTTGTATTTGGTCACACTCAACTGAGATTGATCTTGTGACTTCTAGATGGCGTGGAAAAGAAAGGGCCTTGCAAGATATCGATAGAGACTTTTGCCCAGTCCATGGCATCCCTTTGACTGAATCGCCTTACGAAAATATTGAGATCGACTTCTGTTGGGCTTGTGAGAAGCGGGGGAGACGGTTTGGATCAGCGCACGTTAAGAATCCTCTGCCGAGCAACCCGATCTAGTTAATAGAATAGAATTCACTGTAAACGCTAAAATATTGCCTGCGCTTCCCTGCTAAAGATTTCCGCGGCCGGCAACCGAGGAGAACCCGCAACAAGGAAGAGCCAGCAAGATACAGGTTGTATCTCGATTCAGATAAGCTTTCGATCCTATGTCAAAAATCTGCTTATATTGAAGCTTCAGTATGTTCGGAACTTACAATGAAAGAATATTGTTTTTATACCTACGAGAAGTATCTAGCACCCCATGTGTTTAGCGATCCCGGCGAGAGTATTAACGAGGAAGGGCAGAATCGCGAAAGTCGATTTTGGAGACGGCACCGCTAGAGAGGTGAACGTATCCCTGGTCGACGTTAAAGTCGGGGGGTACGTCATAGTCCACGCCGGGTTCGCGATCCAAGTCCTAGACAAGCAGAGCGCTGAAGAGACCATCCGGCTATGGAACGAGATGCTCGACATGAAGTAAAGCCAGTGTGGCTCAAAGATGCATGAATACTTCTTAATGGAGAAGATCGTCCAAAGCGTGATCGAGGAAGCAAGCCGCCGTAGAGCGAAAAGCGTATCCGAGGTTCATCTCCTAGTAGGAGAGCTTGCATTTGTAGGTGAAGAGCAAGCGAGAACGTGGTTCGACCTACTCAAAGAGAAGACAATCCTCAAGCGAGCGAAACTCTTCATCGAACATGAGAAAGGCAAAGTGAAATGCAGCAACTGCCACTACAAAGGTCCCATACCGAATCCGGACGCAGTTGATCACCACGCAGCATTCCCAGCAATAGGCTGCCCTAAATGCGGAAGCCCAGTCGAAATCATCTCCGGAAAAGACTGCATAGTCAAAACTGTCAAACTAAAGGTGTAGCAGCAAGATGTTCAGGTATAGAGACAATACGACCGCGAAGAAAGTAGTATCACGACTGAAAGAGATGAAGCTGAACCTACGAATAATGCATGTGTGCGGCACTCACCAAGATACGATCGTCCGATATGGGCTGGATCGGATATTCAGGGAATGCGGAATCGATATGAGGCAAGGACCCGGATGTCCAGTCTGCGTAACCACAGGAAGAGAATTCGAGGAAGCGATAACCCTCGCGAAGAACGGAAAGACGATAGCCTCATTCGGCGACGCAGTCCGAGTACCGGGCAGACAGAAATCGCTACTCGACATGCGTTCAGAAGGACATGACATCCGCATAGTATACAGCATCGCCGATGCACTTAAAATCGCCAAGAAAACGAAGAATGAAGTTGTCTTCCTCGCCGTAGGCTTCGAGACGACCGCCCCGAGCACAGCCGTAACCATTCTCAACGAACCGCCTGAAAACCTCTCGATTCTAAGCTGCCACCGCTACGTCCCACCAGCCCTCTCCAAGCTACTCGAAATGGGCGAGATGAAGCTCGACGGCCTCATCGAGCCTGGACACGTCAGCACGATCATCGGCGTCAAACCCTACGAACCTCTAAGCAGGAAGTATCGAATTCCACAGGTCGTCGCCGGCTTCGAGCCCTTGGACATGCTCATCGCAGTCTACATGCTAGCGAGGCAAATAGAGAAAGGAGAAGCAAAAGTCGAGAACGAGTATACCCGCTCCGTAACCTATGAAGGGAATGTGAAAGCGCTGAAAGCGATGAATCAAGCGTTCGAACCTTTCGATACAGATTGGCGCGGCTTCCCAGTCATAGCCAATTCAGGAATGAAGTTAAGAAAGAAGTACGAATCATTCGACGCGAGGAAGATCTACGGCGACGGACTGCGCCCAGTCGCTGAACTGCAGATCAAAGGTAATGAAAAATGCCGGTGCAACGAGATTCTGAGAGGTCTACTCGACTCGAGTGACTGCGAATTGTTCGGGAAAGCTTGCACCCCGCAGCATCCCGTAGGCCCATGCATGGTCTCCGTTGAAGGGTTATGCAGTATCGCATACAGGTACTCGTCGAGAGAGAGGAAACCGGTAAACGCTTGAGAGAACTCAACATATTCTCGGAACAGGGTCCCCTAGAGGCGGCGGAAGTATCCTCTTTCCGCCCACAGCAGTCTCCAGAACAACGCCCTCAAACTTACCTGTCGCCTCTCCTATTATCGCTGCATTCTTTCCTTCCGGAGTTGATCCCAACTCCTCAAGAATCTCCTCAGCCATCTCCGGCACCGAAGCGATCACGATCTTCCCTTCATTACCTATCTCGAACGGATCTATCCCCAGCATCTCACACGCAGCCCTAACGCCCTCTCGCATAGGAACTTTCGCTTCACGAACCAATATCCCAACCTTAGACTTATCGCTCCACTCGTTCAACGTATTCGCCAAGCCGCCTCTCGTAGGATCCTTCATCTTCACAATCCCACCGACCTTAAGCAAACGGCTGATCAATCTGTTAAGCGGAGCAACATCAGACTTCACTTCACTCTCGAACCCGTAACCCTCCCGGCGTGAGAGAACAGCCACACCATGATCACCTACAGTCCCTGACACCAGTATCTTGTCTTTTGGTTTGAGATTCGAGTCGACGAGCCACTTAGCCTTGAACGCCCGGTATCTTCTCACCACTCGGATATTGTGGTTGAGAGCTGGACTGCGCAACCCAATCCCAGAAGTATTGATCATAATCTTATCGAGAGCGCCTTTCTCAACAACCCAATCCTTTACTTTTTTGGATTATTTATGGAGGCTTAGAGAGGACATATTCTTGATGGGCATCCGCCCGCATACTCTGAATCCACTCTTACATAGGGTGCGCCAGCAATTTCCTCGCCGGAAGTAGATCCAATGGCCAGAACTTGTTGCCTCTTGCTCCCATACCTATATATCGTAATGCCTTTGCACTTGAGCTTGTGGGCGAGTAGGTAGATCCTTCTAACGTCTTCAATAGAGGCCTTCTGGGGAAGGTTCACGGTCTTAGCCACCGCGTTGTAGGTATATTTTTGGAAGACCGACTGCATTCCAACGTGCCACTCGGGATCGACGTCCAAGGCCGTTACAAAGATTCTACG
>CAZHMI010000007.1:0-37799 GCA_964533795.1 uncultured Candidatus Bathyarchaeia archaeon
ATCTTGGGGATCATAGAAGGGATAGCTGAATCAACAGCAAGCTTACTGAAGATGGCTTCTGGATGGCTGAGCGATAAGTATGGGAGGCGCAAGCCTTGGATAACTCTTGGCTACGGTTTCTCAACCTTCATTAAGCCAGCCTTAGCCGTTTCTACGAATTGGTTACAGGTTCTTGGATTGAGGTTTCTTGATAGAGTAGGTAAAGGTGTTAGGACGTCTCCAAGGGACGCCTTGATAGCTGATTCTACTCCCTCTGAGACCATGGGAAGAGGCTTTGGGCTTCATAGAGCTTTGGACACTACCGGCGCTTTTGTAGGGCCACTATTGACATCTGTTTTGCTACCGATCTACCTCTACAGAGGAGTTTTCGCTTGGTCCTTCCTTCCGGGACTGGTGGGCGTCCTCTTACTGGTCTTTCTAGTTCGAGATCGCCCTCAAATGGCTAGTAAAGGTCTGAAATTGATTGTTGGAATAAGAGGGCTGCCCCGTAGATTCAGAAGGTATCTTGCAGCTGTGCTGCTTTTCGGACTGGGAAACTTCAGCTTTTCTTTCTTCATTCTCGCTGGAAACCTTCTTCTTTCGCCGAGATTTGGAGAAGTAGGGGCTTCACAATATGTCGTTTTGCTCTACGCTATGATGAATGCTGTCTATGCCCTCGCTTCACTTCCAATCGGGATTCTAAGTGATAAGATCGGGAAGCGTGGTATACTCACTGTCGGCTACGCTACCTTCGGGTTAACCTGCATTGGCTTCGCTTTGGTTGCGGGTGATCTTTTGGCTGTCGCAGTCCTCTTTGCTGCTGCTGGATTGTTTATGGCTATGGTAGATACGATTGAGAGGGCGTATGCTGCTGATTTAATTCCGCCTGAACTTAGAGGAACCGGCTATGGAGCGTTACATACGGTTAATGGAGTAGCAGATCTTCCAGCGAGCGTTATAGCTGGGCTCTTATGGAGTTTCTTCTCGCCGTTGACCGCCTTTGTTTACGGTGCTGTGCTTTCGATCTCTGCCGCGATCACTCTGTGGATAACAACCTGATTGAGTCTTCCTCCAGAAAGTTTGAAATGAACAGTATTATTTTTAAGATAGACAAGCAGTGTCTGATGAGAATATTACAAGAGGCATAGCTGTATAAAGACTGGATCTCACTGAGGTTCGGAGAGAGCTAGATGAAACAACTTATCCATAACGGAGTGTTGCTGCCAAAGAAATATGAGGCGAAGGGCTTCAGCATATGGATTGATGGTAAGAAGGTCGGACTGACGTCTGAGCAAGAGGAAATGGCCGTCGCATGGGTTAAGAAGCTTGGAACCGAGTATGTGAATGACCGTGTCTTTGTAAGGAATTTCTTCAAGGATTTCTGCCAAGCGTTGGGGCTTAAAGAGCAACTCGCTCCCGAAGAATTTGACTTCTCAGAGATTCAGAGTTATGTCGAGCAGGAGAAGAATTTTAAGTCAACCACGTCGAAGGAGGAGAAGAAGAAGCTTGCTGAAGCTCGAAAGGCGATCAGGGAGGCAAACAAGGAGAAGTACGGCTACGCTATCGTCGACGGGCAGAAGGTGGAAGTCGGCAACTATATAGTGGAACCGCCCTGCATTTTTATGGGGCGTGGAAAACATCCTCTACGTGGAAGATGGAAACCCGGAGCTACTGAAAACGATATAATTCTCAACTTGTCGCCAGATGCTCCAAGACCCTACGGAAATTGGAAGGAGATTGTATGGCAACCTGACTCCATGTGGATCGCCAAATGGGACGACAAACTTCGTGGAGTCGAGAAGTATCTTTGGCTCTCAGACTCGTCTCACGTGAAACAGCAAAGAGAGATTGAGAAGTTTGAAAAAGCAAGAGAGCTTGAATCAAGAATTAATAGCGTCAAAGCTCATATAGAGCAGAACCTTCAGTCGAACGACCTGATGACACGGAAGATTGCGACAGTCTGCTACCTCATCGACAAATTGAAGCTCCGTGTCGGCGACGAGAAAGACAGGGACGAAGCAGATACCGTTGGCGCGACAACCCTTAGACCTCAGCACATTAAGATAATGGGTAATGATATTGTAAAGTTCGATTTCTTAGGTAAAGACTCCGTAAGATGGCAAAAAGAAGTGGAACTGCCCCGCCCAGTGGTCGATAACCTACAACAATTCACCTCGAGTTGCAGATCAGTAGTCTTCAAGGGAGTCGACTCTGAAAAGGTCAAACTTTTTCTAAGCGAAGCCGTTCCGGGCTTGACGGCAAAGGTATTCAGAACATATCATGCCTCAAAGGTTGTTAAAGAATACCTCGCGAATACGAAAGCTAGAAAGTCCGATCCAGAGTACGTCAAGAAGCATCTAGCAACTATGGCGAATCTTCAAGCAGCCATTGTTTGCAACCACAAAAGGAAGACACCTAAAAAATGGCGTGAATCGTTAATGAAGAAGATTGAGAGACTTAGAAAGCTCAAGTCTAAGAGGACCAAGAAGTCGGAGGAGGCTGCGGAGGCGCTTAAAGTAAAGATTGAAGCCGCTAAGGCAACCAGTGAATACAATCTAGGCACGTCCTTGAAGAGTTACATCGATCCACGGATCTACTATGAGTGGGGAAAGAAGGTGGATTTCGACTGGCGACTTTACTACCCTAAAACTCTTCAACGGAAATTCTCATGGGTCGAAGAAAAGACTTAGAGAACCTAAAAAACAACTCCAGCCATTTAAGCAGTAAGTATTTTGAACTTCACCATTTGAGACATAATAGGAAACTCATGGACCTTAGAAACACTGCCCCGTTTTCATGTTTTCTCCATTGGGACCATAGGCAAAAGTGCGGGATACTCAGCCTGAAGAACCTGCTCATACTGAAGAATAGGAACTTCCAATTGTCGGAGGAAACCTGTTTTCCTCAGAACGTCGACAACATTAACGGTTCAGCGAAGAAAGAAAAACTTGCATTCTGAAAATGTACATTTTGAAAAACAAACAACATGTACATTTTTCGGGGCGCGTAGTCCGCCCAGTCTCGCATCGCAGAATTGTTCTTGACCTATTCGATTGTATCATGCACTTCCCCAATCTCCTTATAGCCTTCAGCTTCTATCTGCAATGTCGAGTGATTGATACGGTATCTCTCAGCTAATGCGTTCTTGACCTCATTCAGTATTTTATCAATCCTTCCCAGCTCGTTTCTTCGAACTATCAGATGTGCGCTAAGATAATGCATGTAGGAAGTTATACTCCAGACATGCAAATCGTGAACATCAACAATCCCCTCAATGCTCTTGACAGTTCGAACAACTTCTCTTAGACTGATTCCTCGAGGTGCTCCTTCGAGAAGGATGTTCAGAACCTCCCTTAACATCCTTCCAGTCCCGAATACTATTACAGCCCCAACCATTATACTGACGATCGAATCGATCAAATACCAGCGCGTGAAGAACATGATTATGCCCGCAGCTACTACACCGAATGAAGACAACGCGTCTCCTACGACGTGAAGAAACGCTGCTTTCACATTCAAATTCAACATTCTTTCATAGAGGACAGTGGCTGACAGGATGTTAGCAATCAAACCTATTGAAGCAATAGTTATCATTTTTTCACTTCAGCACCTGTCAAAGCTCTCATATAGGCTTCATAGAATATGTACGAAGCAACGACCACCAGTGTAATTCCATTGGCTAATGCAGAAAGAATTTCAACACGGTAGTATCCATACGTCTTCCCCGATGTCGGCGGCTTCAATGCCATAGTGCCGGCGAGTAGGCATGAGCAAAGCCCGAGCAGGTCCGTAAACATATGCCATGCGTCGCTTACTAGGGCCAAGCTGTTTGACACAAGGCCGCCTACAATTTCAAATACCATTACAGCTGAAGTGATTGCTATAGCGATCTTCAAGTTCCTTTGTTCTTTGCCTCTGTCCACTCTAGCCATATAGACCCCATTCAAACTAAAGATCGATAATCATATCGATTTGCCAGTTTGCGGGTTTTATAGGTTCAGTTTTCGGCAGTCCTTCAAATCGAACACGGTATGCACCTTTAAGTGAGGATCTCAGCGTTTCTTGTTTGGCGCAGAGAACCGAATAATCAGCTCGCAAAATAACATCAGCCATATTAGCGGTTCAATTGATATTTAACGCCTAGTGGTCGGGCACGTTCTTGAAACTGGGACCCAAAGCCGACTGGTATGGTAGGTTTGGAGACTTTTCGCTTGAAAGGCGCAATTTTCTTCTCCTGCGAAGTATCACATCTTACTCTGATGAGGCTTCTTTCATTGCCGTTGCTTGAATTGCTCGTGATAGCAATTGCTCCAGGAATATTTCTACTATGGTTCTTCTTTCACAAGGATCGGTATGAACCCGAGCCATTAAGGTTACTCCTCCTTACGTTTATCTTGGGTGCGACCTCAACGGTTCCTGCGATAATTTTCGAGATGGTGACCTCCTCGTTGATCCGTGAGCCTAAGGTTCCAATTCTTGAGCCGCTCCAGCTCTTCCTCTATTTCTTCATAGGCGTCGCGGTCGTTGAGGAGCTCTGCAAACTTGGAGCCGCTCTTCCAGCGTACTTCTCGAAAAGATTCAGTGAGCCTATGGATGGAATCGTCTACTGTGCAGCCTCAGCTCTGGGATTCGCTACAGCCGAGAATATCATGTATGTACTCCGGCACGGCTGGTTGACCGCTACAATACGCGCCGTCTTAAGCGTACCAGGACATGCATTCTTCGGCGCGACTATGGGCTACTATCTCGGATTGGCGATGTTCCACAAGGGCAAGAGGTTCATCGTATACGCTGTTCTCGTTCCGGTCATTCTTCACACCGCCTATAATTTTGTTTCAAGCCTAGGCTTGGGTATCATAAGCCTATTCTTAGCAGGACTATTAGTCTTCTACATGTACAGAAGAGTAAGTAGGCAGATAATGGTCGCAGAGGAGATTTCACCATACAAGCCTTCGATCAGCTCTGTTCCTGGACTATATCAGCCTCCTGTCTGCCCGTCATGTGGTAGAACGGTCGGTTGGATTCCTCAATATCGTGCTTGGTATTGCCACAATTGCGGACGATACGTCATTCCGATTATGACATATGGGAAGAGGTACTGTTACCATTGCGGGAACGAGATTCCGTTGGATGCTATTTTTTGTCCAAACTGTGGGTTGAGACAGTGAGAGACTGTAGAACTACGCAGATCAGAGAAAATTGACAACGCTACTCGGTCCTTACTATGAACTAGTAAAGCCAAGCCTTCAAAGGCTGCGCGATCAGTGATTTGAGGCGACTCCAAGCAGAATCCATGTCATCGAAGTATAGCCACACGTCTCTCCCTCCAATTGTGTATGTCTTAGTCTTCTCGTCCCAGAATCTATCGCATATATTGAGGCAGAATTTCTCCCTAAATCTAGAGACGAAAATGAAACCTCCGTTTGCAAACCCTTCAACGTTCCCAAGCACTCTAATGCCTTCATCCTCATCGAGCGCTTCCATGTACTTTCGCAAATCCTCCAAATTGTTAATCTCCTCCTCCTGATACAAGCCTGTTGTCTCCTTGCGCCGTAAGATCGTTTTGGAAGGGAAGCTCATCTTGAAGCGTTCGCTTATGAACCTATCCCCTATGCACACGTTAGTCTAATCATGGCGCCCGCCTAGAATATTTACTCCTAAAGTCCAAATAGGAAGAAGGCGGATTGAGATCTGGACATAGAAAAGGAGTTTAGACGTATCTCCTGCAGTAACGGCAGTACCATCTTCGGTAGGGCGCTATATAGACGAGGGGCCTCCAGCAGCGGGGACAATTAGCCATCCTGTATCCTGGATGGAACATCTGGACTGGAGGATAATAGTAGGGCATCCAAGGATAGTATGTTGGAGGATAAGGTCTCCTCCTCGTCAATACGATTGCCGGCACCACCAGCACCGGCAGTATCACCCCAAATAGAATGACTACTAAGATCAATGTCGTCATATCGGTTGGGAAGAGCGGAGGCAGGACCGGCGTAATCGTCGTCGCAGTGGTTGTAGCCGTCGTGGTTGTCGTAGGCGTGGTCGTGGCCGTCGTAGTGGTCGTAGGAGTAGTTGTCGTAGTTGTTGTAGTCGGAGTAGTTGTGACTCCAACCAGCGCATATGTGGTCGAGGTTATCGAAGTAGTCCTCGTCGCTACAATCTTTGTCGTCGTTGTTGTTCCCGGCTGGGTAATAGTTGTTCCTTTAGAGGTGACAGTGTACCACGTCATAGTCCTCGTGGTCGTAGATATGAATGAGGTGCTGGTTCCAGTCACGTAAACCGTCACGACTCCAGCTGTCTGAGTGGTTGTGCCGATGTACTTGGTCGTTGTCGTCGTTATCGATTGAGTAGTTGTACGTGACGATTTTAGCACGGGATTGGTTGCCCAACTCGTAGTGACATAGGATGTAGTAGTAGATGTTGCGTTCACAGTGCTTACGAATGTTGTTTGAGTCGTCGTAAATGTGGTCGTATAAGTGGTAGAAGTGGATGAAACGTTTGATGTGGCTAGTGAAAGCCCGCTAATAACCACTAACAGAAGGAAACCTGCGATGAAGATCTTCTTTCCAAGACCCATTTCGAAAGGCATACCATTTCATTCCTACAGGACTTGCGTCTCGCAAAGCTGACTTGCCAGCGAAATCTGCCCAAGTCACAGAATAGAGTCTCAGTGTAAGCAAATATTAAACTTACCATGTCTCCCGTCATATAGTAACGTAGAGCAGGAAACATGATATCTACATGTAGACTATGATAGTAGCTTTGGCAAGCCCATATCGTTCCCATTCAGAAGCGGATTCTATGTCAACCAGCCTTAAACATTGGCATCGCAACAACCGTAGTACCATCGACCTTATTATCGGCACGGCGGTATTGTTCGCTTTCAATGTTTGGGAGCACCTTCCCGGGATTATTCCAAATCACTATTCAGATGTGATAAGCGTCTTCTGGAGGAATGGGGTAGGCGTTGGAGAGCATCTCGTTCCCTACTTGCAGTTCACGTTCGAGTACCCTGTAATAGTTGGGGTCCTGGTATATGTCTCCTCTTTCTCACGGGCGTTAACTGGAGACTTCATGACAGCTATGACCTACTATGTACTCATAATGGATGGCTTCCTATTCCTATTCACAATCGGAACAGTTCTACTCTTACGCAAAATTTGCGCGATATTGAACATTGAAGAGACGAGGATCTGGAAGTGCTTCCTGATTATGCCCACATTCCTAATGTTCACTGTGTACAATTGGGATATCATCGCGGTATTCTTCTCTATGCTATCAATCTACTTATACATCAGAGCCAACAAGTTTGGATCAGCAGCAAGTCTAGGCTTGGGTATAGCCGCTAAAGTCTATCCATCCGTTTTACTGCCAGTCTATCTTGTTGAGGAGAAATCTTGGAGAGAACGATTTAAGTTCACATTCACATGTCTCGGAGTTTTCGCGTTGGTGAACTCACCTTTCATTCTCTTGAATTTCAAAACATGGCTTGAGACGTGGACCTATCACATGCAATGGGGCATTGAAAACTCTTGGCTGATCTACTTCCTCAAACAAATGGACCCGTTTGCCCATTATGTCGGCTTAGCTGCCTTACTATACTTGGTCTACAAAGGACTGATTGAAACTGGCAAGAAGCCGTATGAATCTCAAGCTGAGAGACTGATGGAAAGATGCTGGTTAATGAGTATAGCTTGGCTCTTCGGATCCTATGTGGTAACGCCACAGATGGCGCTTATGCTCCTTCCCTTCTACACCTTGATTCCGACGGTTCCGCTTCTCCCAGCCTATGTCGCTGATGTTCTAAACGCGTTGATCATAGTTCTGTGGTTCACAAGCTTAGCTTACACAGTAGACCCGTTGTCACCAAGCAGTCCAATACAGTACATTGCAGTCAGTAGACAATTGATCTGGCTGGGCATGTTCATCTACTGCATCTATAAGATACAAATTATTAGTCTAATCAAGACATTGTTCAAACGTATTGAAAAGTAAGGGAACCGCATGAATCTCAAAAAGAGGTTTATCAACTGGGAGTTCGCTCCTAGGACCGACAGTTATGACAGAGTTTTTCTCTACCTGCTGGCGTTAAGTTTTATACTCAGAATAGCTTGGCTGGATCGTCCACTCGGATCGCTGATCTTCGACGAGAAGTACTATGTCAACGTGGCTAGGATAATTCTTGGGCGGCCTCATGATCTTGATGTATATCCTGATGCCGTGCTCGGGGTTGATCCTAATCACGAGCACCCACCCTTAGCCAAACTCATAATAGCCTTCTCGATGTTCGTTCTCGGCGATAACGCATATGGCTTCAGGCTTCCAAGCGCGATCTCCGGAACCTTGTCCATCTTCGTATTCTACCTACTAATGAGGAGAATCTCAAGGAGTAAGACTCTAGCCCTAGTCTCATCTTTCCTGTTCAGCTTCGATAACCTAGTCTTTGTGCATAGCCGAATCGCGACTTTGGATATATTTATGCTAGCTTTCATGTTGATTGGATTCTACTTCTACTTTGCAAAGAGAACACTTCTAAGTGCGGCTGCACTAAGCTTGAGTACTCTAAGCAAGATAGGTGGCATATACGGTTTCGCTACAATCCTAGTGTATCACCTTCTGAAGAGACCGAGTGAATCTGATGTTATCGAAGCGGGATCACGGTGGAGAGCGAAACTGGAGTGGTTGGAAAAGTTCGGCATAGCCTACGTAGCCTGCTTCATGATTTCCTTAACAATCTTGGACAGATTTTGGGGCGGATACGAAAACCCGTTTGAACATCTCTCCTTCATCTACAGTTACACTTTAGCTCTATCTCGCCCTGTTCTCATGGGAATAGAGAGTTACCCGTGGCAATGGCTGATAAATGAGGTAAAGATACCCTATCTCACCGTAGAGGAGAGCGTATACGCAGACCATACACTAGTTTCAACTTACGTCTCAGTAGCATTCGTCGGAGCGATGAACCCCTTCATCCTCTTCTTCACCATACCGTCCATCGCGTATATGGCCTATCTCTACGGCCGGAAGAAAGACAATTCTTCCTTATTCGTTATTGCATGGTTTACTTGCACCTATCTTCCTTTCTATCCGATGTGGATAATCGGACATAGAATAAGCTACATTTTCTATTTTCTCAATACAATCCCAAGCGTCTGTGCAGCTGTAACTTTTCTGATCCTCGATCAAAGACCGCCGAAGATCTTGATCGGCGTATACCTGATAGCCGTAATCGTAAGCTTCATTCTGCTCTTTCCTTTCAAGATAATACCGTGAGATAACAGCCCTAAGCCTTCCGGAAGAGAACCTCCCGAGAAAAGATTTGAGCTCAGAGTTATGTATGCCGAAGGTGAATTACAGTCGTAGAAGAGACTCGAGGATAATTGAAACAAATGCCTGTATCCCTCACTCAGTTCGGATTAGCTAAAGACCACGTGTACGAGACAATCCTGTCAACATACGACCTTGACGGAAAATCAACCGCAGCCCCCATGGGCATCATACCCAGAAGCTCAAGAAGATTCATCATCCGCATATTCAAAGGAACTCTGACTTTCAAGAATCTACAGAGATTGAGGTGCGGTGTCGTCAACCTCACAAGTAACCCGGAGATTTTCTACAAGACGGCGTTCAAGCAAACATCTGATTTCAGATCGCTTCGAGTTAAATGGTTCGAGAAGGCAAGAGCTGTGAAAGCTCCCCGACTGAGATCTGCAGATGCAAATATAGAGTTCAACATCAAGAAGATTGAAGACTTTGACGACCTAAGGTGTATAGTAACATGCGAGGCCCAGCGCATTGATTCTCGAAGGACCTTGCCTGCTGCGTATTGTCGAGGCCTATTTGCGGCAATAGAATGTATCATTCATGCGACGAGAATCCAACAATATCTTTCTGATGGCAGACTTGAAGACGCAGAGAAACTGATCGCTTTAGTGCACTACTACAAGGATCTCGCGAAGAGAGTTGCCCCTGGTTCCAAATATGTGTCGGTAATCCGTCAGATATGTAGTCGGATTGATAGGTGGAGGAGACCCAATGAAGGTCTACGTTAGAACGCCCTCAAGACTGCATTTTTCACTGATAGATATGAACGGCCAGCTAGGTAGAATCGACGGGAGCTTCGGCTTAGCTCTCAACTATCCCAACGTTGCTCTAGAGGCTTTCAAGAGCCAAGAGATTGAAGTTCGAGGAGAAGAACAAGCGCTCGTCAGAAAACTTGCATTGATGTTTCTGAAACACTTGAAAATACCTTCCGGCGCACAGATTAAAGTGAAGCGTACGATTCCTAAGCATGTTGGATTAGGCTCGAACACTCAACTATCTCTTGCAATTGCCTCCGCTCTCTCAACAATATATGGGATCAAAAAAACAACCAGAGAACTAGCTATGATAATGAAGAGAGGCGGTACTTCAGGAATAGGGGTTGCAGCTTTCGAGAAAGGCGGGTTGATCTTAGACGGGGGCCACAGTTTCGGGAGAGACGGTGAAAAACAATCCTTTCTTCCATCGAGCGCTTCGAAGGCGCAACCTGCACCAGTACTGGCCCGTTACAGGTTTCCCGAAGATTGGTTTTTCGTTATAGCCATACCGCATATCCACCGAGGAGTGCACGGAGACGAAGAGATCCGTGTCTTCAAAGAGCGCTGCCCGATAAACGCAGCTCATGTCGGCAAGGCATGCCGAATCATTTTGATGAAAATGCTGCCTGCGCTTCTTGAAAGAGATGTCGAAGACTTTGGCTCCGGTCTAACAGAACTACAAGATGCTGGTTTCGCGAGTGCCACCAAAGACTTGATGGATCCCGCCGTGAAGAAATGCATACGGTTTATGTTGAAGAGGGGTGCCTATGGAGCGGGGCAGAGTTCCTTCGGCCCTTCAACCTTTGGATTGGTTCAGGGTGAACTCGAAGCGAGGAAGCTTAGAGACCAAGTGACCGATTTTCTTGAGGGAGCGATAGGAGGAAACGTATTCTATACTTCCGCTAACAATAGTGGAGCATCTGTAAGAATCGTTGAGAATTAGTCGCCTAGAACAAGGTCATGTTTGTGTTTTAGATGGGGATTCTACATGAAAACACTTGTTGTGACCGGAACTTTAGCTTATGGAGTAGTTCGAAAGTACGTTGAAGAAAGTGGTGTCAAGGCTGAAGTTGTCTCACTTCCGATCCAAGTTGCAGCTTTGATGTCCATCAACCATATTTCAAATATGCTTGAATCAAGGGAGCTCTCGAAGTTCAATCTAATTCTAGTGCCAGGACTTGTGGCTGGAGATGTCTCAAAAATAGCGGAACGACTTGGAATACCGACCTACAAAGGGCCTAAGCAAGCAGCGGATCTACCTTCAGTTCTGCAACAGCTTGGCAAAGTCAGACTATCCACAACGAGACCTGCTTGCGAATTGTTACAAGATCTACTTAAGAAAGAAGCTTTCAAGAAGCTGGAAGCTCTACGGAGGAAGACCCGTCGACTTGCACTGAAAAACTTGGGAATTCGGATCGGAGAAGGAAAAGGAGCCATTTGGATCGGCCCCGCTTTTCCTCCGCGTGTTCTTGGTGAGATCGTAGATGCATCTGCGCTATCCGAAACTGAATTGAGGAAGAAGGCTAGAAGCTTTGTGAAATCTGGAGCTGAGATAATAGATATTGGAATGATAGCGGGCGGAGGAAATCCATCGAAGGCGAAGCTTGCGGTCAAGATAATCAGAAGGGCCGTCTCAACTCCTGTAAGCGTCGATACCAGTGATACTGAGGAGATTAGAGCAGCGGTAAAGGCAGGAGCAGACCTTATACTAAGCATAAACGCCGAAAACATGAAAGATATCTCCAAGTTTGCCCGTGAGATTCCTGTCGTAGTAACTCCGGTTGATGCAACACGGAACTGCCCAACCAATGTCGACAAAAAGATTGAGCAACTTGAAGAAAATCTCAATCTAGCGAAGCAACTGGGCTTCAGGAAGTTGATAGCCGACCCAATACTGGTACCGATCTTCACGCCGAATCTTACAGAATCTCTTGTGGCGTATTATAAATTCAGGGAGAGAAACCCTAACATTCCAATCATGTTCGGAGCGGGAAATGTAACAGAGCTTATGGACGCAGATTCCAACGGAGCGAACCTACTGCTCGCTTCAATCGCATACGACCTGAACGCGAGCATAGTATTAACAACAGAAGCAAGCAACAAGACTCTGGGCTGCATAAGAGAATTATCGACTAGCATTAAGATGGCTATGCTTGCTCGCGATAGATCTTCACCACCTAAAGATCTCGGGTTGGACCTATTGGTAATCAAAGAGAAACTGAGAAGAGAGGAGGAATATGACCGTGCGATTTGTAAATACGCAAGAGAGATTCCCGTAAGGAAGAGAAAGTTCGTTTACGATCCGAAAGGATGCTTCAAAGTGACGGTGGACAGAGACAGAGGATGCATAGTGGTTTGTCACTATGAATACGATCGAGAAAAGCCGGACGCTGTGATCAGAGGAAAAGATCCTCCTGAAATATCTACAGCCATAATCGAGAGCGGGCTATTGTCAAGGTTCGATCACGCAGCCTACCTCGGAATCGAGTTGACGAAGGCGCAGATAGCTCTCGAAACAGGAAAGAGTTACGTTCAAGACAGTAAGTTACTGTTTTGAGTCCATCGGCGTGTTGCTGCCTAGGAAGTTTTATAAAATGCTATGTAAAAAACTACATCGCTTCCGGAGAAACGCGAGACTTGCGGCTAATCAGAGGTCAAGTAGCGAGAAGGATTGCAATCACAGCAACTTTTGGGGTCCTTTACATGATCTTCAGAATGATCCCGACATTTCCGATGATAGGAGTATCTGGAGCTGTTTTCTCAACATCAGATATGATTGCTCCGTTATACGGAGTCATACTCGGACCTTACATCGGCGCTTTATCAATCGTTTTAGGTACTTTCATAGCCATAGCGTTCGGCCGCCCAATTGTCTTCCTCGGCCTCGACTTTCTCCCTGCAATGATGAATGCGCTAGTAGTAGGGTTTCTCGTTAAGAGAAAATGGCTTCTTTCAACAAGCTTGTTCATCATTCCGTTCATATTGTTTCTCGCGCATCCTTATACTATGCTACTCGTTCCGATCTCTTATTTGAATTCAGGAATTACTTACTACGTGCCATTTGCTTGGGTCCATTTCATAGCGCTCATAGCGTTAATCTCCCCTCTTAGTAGGAAGGCTACAAATTGGGCGACAGGAGCATCTATGTCACGGCTTTTTCCAGGCTTTGTTGTTTTATCTTTCATCGGGACCTTCGCTCAACATCTAACCGGAAATCTCTTATTCGAAACAATTCTAGGAATGTATCTTGGCATAATCAAGCCTGAAAGCTTCTCTTTGATATGGAGTGCAATCTTCTGGGTCTACCCTGTTGAGAGGACAGTTATTATCGTCGTAGCGACTATTTTCGGTACAGCATTGATAAGAGCTCTTAGAGCTGCAGGGGTTTCAGACTTCATCTTTACCTAGCCTAGTAGACTTACGGAATCCACACGCTTGTTGCCTGAGTCGAATGTCTGATCTTTTCAAGTCTTTAAGCTATGCGGATGAAGTCGATGTTTGGCAGATCTTCAAGATGTCGACGACATCGAGGAAGGAGTCCAGCACTGCGTGTCGCTATTCAAGCTTTCCTGCTTGCTTCAATCTTTGAATCGAATCCTTCAACACTTCGACTGAAGCCTTAAGATCTGCTGACGCCTGACTCCAAGAGATCGTCCCTCCTCTATCCAATATGTAGTCATAGACTCTCGCGTCCAAGGTTACATCCGTTGCACTACGCTCAAGATCTGTCGCTCCATGAGAACCCTCTGCGAAATTCACGAACTTTCCTCCGCAACTTGGGCAATATGCCGCGCGGTACGGTATGATCGATCCACAATAGACGCAGTATTTCTTTGGAGACGGTGGCGCATCGAGTCTTCTTCCACATCGTTGACAGAAGTTTTGTACATGCCCTCTAGTTTCTTGACCGCAGTGTTGACAGAATCTTCTAAGTTGTCTTCCACACTCGGAACAGAAGCGTGCATGATACGCCGTATAAGACCCGCAGTACGGACAGACCGTAGACCCAATAGCTGAGGACAATTTCGAATCCTGTTACATTATTTATGGGTGTCTTTAGAACATTTGGTTTTAATAACCTCTTTAAGATCTAGCCCAACATTGGAAACTTGGTGGTGTTGGACTCTGATGATTGATCTCGAGAAATTTAGAGTCTCGTTGAGGTCTATCTACTATATTGAGGGCATAGGATTCTCATCAAACGTTTACGTGATTGGTGAGAAAGATATCACTTTGATAGATACGGGCTCTGGAGATGAGATGAATAGGCTAGAGGAGAAGATGGAAAGATCAGGTTTGAGTGTTAGGAATGTTTCCAGAGTTGTTTTGACCCATGCGCATCCTGATCACACAGGCGGTTTGAACGATCTGCTTATGGAAAATGCTCCAACGGTATTCATCCATTCAGCGGAGGCTGAATATTTCGGCGCTGATGAGGCATTGATTACGAAAGTAGTTGAAGGGGATGTGATAGAAACACCTGGCCACAGGTTAACAGTCATTCATACCCCTGGCCATACTGTTGGGAGCATATGCTTGTATGACTCAGATAATAGAGTTTTGTTTTCAGGGGATACAGTCTTCACGAACGGCTCGTTCGGTAGGACTGACTTGCCAACAGGTAATGCTACAGCGATGAAAGAATCTCTGAAGAGATTGACTCAATTCAACATAGACTCGTTGCTTCCAGGGCATGAAGAACCTGCGCCGGAAAACGGAGGCACTCATGTGAAACTCTCATATGAAATGGCGAAAGCATATTTCTGAAAAGAAGCTGTACCTTGCTATTTCCTACGCATATTTAACCCAGTACGATTTTCCAGAGGCCAATACCTCTTTCTTCCATATGGCTGCTTCTCTCTTCACTCTATCCACGGTCTCGACAAGCGCTGGAAAAACGTCTCTTCGGGAAGCTCCTGCAACAATAACGAATAGGATCGGATCGCCAACCTCGAGTTTACCAATGATATGATGAATAAGAACTTCTACTATGCCGGGGCGAGTTTTAACGTCCTCAGCTATCGCTTGAAACGCTCTTTCTGCTCTTTCAGTGTAAGCCTCCAATTCAAGCCTCTTCACTTTCTTCTTAGTTCGAGTGTATCCTCTGACGAGGCCCATAAAGCAAGCTAGAGCTCCAACTTCATTGAACCGCTTGTTCGATCTGACGAGGCCGATTAAACCTTGGATTGAGACCTTTCCTTTCTTAGTTACACCTATGTTTCTCAACGTTATCATCAGTCTTAGAGCTAGCGCCTTGTTAGTCTAAAAGCTTGCAGTTCCAAGGGATGGTTTGAGTAGCCGGTTTCTGCTTCTAACAAAACACTTTTACATATGTAAAGACCCTTTACGTACGTAAAGATCCGTCGATTCGGACAAGAAGGCCTCGGAATGTCTCAGCTTAAGAGGGAGGCCCTCACTGGTTCTAGCATCATCCCTGAGCTTTCACGCCTTCCTATCAACAGTGGAATCGGATGTATCAGAGCATCATTCAACGTCGAACATTCGAAGAGGTAGCGTGAAAGTCTATGAGCCCTCCGGAAAACGGATTGTCACCAGCGCAGAGGCCAAAGATCACGGAGGTCGAGATAGTTGTGATCAATGATAGATGCAAAGGATGTGGCTTCTGCATCGAGCTTTGCCCAAAACATGTTCTCGACTATGAAATTGAACTAAACATCCGCGGCGCTCATCCACCTTACATGAAAACTGAAGGATGTGTCGGATGTGGAATATGTGAGGAGATTTGTCCAGAGATGGCGATCTTCATGAAAATGAAGGAGCAGGAGAAATGAGAAGAGACGTCATTACAGGCGTATATTTTGCCCTAGGAGATACCGCGTGCGCTGAAGGAGCAATCGCTGCCGGATGCAGGTTCTTCGCGGGCTACCCGATAACGCCTGCAACAGAAGTCGCAGAACATATGGCTAGGAGACTGCCGGAAGTCGGAGGCGTATATCTTCAGATGGAGGATGAGATAGCCTCAATGGCTGCCGTAATAGGAGCCTCATACTCGGGAGTCAAATCCATGACTTCAACATCCGGTCCAGGATTTAGCCTTATGCAAGAGAATATAGGTCTAGCCGTTATGACAGAAACCCCTTGCGTAATCGTGAATGTTATGCGAGGAGGCCCTAGCACTGGGCAGCCGACGAAGACCGGCCAGCAGGACATTATGCAAGCAAAATGGGGGTCCCACGGAGACTACGAGATAATAGCCTTCGCTCCCTCATCTGTTCAAGAGATGTTTGATCTAACTATACAAGCGTTTAATGTCTCAGAAGAGTTCAGGTGCCCCGCTTTCATTATGGCCGACGAGATTGTCGGTCACCTTAGAGAGAGGCTTAGCATTCCGAAACCTGAAGATATACATTTGACTGAACGTAAGAAGCCAGAACAATCACCAGAAGCCTATGCACCTTTCAGACCAGATCTAGATCTGATCCCACCTATGGCTTGCTTCGGTGAGGGATATAGATTCTATGCAACGGGATTGACCCATGATGAGATGGGCCGTCCTCAAACCGACAACGCTGAAGAACAGATGAAACTCGTGCAAAGACTCTGTGATAAAATCAGAAGAAATAAAGACAGGATCGTAAGAGCGGAAAGAATAATGCTTGATGACGCTAAGGTATGCGTTATTACTTATGGAAGCGTAGCAAGATCAGCTCTCGCCGCGGTTAATAGAGCCAGAGCGCAAGGCCTAAAAGCAGGTCTCCTACGGCTCATAACTTTATGGCCTTTCGCGGAGAAAGAAATTGAAGAAGTTGCCGATGAAATTGACAGAATAATCGTTGCAGAGATGAACTGTGGACAGATCGTTAGAGAAGTTGAGAGAAGGGCAGACTATCGAAAAATAACCTTCATTCCTAGACTCGGCGAAGCCCCGCACACACCTGAAGAGATTCTCGCTAACATAAGGAGAGTAGTTGGATGACGCAGAAAACTCATCCCCTCGAAGAATTCACTCGGAAAGGCATGATACCGCATATTTGGTGCAATGGATGCGGAAATGGAATAATCCTTAGCGAATTCCTTCGCGCTCTCCGTGAATTGAACTACGATATGAACAAGATTGTGATAGTATCAGGAATAGGGTGTATCGGTAGAATATCAGGCTATATAAATGCAGACGCATTTCACACGACACATGGCCGTCCAATAGCTTTTGCAGTAGGTGTCAAGGCGACAAGACCTGACTTGAAAGTTGTAGTAATAAGCGGTGATGGAGATCTCTTCTCGATAGGCGGAAACCACTTCATACACGCAGCAAGGAGAAACATCGATATTACCGTGATCTGCTCGAACAATTTCAACTACGGCATGACTGGAGGCCAGTCCGGTCCGACCTCTCCATTAGAGGCTTATACAACAACAACCCCATACGGGAACATCGAACATCCGTTTAACCTTGTTCATCTAGCAGCAGGTTCCGGTGCTGTATATGTCGCTCGTTGGACTATTATTCACATTAGACTGTTACGGGAGTCGATAAAGAAAGCTCTGAAGAAGCGCGGATTCACTTTCATCGAAGTTCTTTCGCCATGTCCTGAACAGTACGGAAGAAGAAACAAGATGCCGAAACCTATGGACTCCATCGTATGGTTCAGGGAGAAAAGTGTGATTCGAAATCGCATCGACCCTCTGAAGGCGGAGATAACGCCTAACGAGATAGTCGTTGGAGAGTTTGTAGACACAGAGAAACCGGAGTTCACAGATCTCCTCCAACAGCAGGTTCGAATGATTGAAATGAAATTGAAGAAGGAGGGGAAATTAACCAATGTCCCGCTTTGAGATTAGAATAGCGGGGCTTGGTGGGCAAGGAATAGTTCTAGCAGGAATAGTCATAGGAACAGCGGCTTCCATATATGGGGGAAAGAATGCGACTCAAGTGCAATCGTATGGACCTGAAGCAAGAGGAGGAGCTTGTAAAACTGAGATAGTAATTGGGGACGAGGACGTAGACTACCCTAAGGTTGAACAGCCTGATATCGTAGCGGTCATGTCTCAAGAAGCATACAACACGTATATAGGAGAGATCAAAGAGAACGCCACGTTGCTTTACGACCCTGATATGATCCTTGAGACGAGGCCTATTCGTAACGTGAACATATATGAAGTGCCTGCTACCCGAATAGCTGAGCAACTGGGGAAGAGAATAGTTGCGAACATGGTTATGATAGGAGCGATCATAGCGATAGCCAAGATAGTTGACAATCAATCTATCGAGAAGGCTATCGCTAAGAATGTTCCGAGTGGAACAGAGAAGCTGAACATAGAAGCATTCAAGCATGGCTATGAGTACGCTAGAAAACTCTTGGAGGAAAAGCGATCTGACATCAGACCCTAAAATGGGCGTATACATCTGCCATTGTGGAACGAGCATAGCCGGAGTAATAGACGTTGAGGTACTGAGAGCCTATCCGAAAAGTGTTTGCGACGTAGCCAAGAGGAGTATAGAGTCGGGGAAAATAGACGAGAGAGTTCTTAATGACATTGAGGTTGTGGTAAGAGCATACGACCCCTGCCTCTCTTGCTCAACCCATCTGTCAGACCAAACAAATCTAGAAGTTGCGATTCTGAATGAACATGGCAAACTGCTGAAGGTTCTCACAGGGTAAACGTGGAACATAAAAGGCTATTTGAGAAGACTATTCGTGACGGAGGAGGTTTTCACGTTAGTAGGGATCGTGTCTGATACACACGATTGCTTACCGATGATAGAGAAGGCTGTAGACAAACTAAACGCCAGAAAAGTAAGATTGGTACTACATGCAGGCGACTACTGCGCACCTTTCACAGCAACAAGATTCAAAAGGCTCAACTCACGGTTCATAGGTGTGCTCGGCAACTGTGATGGCGAAAGAGACCTACTCAAGAAAAGGTATTCCGAATTCGGCAAAGAGATTCGAGGACGATTCGCTGAAGTTAAAGTGGGCAAGTTGAAGATGGCTCTTCTTCACGGCGAAGACGAGGAACTACTGAAATCGCTAACAAGATCCGGAGCTTATGAAGTCGTTGTTCATGGCCACACTCATAGACCAAGAATCTATCGGAAAGAGAATATTATTGTTATCAACCCTGGGGAAGTTTGCGGATACTTGACTGAAAGAGGAACAATAGCGGTACTGGATACATCGACTAGAAGAGCGGAGATCATCGACCTAAAATGAACATCGAAAGTAGTGTCATATTCACGAGGGATATGAACCACTGATCGATCTTCAGTCTCTGAGTAAACGGTACAAATTCTCCATCGACGCTCTAAAAAGTCTTCAAAGTGTCTACGGCAACGATTTAGAGAAAGTCGTTCAAGCACTGAAGACGCCTGGCAAAAGATACTACTTTAGAGCAAATACTCTTAAGACTTCTCCAGACGAAATCGTCGAAAGATTCGAGAGACGAGGTTTGAGCATAAAGAAGCACCCCGCCATGAAGGAAGCACTTTACCTCAATATTGAAGGCCCCTATGAAATCCCAATACACGAGCAGAAAATTGCAGTGGACAAATTCACAGCGGAATCGGTTCTCCGAGGGGCTCATGTCTACGCGCCAGGCATCGTGAAATGCCAGAAGATACGGCGTGATCAGAAAGTTACCGTCCTAGACGATCAAGGACAGCCTGTTGCATCAGGCATGACAAAAATGAATGAGACTGAAATCCTCAAATATAGACGTGGGTTAGCTGTGGAAATCACATCCTCAAGGTATAAAGTTCCAAGCCTCAAAGAAACCGTCGAATTCCAACAAGGACTTGTATATCCTCAATCTTTCCCTGCGATATTGACCAGCCGCATTCTTGACCCGCAGTGTAACGAAAAGATAGTCGATCTGAACTGCGCGCCAGGAGGAAAACTCTCCCATATAAGTGGATTGATGCAGAATACGGGCAGTATTATTGGAGTTGACAGAAACAAACAAAAGATCTCAGCCGCAAGAGAAAACATGAAAAGGCTTGGATGCAGCAACGTAACCCTTGTTGCCCACGACGCAAGATACTTCGACATTGATTTTCCAGACGTGAAAGCTGATAGATGCATCGTAGATCCGCCTTGCAGCGCACTTGGGGTTATGCCGAAACTGTACGAATATACGTCAACAGATGAAATCTTGGCCCTTGCGACGTACCAGAAACAGTTCTTGAAGGTCGCTTCAAACATAGTTAAACCGGAAGGCATTGTTGTCTATAGTGTTTGTACAACTACATTCGAAGAATGTGAGACGCTGGCAAAGTTCGCTCTCGAAAACTGTGGATTAACTCTTGAGCGACAACAACTGTTCTTCGGCGAACAGGGCTTCAAGTTATATCCTTCAGCTGAGCTGACGCAAAGGTTCCATCCGCACAAACATGACGCTGGCTATTTTATCGCTCGTTTCAGAAAGACCAGGTAGGTTGCCATCGCATCCTAGTAATCATAGTCTCATCTAGAGATCTAAACGATAAAGCTATGAGAGAATGATGGAAAGGATTCTTTGGACGAGATTTTGAAGTCGAATGAAACGTTCCTTATCGAAGACATGCGCCGTGCCGCCCAAGAGCTAAGACAATACGGAAAGAAAGAAGTACTGGTAATTCACCACGATGAGGCTGACGGAATATGCTCAGCCTCTATAATGAAGAAAGCTTTGGAGAGAGACAGCTTTAACGTCAAAACTCTCTGCCTCGAAAAACTCTTTCCGACAGTTGTAGACAGATTCCATTCCAGAGAAAGACAGATCTTCATCTATACCGATATCGGCGCAGGCCATGTGAATAGAATCGCTAAAGCGAACGTTGGGAAAAACCTGACGATTATATTGGACCACCATGAGACTGAAAGATCAACAGATTCAAGCGTTCATAATCTTAACCCAGAACTCTACAACATCAGCGGAGAACGTGAAGCTTCAGCATCTTCGATAGCTTACTTGTTCGCAAAAAACATGGATGAAGCGAACCTCGAATCCGCCCATCTCGCAATGATAGGCTCAGCGGAGATTCCAGGACCCATCTCGGGTCTAAACCTTGAAGCTCTGGAAGATGCCGTCAGGAAAAATCTAGCAGAATTACGAAAAACTGGAAAGACTGAAGACGTCAAGATCTTGGCAATCGGCAAGCCAGTGTCCTATAGAAGGCTATCAACTCTTCTGAGCGTGATGGGCTCAGTTGGCTACTACAGTAAAGGACCGGAACTCGCGATTTCCGCTTGTCTCAAAGGATTTACCCGGGAAATCGACAAGATTGCAAAAGATCTGGAGGAAAAGAGGAAACTTGCGAACCGTAGATTGCTTGAAACACTCAGAAGAGAAGGGCTCAATCAAATGAGGCATACGCAGTGGTTCCACGCTCAAGATATTTTCAAGGGAATGGGAACCAAAGTTCTGGGCAGCTTCTGCTCATACATCAGATTCCAGAGGATAGTCAATCCCAGCAAGTACCTAGTAGGATTTACAAATATGTCACGCGAACTTCCAGGGTTCGGTCAACTCGACAAGGATTTTGTCAAAGTCTCCTCAAGAGCGCCTGATCTGCTTGGGAAGATGATAGAAGGAGGGAAGAAGCCTCCACTTTCGGAAGCCTTACCGGAAGCCTGCGCTATCTACGGCGGATTTGGGGACGGACATTCGGTAGCTGCTTCGGGCATATTGCTGGAGGGGGCAGAAGAGGAATTCATGCAGACATTTGAGAAACTTGTCTCAAAATAATATTTGATAGGTAGCCCGATTTCTCAAACGACCCGTCTGTGTTAGCAACAAGTTCTTGAAGAAGCTAAGCTGCATATGAATCTCCAGTACATGCATGGGGCATATGTACTTTGAGACATGAGACATTTATTGCGGCAAAGGATATCGCGGGGCCATTCAGTTTAGATCATACTATTCGCAGTGGGCAGACTTCAGAGCCAGAGTGGCAATCACTTAATATGGGATATTGGGATGCCGAACTCATAAATCAAAGATACGTGAAGTACGAGGTGTACTCTGAAGGTACGCCGTCCGTTCCTCGTCTTCGAGTGGCGATAATGAGTGAAACTATTGATGATGAGCTGTGCAGGGCGACCGAGCAGTACCTGAGAAGCTTATTTAGACTTGATGACAACCTCGAAGAGTTCTATGATGCATTCAGCGACGATCCCTTGGTCAATGCTTTCAGTAAACTTAAAGGGTTGAGGCTTATGCAAGCCTCGAACCTTTTCGAGAGTCTAATATGCTCGATATGCTCCCAGCATGCGTCTGTGAAAATGTGGAACGTGATGGCGCTGTTGATAAAGAAGGTCTACGGTCAGCAGATAGTTTTTCCGGATGGAGCCGTTTTCTACACTTTTCCAAAGCCCGAGATACTTTCACAGGCGTCGGAGCGAGATCTTGAATCGATCTGCAAGACTGGATATAGAGCCAAGTACATCATAGCTGCTTCGAAGCTGATCGTTGAGGGCGAGCTGAACATATATGATTTGAAGAATTTGCCCTACGACGTAGCTCGGAAGAAGCTTATGGAGGTTCCGGGCGTCGGGCCGAAGGTTGCGGATTGCTTCTTATTGTACGGCGTCGGATGCACGCAAGCCGCACCTGTAGATGTCTGGATGCACCGCGTAGTCTCAAAGATATACTTTGATAATGCTAAGATAAGCAAGGAGAATGCCGCGAAATTCTTGAGGGATAGATTTCGCGAGTGGGCTGGATATGCGCAGATCTATCTCTTCCATTACGCTAGGTCCTTTTGGTCTAAAAAATCCCTTTATCTAGTCAAATCTAGTAAAAGCCGTCTTGATCGCTCTTGAACAATTTGACTCGAAGCTGGAACAAGTCTGTTCAGCGTTTTCATCTGGCGTCTGATGAAGAGACCGCGAAATGCTACGCTATTGACGTAAACTTTTTTAGACAAGATATTTCGAAAGCTAGAGAACTGCCGAGTCTTTAGGCATTCATGGAAGTTGAGTGAGCGAATCTACCTAGCTCTCGCTCTTGCACGAAGTTTTCGTAGCACCTTCCGTTTAAGCTTCGTACCACAAACTCTACAGACAGCACGACCATATCCTGATGAATACTTCTTGAAACAGGCAGGGCAATAGAATATCCAGTTAAATTCGTAAGAGATACCGAAAGTTGCCAATGGCGCATAGCGAAGCTTCAAACGTTCTGCAACGTTCTGAATCGCATAGTCATCGCTAACTATGGTCGGCGCTTTGCCATCTGACTTCAGATTTAGAGCCAATGCGAGAATCTGACGGTCGGCCTCTGAAAGAGCTTTATCTTCTCCCAGTTGAACCGATACCTTTCGAACAGTATTCTGGGATTGATTGTCCGGCATTTTGACCATGAGTTTGCCACTGTCACGCGATGTGTTGAACCGCAAGCATGCCATAGTTCCTTCCAGAAGCTCGTCAGCCACCGCCGGAACGGAATACGCCGTTCCTTCAATCGATGACGGATTAACGCCCATTATGAATGCAGAAGTATCTAGAACAAAGATCCTCACTCGATTCTACGCTCCAATGAAGGAACGCGGGTCAAAGTTTTCCCTAGATAGGATGCCCCGAGCCTTACGAAGACAGCCTTATGTTTAGACTTTCTAATTGCGATGCTTGACTTCGGCACCAGTTCGCGTTGATATCGTCCGTCAACGACTACTGAGGCTTTCAACTTTGGGTTAAAAAGGTCTATCCTAAGGCCTTCTTCCGTCGGTATTACAAACGAATGAATTGGCTCAAGCGGACAGATAAAAACTAGCGCAAAAGCGTCGAGAGAAGTCTCCAATACGGGTCCTCCGGCCGATAATCCGTGTGCAGTGGAGCCAGTTGGCGTAGCCACTATCAGACCGTCCGCTCTAGAATCTACTAGATGACTCTCCCCAACGTGTATACTGAATTCGAGCATCTTAGATGGAATGACGGAAGTGATCAAGATCTCATTGAGGCCGTCTGTCAGTAACTTGTCTTGAGAGTATAAGGATAGCTTCCAATGTTCCTCCAGCCTATACTTGCCCTTCAAGCATCTCGCTATGGCTTCGATCGCGTTCCCGGGTTCAACTTCAGTCAAGTATCCTCGTCGTCCCATGTTCACCGCTAGGATTGGTGTCTCAGGTTTCGGAATGAGCATACATGTCTTCAGAACTGTTCCGTCACCCCCGACCGTGATGACTGCATCAACATTCATCTCTGAGAAAGGTTTTCCATCATCAAGACCACAAGCTCGAGCGAACTCAGCCTCAGGAACTACAGCGACCCCTCTTCTCGAGAGAAATCGATGGATCTTAATTGCTAGGTCCAATGCATCGTTATTGTCGAGCCGTGGGACCAACGCTATCTTCTTGAACATACAAAGACCCTTTCAGGAATTATTCGCTATACTTCTTATCACCCCATCGATTTTAAATCATCTACCCTGCGAGCGGCGTTAGCTTCGCAAGCCTTTTAGACACAGGACCTTATCTTATCACCAGTTGACGAGGAAGAATATATGAGCAAGCCAGTGGACGTTGGAAGTCTAAGGATCGGACAATACATAGTCATCGACGACGAACCGTCAAGAATAGTTGAGTATGAGAAGTCAAAACCGGGGAAACACGGAGCAGCCAAAGCCAGGATCATTGCTATTGGAGTCTTCACAGATCAAAAGCGAAGCATAATAAGTCCTGTAGATGCGAAGATAGAAGTCCCTTTGATCGAGAAGAGAAGTGGGCAGGTTATATCTAAGATGGGGGATAATGTCCAGATAATGGATTTGGAGACGTATCAAACGTTCGAGACACCTATGCCGACCGAAGAAGAACTGAAAGCTAAGCTTGCGTCGGGTCTTGAAGTCGAATACTGGAGTATGCTCGGGAGAAACAAGATCGTTAGGATAAAAGGTTAGTATCCTGCTACGCAAGAGGATGCTGGCCGGTCGAGGTTCAGACGGCAGGATGCCATATGTAGAGCAAATGAAACTCTATCCAGGGATGACCATTAGTCAGTTAGCCACAGAGATGGAGAAGGCAGGCGTCTTAGGTGCTGGTCGCCTTGGAAAAGCTGTCAAGATAGCTAGGGAAATGTTTCAGGACAGAAGTTATACTAACCTTTTAGCCCTAGCGGGCCCTATGGTCGCTAGTGGACTCCGTCAAATAGTTCGCGACCTGATACAGAGGGAACACATTCACGGAATCGTAACTACAGGCGCGAACGTCACTCACGACTTGATAGAGGCGTTTGGATACAAGCATAAGGTAGGCACGTCTCTAGCCAATGATGAAGCGCTCAAAAGAAAAGGCGTCGGAAGAATCTACGATATCTATGTTAAAGAAGCTGCTTTTCGAAAGCTGGAGAAGAAAACTCACAGAATCCTAGCAGATATCAGTGAACAGAAGAGGCGTAATGTCGCAACATATGAACTGCTATGGGAGATTGGCAAACGCCTCAAAGACAGAAATTCGATCCTCAAAACAGCTGAGATCAAGAAGGTTCCGATCATATCTCCTGCGATACACGACTCGATGTTAGGAATACATCTTTGGACATTCAGTCAACTACATCCTCTCGCTGTGAATTCTTTACTTGACTTCAATAAGCTCGCAGACATGTTGTTCAGCGCAAAGAAGTCAGGAGCGATAATATTGGGAGGAGGAGTCCCAAAGCATCACATCTTGGTGGCGAATATGCTTCGCGGAGGCGTGGATGCGGCTATTCAAATAACGTTTGATAGGCCAGAAGCGGGAGGATTGAGCGGAGCCCCGCTAGAGGAAGCGATAAGTTGGCGGAAAGTCCGCTCCGGCGGGAAACTAGCAACCGTCATCGGCGATGCAACCGTCCTCTTCCCGATCATCATGCTGGCCGCCATAGAAAACATAAGGAAAGCAGGCTGAAGCATTCGGACGCTTTCGACCATTTCCTTCGCTATGACAGTCGGCTGTTTTTGTCCCCTTTGAAGAGCACCGTGCCGCCGTTTCTTTAACCTTAACGGCCAGCTCAAGTCCAAAACAGATAAATATCCAACGAAGCCCACCAATAAGTTAAGGAAAAATATGAGGTACTGTTCTTGACAGAAGAAAAAGTTTCCAGACGTGGCTATGTGAAATATGTTGGTGGTATTGTCGTTGTCGCGGTTGTAGCCGCAGCCGGATATGGAATCTATGAAGCGACAAAGCCTCCGCCAACTACACCAACACCCACACCAACGCCTACACCAACACCTACCCCGACCCCAACACCAACACCCACACCAGCAAAGAAGATTCTAAGGATTAACTATGCCAATCTCCCGTACGCTGATCCAGCAGTCGGCTCCGACGAAGCGAGCTCATCTTCCATGGTCAACTTGTACGACTCACTCGTATACCCTCTGCCAACAGGTGATATCAAACCTCACCTTGCCGAAAAGTGGGAGGTATCAGGAGATGGTTTAACTTGTACCTTCTACTTGAAGAAAGGAGTCAAGTTCCATGACGGTAGCGAACTGAAGGCCGAGGACGTCGTTTTCACGATGGAAAGATTGACCACAATAGGGGAGGGCTACTCTTACCTGTTTTCCCCGTACATAGAGAGCTCAAAGGCCATCGACGATTATACAGTTCAGTTCAAACTGAAGAAGACCGTTGGCCCATTCCTCCTATTTCTGGTAAGGCTTTACGTTGTGAATAAAGACCTCGTGACGGCGAACATTAAGAAGCCTGGTCCATACGGCGACTTCGGAGACTATGGCAAAGAATGGTTACTGACACATGACGCTGGTTCCGGTCCTTACAAGATAAAAGAGTTTCGACTTGAAGCGCACTTGATTATGGAACGGTTCAAAGATTATTGGGGAGAATTCGCCGCAAACGCGCCGGACGAGGTAACGTTCTTTGGGAATCCAGAGCCTTCCACGGTTAGGACAATGATAGGTAGGAGAGAACTCGAGATTACTGACTCTTGGCAACCTCTTGAGAATTACATGGCAATGGATGAGATAAAAGGCGTAGACGTAGCCGTGATCAACCTTGGTAGCGGAATGTTCTACTTCATGATGCACTGTAGAAAGCCGCCGACTGATGACATTCATTTCCGCAAGGCAATGTCTTGGGCAATGGACTACGAAACCGTCGTCAAGGAGATTTATCCAGAGTCCCCCTTGGCACGAGGACCAGTGCCAGCAAAGCTCCCAGGACACAATCCAAACGTATTCCAGTACAGCCAAGACCTCGAAAAGGCAGAGGAAGAGCTGAAAAAATCCAAATACTACGGCATGCTCGATAAGTACCCCGTTGAAGTTCACTGGTGCGCTGAAGTCCCACCTGAAGAGAAAGTGGCTCTACTGTTCGCGGACGCTATGGCTAAGATAGGGATAAAGGTGAAAGTAGTTAAAACTCCATGGCTCTCAATGATAGACGAGATGGCGAAACAAGAAACAAGCCCGAACATAGCAACCGTTTTCGTCATGGCGCACTACGCCGAAGCTGGCTCTATCTTAGAGTCGAGGTACCACTCAAAATCTGCTCCTACTTGGGAACAGAACGAATGGTTACTCGACAAAGAGATTGACGGAATGATCGAAGATTCCTTGGCAACCGTCGATAAAGACGAGCGATTCAAGAAGTATTATTCGATACAGGAGAAGATCGTGGATCTCGCTCCTTCTCTGTTCCTGTTTGACTACACCGAAAGACATGCCTACCAATCACACTACGTCGACTGGCCTGCGGCTAAAGGAGTTACCAACCCTGTGATGGGTTACATGTACGAATGTCGTTATATCCAAGTATATCCGGAAAAGATGGCTGAACTTGGCTGAGAAATTCTAAGACGAGAATCTAGAAGACAACAGTAACATGAACCCCTTCCCTATTTCTTTAATGCGACGACTAGCGTTAACGATATTCGTCCTATTCGGCCTTTCCATCCTTATTTTCACAATCGCCCGTGTGCTGCCTGGCGATCCGGCCTTAATGGCTTTAGGGCCGAGAGCTCCAGAATGGGCGGTGCAGAGGCTTAGAGAGCAGCTGCATCTAAACGACCCGCTTTATGTTCAGTACTATTACTGGATACGAGATGCTCTTCAAGGAAACTTGGGGGAGTCACTGGTCACCCGTCGTAATGTAGCGAGTGACATAATAGAGTTCTTCCCAGCCACTCTTGAGCTTGTTCTCTTCGCTGCGATCATCGACATAGTCTTTGCAATATCGCTTGGAGTTCTTGCGGGTCGATATGCCAATACTTGGTTTGACAACTTGGTTAGGGTAATTTCATATATAGGAGTCGCCGTCCCAGCCTTCGTATTCGCTATCATTTTCCTCCTGATCTTCGGATACACTCTAGACATCATGCCAACGGGAGGGAGACTGAGTCCTGGGATAGTGTATCCACCAACTATTACCGGCTTACTGACGCTTGACGCACTGTTCGCAGGCAGACTCGACGTACTCGGCGACGCATTATGGCATCTTGTACTGCCGGGGTTCGCATTAGCGCTCGGGTGTATAGCCCAAGAGGCCAGAATCACCAGGTCTAGCGTAGTGGAAAATTTGAACAAGGACTACATACTATCGGCAACATCACATGGCATACCTGAGAGAATGATTATGTTAAAGTATCTTCTGAAACCGTCACTCATACCAACAGTATCTATAATGGCATTAGACATAGCTTCCCTCATAGCCATGTCCTTTCTGGTAGAATTGATTTTCAATTGGCCTGGGTTTTCCAGGTACGGGATAGTCGCGATGCTACGCAAGGATCTCAACGCGATAGTCGGCGTGGTTATGATGGTGGGTCTGGTATATGCGCTTGTGAATATCCTCGTCGATGCTTTAGTCGCATATCTTGATCCAAGGATTCGAATGGCGGAAAGAGCTAAGTAGCGTGGTGCGACCTTATGCGTCCGCTCTCATCAAGAAGATGGAGGGCTATCAGGAAGGGTTGGTACAAATTCTCTAAGAGCCCTCTTTCTATCATAGGACTGGCTGTGGTTCTTCTGGTTACATTCTTGGCCTTTTTCGCTACTTACGTTGCCCCATACCCGGAACATGCCGAGTTTTTCGTCGATTTCGCTAGGGCAAGCCAACCTCCAAGTTGGACGAATCTATGCGGCACTGATGAAATGGGCAGGGACGTTTTAAGCAGGGTCTTTTTCGGGTTCAGGTACTCCCTAATGATGGCTGTTGTCGTGTTAGCCCTCGTCGTTCCCCCAGGGGTTATCCTAGGATTGATTGCCGGATACTTTAGAGGAATGTGGAGATCGACCTTGATTATGCGGATCACGGATATATTTATCAGCGTTCCAGCATTGATTCTCGCCTTATCAATATGTTCCGTCCTAACTCCGAGTGTCTTCAACGCTATGATGGCGGTCTCGTTGATGTGGTGGCCTTGGTACTGCCGGCTAGTGTACGGAGTCACTTCATCTCTCCGGAATGAATTTTTTGTTCAGGCGGCTGAAGTCACTGGAGCTGGAACATTTCATATGCTCTTTAGGGAAATCCTACCAAACTGTCTTGCAACCATTCTAACGAAAATGACTTTGGATGTGGGATGGGTGATATTGATCGGCGCAAGCTTAAGCTTCGTAGGACTCGGCGCTCAACCGCCCACACCTGACTTAGGAACAATGGTCGCTGATGGTGCGAAGTACTTGCCAGACCAATGGTGGATAAGCATTTTTCCAGCAGTCGCCATAGTGTTCGTCATATTAGGTTTCAATCTCTTGGGAGATGGAGTTCGAGATCTATTCGCAACAGAGGAGATCTAGCTTCAAATGTCTACTCCACTGTTGGAGATTAAGGATTTACACGTGTATTTCAAAGTGTATGAGGGAATTC
Source organism: uncultured Candidatus Bathyarchaeia archaeon (assembly GCA_964533795.1). Classification (GTDB taxonomy): domain Archaea; phylum Thermoproteota; class Bathyarchaeia; order 40CM-2-53-6; family CAYOZM01; genus CAYOZM01. The sequence continues at coordinate 29,806 of CAZHMI010000007.1, forward strand.
TTAAGGTATTGAGTGGAGTGGATTTTAGAGTAGGAAAGAAGGAGAAAGTCGGTTTAATAGGTGAAACAGGATGCGGAAAGACTACCACTATGAAGGCTATAATGAGAATTCTCCCAACGATGTCTGCAAGAATTCCGAAAGGAAAAATCCTCTTTGAAGGAAAAAATATCTTAGAGATGGATTCGAGAGATCTACAAAAGGTAAGAAGAAGAAACATCTCGATAGTCTTTCAGGATCCTACGGCAGCTCTCAACCCAGTGTTCAAGGTTGGAGAGCAACTGGCGGATGTAATAAAGTACTCAAGAAAGGAAGGTGGGGCAAGTCTATCGGAGAAGGAGATAAAAGCTGAGGCTGTACGGCTACTGAAGGAGGTTGCTCTACCAGACCCCGAGAGGATCATGGAAAACTACCCGGTCCAGTTAAGCGGAGGAATGAGGCAGCGAATATGCATCGCAATGGCTTTGGCCTCTGCCAACGATCTGTTGATAGCAGATGAGCCCGGGACATCGCTAGACGTTACAATAGAGGATCAGATCTTACGGCTACTTAAGAAATTGGTTGAAGAAAGAGACACATCGATCGTATTGATAAGCCACGCTCTCGGCGCCGTTAGAGGTTTGGTTGACAGGGTATATGTAATGTACGCTGGAAACATGGTGGAAGTCGCGGACACAGAAGATCTCTTCTCGGATCCGCTACATCCTTATGCCCGAGGTTTGTTGAGGGCTGTTCCTAAACTGACTGGAGGTGGCATAGCTGAAGGCATCAGAGGAAGAATTCCGGACTATCTCAACCCGCCAGAAGGATGCCGATTCTTTCCAAGATGCGACTATGCGATGCCTGTCTGCGAGAAGACCCAACCTCCTTTCTTTAATCATGGCAGTAAGCATGAAGTCGCGTGTTTCCTCTACCAGAGGTGATCCCCTTGGCGGAAGAGATTCTCGCTATCAAGAACCTAAAGAAGTGCTTCATAACCGCGCAAGGAACAGTCAGAGCAGTAGATGGAGTTAGTTTTTCAGTAAAGTCAGGCGAGACCTTTGGGCTCGTAGGTGAATCGGGCTCTGGAAAGAGCACAGTCGCCTACACTGTAATGGGAATCTATAACCCGACCAGCGGAGAAATCCTTTTCAAAGGAATGAACATCTCTCAAGGAATCAATAAGCGGCCTAAATCCTTAAAGAAGGAACTCCAGATCGTTTTTCAAGATCCAGGCTCATCATTGAACCCTAAGAGAACTGTTCAACAGACGCTAGAGTTGCCGCTGAAAGTTCACGGTTCGGCTGGGAGTGAAGACTGCACACGCAAAGTAGTAGAGTTGCTTAGAATGGTAGAGCTGCCAGCGGAGTACATGTACAGGTATCCAAGAGAGCTAGGAGGTGGAGAGAAACAGATGGTAGCGATAGCAAGAGCGCTCGCTACAAATCCCTCCTTCATATTGTTAGACGAACCCACATCTGCGCTAGATGTTTCAGTGCAGGCAAAGATAATGAACATGTTGATGCGATTTCAGAAAGAATTCGATCTCTCCTACCTATTCATTACGCATAACTTGAGCTTGATGCGTAATGTAGCATCTAGAGTGGCCATCATGTATCTGGGCAAGATATGTGAAGTAGCCTCCGCTTCAAAGTTCTTCCACAACCCGCTGCATCCCTATACTAGAATGTTGCTTTCCTCTATACCGGTGATAACCAAAGAGGAGGAGGCTTTAAAGCCTAAGAAGATCGCTTCGAGGGGGGAGATCCCGAGCCCAGTCAATGTACCTCCTGGCTGCAGCTTCCATTCAAGATGCCCCGAAAGGATGGAGATGTGTTCGAAGGACGACCCTTCAATAGTAGAGGTGGAGGATGGGCATACTGTCCGATGCCACCTTTATCATCGCTAAGAATGCAAGATTGTAAGACCACGCATTGGAAGATCGATGCTCAACCACCGCAATACTTCCTAGATTGAGCCACGAACTTCCATAAGCCTCTCCAAATTCTTAATAGAGATCTAAATGCGTCGGGCCCTGCGTTCAGACGAGCGTTTCATGCAAACGCAGTCTCGCCTTATAGTCACCCTAAGAATTATAAATTGTTTACAGAGATCATGTGCTGAGGGAACTGCAATTGGCATTAAGAATCGCTGTAGACATAGGCGGAACCTTCACGGACCTGGTTGCTTTGGAGGAAATGACTGGAGAAATCAGCTTGAGCAAGACTTCGACCACGCCAAAGGACCTAATTCTCGCCGTAGGTGAATGTGTTGGGAAAGCGAAGGTTGAGCTTAAAGATGCTGACTTCCTGATACACGGCACTACTGTCGCTATCAATGCTATTCTAGCTCAACAAGGCGCGAAAACTGGGTTAATCACCACGAAAGGATTCCGAGACGTGTATGAGATAGGTCGACACAACAGACCTGAGATGTATAATCTCTTCTTCAAGAAGCCTACTCCTCTTGTTTCTAGAGATCTGAGAATGGAAGTTACGGAGCGAATCGACTATCAAGGTCGGGTACTCGTTCCGCTAGACGAAAATGAAGTTAGAAATATTGCAGCAAAATTCAGAGAAGCTGGCGTTCAATCAATAGCCGTATGCCTACTCCACTCCTACATGAACCCAGCCCATGAGATCAGAGTTGATCAAATAATCAAGGAAACTTGTCCGGAGGCCTATGTTTCACTTTCTCATCAAATAATGCGAGAATACAGGGAATACGAGCGAACTAGCACCACGGTGCTGAACTCGTACATAATGCCTATCGTCCAAGAATATCTGAGTAAGTTGGAAAAAGAGATAAAGCTGTCTGGATTTTCGGGACGCTTGCTAATCATGCAGTCCAACGGCGGCACAATGACATCGGAAGTGGCTAAGACTAAGCCGGTCCATATTATTGAGTCTGGACCCGCAGCAGGAACCATAGGAGCAGCCTACCTAGGTCAAGAGATGGGATTCAAAGATATCATCTCTTTCGATATGGGAGGAACTACGGCCAAAGTGTGCCTCATTGAACGAGGATTACCCAAGGTCACAACAGAATACAGAATCGGTGGCTATGCCAGAGGACACCCAATAAGAGTTCCAGTCATAGACTTGATAGAGGTAGGCGCTGGTGGCGGCAGCATCGCGTGGATAGACTCCGCGAATGCTTTGAAAGTGGGTCCTCGTAGCGCTGGGGCTGAACCAGGTCCAATATGCTACGACAAGGGAGGCGCAGAACCAACAGTAACAGATGCAAATTTGGTGGTTGGTAGGATCAACCCTAACTACTTTCTTGGCGGAGAAATTCCTCTTAACGTTGAGAAGGCGCAGAATGCGATCAAGACCAAGATAGGCGACGTATTCGGTATGAGTTCAGTACACGCCTCGTCAGGCATACTGAAAGTGGCAGACACTATCATGTCATATGCTATAAGAGCTATCACCGTTGAGCGAGGCTACGACCCCAGAGATTTTACGATGATCGCGTTCGGAGGGGCGGGTCCAATGCACGCCGTATCTTTGGCCAGAGAATTGAAAATCCCAAATGTGATCGTTCCTCTGGTTCCGGCCCATTTCTCTGCGTGGGGCATGCTTCTATCGGATCTGCGTCACGACTATGTCCAGACATACGTAGTGCCACTGGAAAGCAGTGACGTTGATCAGATAAACAGTTTCTACTCAAACATGGAGAAAGAAGCATTTGAAGTTTTGAAAAGAGAAGGGATACTTGAAGATCGAATGACTTTGATTAGATCAGTTGATATGAGATACCTGGGCCAAGAACATACCATTAGTACTCCAGCGCCGCCGAAGATCTTGAAGGAAAGCGACAAACAGATAATCCGCAAGAGATTCGACGAATTGCATGAGATGAGGTACGGTCACTGCGCAAAGGAAGAACCTATCGAGATCGTCAATTTACGATTAACCGCGATCGGAAGGGTCACGAAACCCAAACTCAAGAGGATTCGATCAGGCAAGAAGAAGCCCATCGCAAGATCTTACAGAGGAAAAAGACGCGTATATTTCGAAAAAGAAGAGAACTTCATAACTTGTGACACCTACTTGCGAGAAGCGCTTCTGGCTGGCAATGTAGTACGAGGACCAGCCATTATCGAGGAATATGCCTCAACGCTTGTACTATATCCGGGCGACATGGCGGAAGTTAGTAAGTTCGGACATCTACTGGTCAAAGTAGGAGGAAGGTAGAATGAGAAAGGTAGATCCTGTAACTGTCGAAATGGTCAGAAACGCCCTAGTCGCTGCTTCAGATGAGATGAAAATCAATCTAGCTAGAACCGCCTACAGCACAATCATCTACGAGGTCCTCGATTTCAGCGTAGGAATCTTCGACGGCAATGCAAACATTATTGCGCAGGCATCAGGCTTACCTCTCTTCCTAGGAAACCTGGGCGCCGCCATAGAAGATGGAATAAAAATCATCGGCAAGGACAATCTTAAACGCGGCGACATTGTCGCAACCAACGATCCTTATACCACTGGAACGCACCTATGCGATATGACTATTTACTCTCCAGTTTTCTTCGGAACTGAACTTGTAGGATTTGCTGCAACTCGTGCTCACTGGCTCGATGTTGGAGGCAAAGGTCCCGGAGGATGGTTCACCGATTCTACAGAAGTATATCAAGAAGGACTCCGATTAAGATCGGTCAAGCTTTACAATCAGGGCAAACCGAACGAAGATGTCTTAAGGATCATCAGGCATAACATTCGCTTTCCTGACAGTTCTCTAGGAGACATGAGGGCACAGGTGGCTGCTTGCCGTACTGGCGAAAGACGATTTGCAGATTTGATTAAGAAGTACGGAAAACAAACCGTTTTTCAGTGCATTGAGGAAATTTTCCGTCACGACGAACTTCTGACCAAAAGCGAGGTGGATAAGATTCCAGACGGCACATATGAAGCAGATTCTTCTCTGGATGATGATGGCATAGACCTTGAAAAACCAATTCGAGTAAAAGTGATAGTCAAAGTTAGCGGTGGCGAAATGACTATTGATCTTTCAGAGTCGAGTCGACAGGTAAGAGGATCGGTTAATTCAGGAGTGGCCTCCGGGATTTCTGCATGCCGCGTAGCTTTCAAATGCATAACTACGCCATTCTTACCTGTTAATCAAGGAAGCTTCAAGCCTCTTAATGTAGTCTTACCTTTAGGCACGGTGTTTAGCGCAGTCGAGCCAGCGCCATGCTCAACCTATGGATTGCCGCTAATGACCTTGATAGATACTGTTTTCAAGGCGTTGGCTCCGGCTATTCCAGATAAGATCCCTGCTGCCCACTACGGCGATGTGTGTGCAACATTCATCTACGGAGTCGACCCCCGAAACAATCGACCGTATCTTCAAGTTGAGCCAGAGGGTGGGGGATGGGGTGCGAGGCCCTTTGAAGACGGCGAAAACGTATTGATTGCTATTGCAGACGGTGACACATATAATGTTCCGATAGAAATCGTGGAAACTAGATATCCACTTGTGATCGAAGAGTACAGCTTACGCCAAGACTCTGGGGGACCTGGAAGATTCAGGGGTGGACTCGGGCACGCAAGAACCTATAGGATTCTCAATCATGATGCTGGGATAACCATATCATACGAGCGTTCAAAGTGTCCACCTTGGGGTCTATTTGGAGGAAAAGCAGCCAAGGTGAATCAAGTGATTGTCAAGCAAACTGAAAGTGAACCGAAGATTGTCCTGAACAAAGCCACAAACTTTAGACTCAAACCAGGTTCAAGATTGATCTGCTTAACAGGCGGAGGAGGAGGCTACGGAAACCCGTTTGAGCGGGATCCAGAGCTTGTTCGCCTCGATGTCTTAAGAGGATACGTCTCCATCAAGAGCGCCCAGGATGACTATGGCGTAATCATTGATCAAGAATCTTATGAAGTCGACTGGGCGAGGACAAAGCAACTTAGAAAGACAGGTCCCGCATAATAATCATGCATCTCTAATCTTCTAGCCTTAGGCCAAGCTAAAACCATATTTGAGAGGATCGTCTTTTTCTATCATGAATTGTTGAATTCCAGTAATAAAAGCGCGACCTGAAACCTCGGGAACCACGGCTCTGAATTTCCCCACTCTTGCTTTCTTAACCAATCTTCCCCTAAAGACAGTCCCGATGATGCTCTCATTCACAAACTCCTCGCCGAGATCAAGTTCCCCCTTAGCATGCAGCGTAGCCATCTTCGCGCACGTACCCGTGCCACATGGTGAACGATCTATCTGTCCAGCGCCGAAAACCACAACATTCTTCGAGTCAGCGCCTTGAATCGACGGAGAGTCGCATATTTCGACCAGTTCGATGGCCTTGACAAATGGCTTTTCCGGATGGCATACTCTAGTTTGAGAATTCACTGCATCTCTAATAGATAGTCCCATCGCTCTAAGTTTACTCACATTTGCCGGCTTAACGCTGATACCTAAAGTCTTAGCATCTACTATAGCAAAGAAGTTTCCTCCAAATGCTATGTCGACTGGAACATCTCCGATACGTGGAATCTTGAAGACCTTGGATGCATACAAGAAACAAGGAACGTTCATAATGCTAATCTCGTTGACTGAACCGTTCTTGACCATAGCTTTTGCTGTAACTGTTCCAGCGGGGGTATCTATGGTCAGCGTCGTGGTCGGCTCCTTTACAGGAACTAAACCCATTTCGAGTGCGACTGTAGCTGACCCGATAGTTCCATGAATGCACATGTCCAAGTAACCGTTCCCGTCCATGAATATGACGCCCAGATCTGCGCCCTTGCTCGCAGTCGTGGTAATAATTGAGCCGAACATGTCACTATGTCCTCTAGGCTCATGCAGAAGCGCTGTGCGCACGTAGTCGAATTGACTCTCTATCATTTTTCTCTTATCGACCATCGTCCGCCCTTTAATCTCAGGAAAGCCTGCTACGACAACCCTAGTAGGCTCTCCACCTGTATGGGTGTCAATCGTAGTGAACATTTTCGATATATTCAATTTGACCACACCTCAATTATGATGTGTGTTTCAAGCCTAAAGATGATTCGATAAGAAACTAACCTGCTGGACGAAGATAGCCCAACCGTTAAAGGGAATGTTAAGCATCAATAGCGTAAAGCGGCAACCGAAACGAGGTAGCGGGTTGTATTCCGCATGTATCGCTAGAACAATTGACAAGTCTTAAATTCTCTTTGTCAAGAAAACAAATCAGGGGTCCAGCCTTGCTTAAGATTCTATGGATTAATCCTGTAGGCACTGGAGACTACGATGATCATATGCGTAAAATGATTGAATCTGTTAAGCGGTCTGACGTAGAGGTTAGAGTAGCCCACTTGAGCAAAGGTCCAAGGCATCTAGAGTATCATTTTTACGAGCATCTAGTCATGGAGGAGACTTTGCAAGTAATACGAGATGCTGAAAAGGATGGTCTGGATGCTGCAGTTATTGGCTGCTTCTATGATCCGGGACTTAGAGAAGCACGTGAACTGGTCAGAATGCCTGTTATCGCTCCCGCAGAGGCTTGTATGCATATTGCATCCACATTGGGCCACAAGTTTTCAATAATAGTTGGAAGAAGGAAGTGGATTCCAAAAATGGAAGACAATGTGTATATGTATGGGCTAGAGAAAAAGCTTGCCTCCTTCAGAGTGATCAATTTTACCGTTCCACAAATGGGCGATGAACCGGAAAAGCTGCAGAAAGCTGTGGCCAGAGAAGCGACGGCCGCTGTTAAAGAAGACGGAGCCGAAGTCATCGTTTTAGGCTGCACGATGGAATCGGGATTCATGAGGAAGTTAATGAGAAAACTGAAAGTCCCTGTACTCGACGCAGTCATTGTAACATGGAAATACGCCGAGGTTATGGCTGATCTATACCGCGGACTAGGACTGACCCATTCGAAAGCTTTTGGATATGAAAGCCCTCCAGAAAGCGAGGGCTGGGTCAAATAGGACTTGTAGGATTGATATGCAAATATCGAAAGAGTAACTAGGCTGATCTATTTAGCCGAATTTGAAAGGTTGCGATCAGAATAGACTCGTATT
>CAZHMI010000008.1:0-37312 GCA_964533795.1 uncultured Candidatus Bathyarchaeia archaeon
ACCATGAGAAGAGAACACAACCAAAGAAACCTAAGACCTTTATCTTGACAACCTCTACCCAAACCTATCCAAGACCATGCTCAGATACCTTAAAGCTTACCGCTTATCTCGCCCAATTGACCGCTGAGTAAAGATTAAGCGTCTTGATACGGTTGCTTTGGACAGAACTCCTTTAACGCGATCTCTCGGCGCAACTCATAAATACAGCCTACACAGTTCGCAGATCTGATCAGAATTGTCATGGGTAAAGGAAGGGCTGCTCGGGCTCAGCCCCCTCATCTTCGGGATACTCGTACTGATCGTCAACAGCCTAACCGGGGGTTCAAGCAACCCCATTTACATCATCGTGATAGGCGCTATGATCATCGTTGCAATTCTGAATCTTCGATCTCCTTGACCTGAAGGACTTCATTCCTAGAGTAGGAAAGAAGCTTCCTTTACTGATCTTCTAAGCTTTTCCGCAAGCTCCATTATCGCTCCCTATAGTATCGAAATTGAAAAATAACCTTTCCAAATCATATTCACCTATTGGACTAGGCGAGGATATGTCTGGAACAGTCGATGCAGATTCAGGGCGCAATGAATTCGCTGAAACGTCTTTCGAATCGACTGTAAGGTTTAGAGGACTTGTTCCCATCATTCTGATCTCAGTTGCATTCATCATTAGGTTTGTCGCTTTATTCTTTATTACACCTATCGATTTTCGCTGGGAGTCTTACCACTATTGGCAGATAGCTTTCTACACGTTGCGAGTTGGGATCAATTACGGTCGGATGTGGGATCTAGGCGGGATGGAGTATTTCTGGGGGCCCTTCCCAATTCTAACGCAATCATTTCTTCTCTATTTGCTGGGAACGACTTCTATGCTGCCTTTTAGGATTTTAAGCGGGATTATTGGGAGCGCCACAGTCTACCTAGTCTACATCGTGGCTAAGCGACAAATCAACTATACTGCCGGCTTCTTGGCTGCTGTAGCTACAATGCTATTTCCCTTGTTGATTTTCAATAGCGTCATCGGAATGGAGGAGACAATGGGCGCTTTCTTTATTATACTCGCTCTCAACTTCTTCAAGAGACGCGCATTTCTCTTCGGCTTCTTCTTGGGGCTGGCGTCGCTATGCAGGATAGAGTTCTGGCCTTTATCGGTAGGTCTTTGCGCATCATACTGGATCTTCGGGAAAGATTCGACTGGGATGTTTGAATCAATCTTCGGTTGGTTGACCCCTATGGTTCCTTACTTCATTCACGTCAGAGGAACAACTGGCGACCCCTTCTATGCTTTCTACTGGAATTTCATAGGAAATATAGCGGGCGTCTGGACGCCGTGGTACGTAGATCCCACGGTTAGAGCGCTGTTCGGAGTTATTCTCGTCGGCTCGATCGCTGGCTTACTACTGATGCTTAGACGTCGAGGAAAGGTTCAAGGATACATGCTTTACGCGCTATTTTTGGGCTTTCTAGCTTACCACGGACTAACATACGTCATCGGAGGGCTTGCTCCACTGTTCGACAGGTTCTTCATACTAGACGCAATAATAGGCTTCATCCTTGTCGGAAGATATGTTGCGAGGATACCTTACAGGAAGGCTGTAGGTGCAGGCGTCTGCATTCTCGTTGCTTCGTCTATGATCTACGTAGCTCCCTACTATGTGAGTCTCCAATCCGATATTCTCGGTCTCTATCAGATTGCCGATGCTATTGGACCCGTATATGATGGTGGCACAATCCTATGCGACATGCCTATGATAACATATCGGTTAGTCGACCATTGGCATATCTCATATGAGAAGATCTTGGGTACGCTATATATGCCACTTGAGGATCTGGATGTAGCCTTGAGCTGGCTCAAGAGTAATAATGCTTCTTGGATTGTCGTAGCCGAGCCTAAAGCTCAAAAAGTGATAGCTTTCTTCCATACAATGTTAGGAGATAGGTTCGACATGCTCTTTACGCCTTACTTCAGCTTCAGCGGAGCTGAATTGTATAGGATAGATGGAGCGTACATTGAAGAGATATTAAGTTCTTGAGGGAAACTATTGTAAATGTGATGTCTTATTCGAAGTGAATTGGATGGGCAAGAAAAGAAGCTACTATGAGAAGGCGCTTGAGCACCCGCTTGCTGGGATCTGGCATAGAAGGATCTTCCGCATGGTTAAGGATCTTATGCCGACCAACTATGAGAGGATGAGCCATCTCGATGTCGGGTGCGGAGATGGAATCACGATCCGGATGGTGAAGCCTGAGGGAGAGATAATCGGAGTAGACATAGATGCAGAGATGCTCAAGTATGCCCAAGAGAAGAGAATCGCTACTCATGTCGGTAACGCTGAAGACCTATCGATGTTCGATGATGAAGCATTTGATCTCGTAACTTGCTTGGACACTCTGGAACATCTCGAACACCCAACTCTAGCTCTATCAGAGGCTTATAGAGTTCTTAGAAAGAGAGGCTTCTTGGTAATCACAACACCCAATGTTACCGCTCTCTTCAGACTGGTTTGGTGGGCGTGGACAAAATTCGGAATGGGAAAATTCTGGAAGAGTAGCCCTCATTTATTGACGTATAATCTTTGGAACCCTACAGAAACCGGAATGAGCCTCATTGAGCGACTGCGAGATGTAGGCTTCAAACCGGAAAGAACTGCGAAGGCGAATTGGAGCATGGTAGCAGGCGTCAGAGCAATCAAGATATAAAGACAAGCCTTGGTTGAACATCATGGCTCAAGCGCCAATGAAAGCTTTTAGATCTTCGGCGACTACTTACATGCGCTCAGCGCGTTACCGTGAAGCAGCTAGTTTTCTAGCGAGTTTCGCTATCATCATTATTTTGAGTTTGGCGTTGAGTTACTTCTTCGGTGGTTGGAGCATCCTAATCTCTAGGGGTGATACTGGAGCGCACTTGACCAAAGTTCGATTTATCCTTGACAATTGGCCGCGCTTCAGATGGGGGGATATCTGGGCCGCTGGTTTCCCCATGTTTCTATGGTACGCTCCACTTCCGTATCTCATTCTGGCCGCGCTAGCAAGAATGGTAGGCTCGATTGAGTTCGCCTTTTCCCTATCGGTTGTTATTTCAGTCTCTGTGATGGCTTTTGGAGTCTATCTTATTGCATATGAGAACGGCGCAGGTCACACCACTTCATTACTGGCGGCTGCGTTAACGGTCGCATCACCTGCCTCATGGGTGTATGGTCTTAAGGGAGGACTCTATCCAAGACTCATCACCTTGATGTTCTGGCCTTTGTCTTTGTACCTAGCTCAGAAATGGGTAACGTCACGTTATTATCATGGACTCAAAAGCAGGAGAACGTATCTTGCATTCGTAATAATTTTGGCAGCCGCAGTTCAGGGTCACATATTGATCGGCAGTATTGCGGCTATTACAGTTGCATTACTCCTTTTCTTGATGGTTCCTCGGTTCAGTAAGAAAATACAGTCACTTCTCTTAGCATTCCTCCCAGCCTTAGCGCTTTCATCAGCCTTCTATGTGCCTTTTTTCCTGACAAACCCATCTAGCAGATTCCTCGGGCTCAGAGTATCTTCCCCACCTCTTCAATTCCAAAACCTAATATTCGATTCAGATTTGCCGCCATACGACGGAGAAGCATTGTTTCCGTTGCTGGTGCCCATGTTTGGGGCTTTGCTTATCGCAAGGTTCAAACAACGCGGAAAGAGACCGCCTGAAAACAGTGGCAGTTCACGCGTCTTGCGATGTCTCTTGCTGATTTCATTCTTTGCCGCCTTGTTTGGATTTGTTGGGCATTTCGGCTGGCCATCAACTTGGTACATTAATGGTTTTCCTCCAGGTGAATCTACCATCTTCTTGGCCGTGGTCTTGGCGGCTGCAACTGGAATTCTAATGATTCAGCTCGGTAGGCGGAAGCGAGTGATTGCCACCTCAATGCTGTGTATTACACTAGCTATCTCTGTCGGACTATATTCGCCGCTCAATCCGGATCCATGGATCGAGTGGTCTGTCAGAGCCAATGACCCTGTCATTAATGTCACGCAACGTGGGACGAAGATAGATCTTGTGGATGTGAACTATCGGTACGGCACGGACTGGGACAGGACTGCCTTGTGGTTTAACTACTTTTACGAAATTCCTCAGACGAGAGATTACTACGGGCAAGGAATTCTGATCGAGGACTGGCGATTTTGGTATCAAAAGGCCGTTTGGGTGGATCTCGGAAACTACAACGAGACGAACTACCTGCTCGATTGGTTCGCCGTGCGATGGTTCTCCATTTCATATCCTCACTACCACTATGAGAAATTTTTGTCTCGTCCAAGTCAATATCGTTTGGTCAACAATCTCTCAGATCAAAGCCTTGCAGCACTCCGCGGTCCTGGATCCACTTTCCATGAATTTGAGTATCTTGACGCAACACCGATCTTAAGTGCCACAAACGCACCCGCGGTTCTAGTCATAGGTAGCGAAAACGCATACAGCATCTTTTTCAGATCACTAGCGTATCTAGACTTTGACAGCCGCCAGATAATTCCTGTCAAAGGCAGCGAATACATAGACGAATATGAGCCGATTGAACTTGCTAAGTTTGAAGCGATCGTACTATACGGATATCAGTACCATGATGAAACAGCTGCCTTCACAATCGTTGAGAAATATGTTCAGGATGGCGGAACATTAATTGTCGACACAGGGCTTTCCCCTCAAGCAAACGACAAGGATCTGCCAAAAGTATTTCCCGTTGCGTCTGTAGATGCAACCAATTTCGGGACATCGTGGAATCTTTCTGCAACGGTTCATCCAATTACAACGGGTGTGCATCTCGAGGATTTTTCTCCAGCTGTGTACGGCGGTGTTTCACCATGGGGGATTTCAATCACCTCTAATTCGACTGTTCGCAGTTGGGCGCAGCCCCTAGTCTTTAACTATGGAAGACCGATTGTTGCAGTTGGGCAGTATGGCAATGGTCGCGTAATGTGGCTTGGAATGAATCTTCCGTACCATGCAGAATCATATAAGAATCCTGAAGAAACGCAGCTTATTGTAAATGCGTTGCGATGGGCAACCACGAGAGAAGTCCTGGGCGAAGTGACGTATCGTGCGATTAGAGAGAATGCAGAAATACGCAGCATCTCATTAGATCAGAGAACACGCGGAGTTCTATTCAAGGAAAGCATTTTCGAAAATTGGCATGCATATGCAATCGATGGAAATGGGATTAGACGCGAACTGAAGATATACGAGGCTGGGCCATCCTTCATGTATGTAAGCCTACCTCAAGAAATAGAATACCCAGCCAAGGTTGTTTTTGAGTACGGGGTATCAACAGCGGAGTACCTTGGGTACTCAATAAGCCTCGTGACACTAGTCTCATTAATCGTATGTGCTTCGCTTGGCGCCGAACTTGAAAAAGCGCCATCACATCTTATAAGAAGAGTAAGGACGTGGTGGAACCGTGAAGAATGAGTCTTCACTCAGAATGAAAAACATGAGGACCCCACCTACAGGACAGCTTCCATCATGATAGCCCTAGTTTTTGTGATGATGCCATTTGCAACGATAGACTTACGCAGAGGCGTAAAATGAAGAGAAAGAGACGTTGATTAGATTAAGAATTTCTTGAAGATCTTGAACAGAACTTTCTCATGATTGATGTGAATCTAGAACCCTGTATGCTGACAACTTTGATATGGCAGAGTTTCTGCTGCCATTGGCGAGGTAAACCAATTATCTTTCCTAATCAGCTATTTCTTCCCCGCTTTCTGAAATTCGAACCACTCCGATCTCTATTGAATCCAGTTCAGAAACTTCAGGAGAGAATATCCTTGCCAGTCTTCTTCTAGCGTTAACCTCTTTCAGTACTCCGATGCTGAGAAGAAATCCTTCGCGGTCCAGAAGCCCGACAATAAGGTTTTCCCCGTTCCGTAAACTAGCCATACTCTCGGTTTTCAGCATGTCGAATGGAAGTGTGATGGTTTTGGCTTCTCTTAAGAATCGCCGATATCCTCTTTCCCTTAACCGTTTCCGCTGCTCTCGACTTCTTGGCTTTACGAAGTCCGGAGGCTGGATTCTAATCGACATTGCTTTGACAGAGTCTAGAATAGCGTCTATCTCGTGTAGGCGCTGGATTCCTACTACAATGTCTGGTCCAAGCTCATTTATCATCTTGACCTTGTAACTTGTCGCTTGTTCATCCGCTACCCACCCATCTGTATTTATCACTAGAGGTGGAGGCGACGCTTGAGAAGTGAGCTTCCTAATTCCGAAGATTACTTTTTCAGTCACCGAGCTGGGGCTGGTATACCCAACAAAGAACATTCTCTCCACCTTAATCGATGAAAGATTCGTTAGATACTCATTGGCAAGTCCTAAGCTGATGGTTGTAGGTGGTCCAAGGTCCGATTGACCTATATCCGCGTCGAGGACCCAGATGCCCTTTCCACTTTTGATGGTCAAGTTGGCTAGGTATGTGCAGAAAGTGCTCTTTCCCGTATCTATGTCGCCTATCACGACGGTCTTCAATCCATCCAATCCTAGGATCGCGTCCGCTGCTTCTCTCCATGAGGTGGGGACGGTATTGCCGTTAACTTCTACATGGCTTGCGTGTTCGCCAAATTCGCATTCAATTATCGAGTCTTTCGATGCGAATATGGGTACCTGCTTCTCTTCTCCGACGACGATTCTCTCCTCACTTTCAATCGGAGCTCCTAAAATGGTTGCCGCGCCCTCAACAAGTTTCGCGGACGCGGGACCTGAGATCAGCAATGTCTTCCCTGAGCTGACTCTTAGAGTTGGCAAAACTTTTCACGCTTAGCCATAGAGAAGTTGAGTTAACATAATCTTAAACCGTATCTAATGAAATATTCTCTAGCGGGTACGCTATCGGTGGACAAGCTACATCACGTCTCGACCGGATGCTCATCAATCGACATATTGCTCAATGGCGGGTTCCCAGTAGATTGTGTCAGCTTGGTGTATGGTGAAGCAACCACCGGTAAGACAACTCTAGTCATTCAAACTTCTATCGAATGCGCAAGAAAGAACTTCAAGGTTATCTATATTGATGCTGACCAATCCTTCTCGCATCAACGTCTATCTCAAGTAGCTCCTTTAGACGCCCCAGAGCTAGGACCTAGAATCATCATATTTCAACCCGAAACCTTCTCGGATCAATCCTCTGTAATTGAGGATCTTGAGAACTATTTGACGAAAGCAACTAAGCTGATCATAGTTGATACCGTCACTTCTCTATATAGGGCGTCATTAGGGTCAGCGGAGAGAACATTCACATTGAATAGAGAATTGAGTAGGCAGATAGCCTATCTTGCTGAAATAGCTTTGAAACATCATCTATCCGTAGTTTTGACCAGTCAAGTGCATAGTTCAGTAGAGGCGCAACATTGGAGAATAGAACCAGTAGCCAGAAGGATTCTGTTCTATTGGCCCAAAGTAAAACTATTCCTCAAGCCCACCGGAAAGCCCGAGGTGAAAGAAGCAATATTAGAGCACCCTCATTCCTCCGTTGATGAGGCTGTGCGATGCTACTACACATTGACTGAAAGAGGCTTGAAAGAAGCCAGTCATTGATTGGAACTCTAAGAGCTGTCAAATAGAGATGAACACCATAATAACCGTTAACGATTTGATCGTTGCTGTCTACTTAATGATCCCAGCTTATATCGCGAACTCGATCCCAACGGTCTTCGGAGGAGGCAGATCGATCGACTTCGGAAGAAAGTTCATCGATGGAGAGAGAATCTTCGGAGCGAACAAGACGATTAGAGGATTCCTAAGCGGACTCATATGCGGTTCACTTGCGGCGGTCGTAGAAGATCTTATCCTAATCAACGGATTCGCGTTTATCGGAATAATCGTATCACTTGGAGCTCTCTCAGGCGACCTCTTCGGCGCATTCATAAAGAGGAGGTTGAAGCTAGCCCCTGGATTTCCCCTGCCTCTAATGGATCAACTGGATTTCATCTTTGGCGCTATGCTTTTCGCGTACCCGGTTTACAATCTCACTTTAGGAGCAGTATTTCTTCTTATACTGATAACTCCTCCATTCCATATCTTCACAAATGCTCTAGCGTACACGCTGAAACTGAAAAATACGTTTTGGTAGAACTTTAAGCTGCACCTGTCTTTCCTGTAAGTAGAAACGTGATGTAGTACACGGTCATTCCGGTTAGAAGAAGCCCTAGAATTAGGAGTAGATATGCTTGTCTCGGTCTATACGCGAGTCTCGTGCTTCTTAGGAGCATATATAACCCGACGATTCCGACGAAGTATACCAATCCAGCTACTAGGCTCTCAGAAGTTGTTTGTCTATGTATGTCTCCTGGATAGAGGAATGTCCAGCCTCCGCCGCTCTGCTGTAAGATTGCGATGGACTTTCCTGCCATAGCTTCAAGTGCGTCGTAGATTCCTCCGGCTAGAAGGAATATCGCGAAGCCCATCATCGCAAGTGTTGCTATCGTAGTCGAAGGTTTCATAGCTCTAGTGCTGGGTAGACGAAGTATCCTGAACCTGTACACCACGTTCGTGAAGAATCTATTGATTCTCCACTTCAATCGGCCCAGTCGGTTCCTCGTTCTATCCAATTGGTGTCAGCGCTCTGCAGCTTCCAAGTTTATTGATGAAGAAAGTTAAAATATGTTTTGCTGCCCGGGTTCTTGGGATTAAATAGGGTTGTGGGATGGCTTTCTTGGAGGTTTATCTCTGCTGTATGATGCTCTGAAGCCCATTTCTCGCGGGAGATTCAGAATCTTTGGTCCTCTGTTTTTCTTATCAAATAGTCTGCTCTACCATTTTTCATCGTCCGCTAGCTCTCATTTCGGAAAGCCTTTCGCTACTGATGAGCTTATAGCCGTGCTTCGTTGTAGGCAATCTTCCGCCATCTCTTCTGCCACCTCTCCCAACCGGTTTTCACAAGCCGCTCTCGAACCTTAGGGTCCTCGCTAACCCATTGAAGCAACGCCATAAACCTTTTTCTTCCACTCTCTAGATCCAGCACATTGGCAGGAACTCCCATCTCCACGCACCATCTGACGTAGCTTCTCTCGACCATTCGTTGAGGCTCTCCAGTCACCTCTACTTCTACCAAGTTATAGCCATTCTCCTTCAAGTAGGCTCGAACTGCCGATAAGACGTATCCCGAGCAGACTTTGAACTGTGTGTATTTGTCAGCCTTCATCACCTCAATCATCTCGCGAACAATCTCAACCGCTTTCTCCAGTTACATCTTTCTCTCGAATAACGGAGGCTGGAAGAATGTCACTGGGATCCTCCTCGCCATATACCGCCCAGATGACAGTTTCAAGCCACCCACAACAACACCGAGAAGCAGATCGCCCCAGCCGCTGTCATCAATTACAATGTCATCTACTGTCCTTCGAAACCTATCCAAGGTAGCCGCCTTCACTGCATCCAACCAACCTCAGGCATCGCAGCTTCTTTCGTCGAGGTTGTAACCGAGGATCTGATTAAAATATGGCTCACCACATATGAAAGTGAATCAGATAGAAACGTAGACATGAAGTTCCACTGGCTTGGGTAGAAATCATTGCACCACTTTTTCTGAGCGTCGGAGGCTGGCTTGTCTTGCAGAATCCCGTGGAGTCCTCGCTTTCCTAAACGCTGGAAAGAGCGTCGCTAGAATATACAATTAATGTGTTCATGGTTTCCGAAAGGGATGTGTAGTTAGTTTGGGACGGTTTAGTCGAAAGGGTTGGAAGCAGAGGAGAACGAGAGAGAAAGAAGAAGACAAGAGAATGGATCAGCGCAGCTAGATCTTTCTAACCATGGTCGAGTGGCTCCGCTGTTCTCAGGCTTTGCGTATTGATTGTTGAAACCTCCTTGCGTAAAAGGAGTCCAGTGACGTGCACTATGAAGAATCGGTGTCTGCAATACGGGTGCATCAAATGCTGTTTGAATACTGAAATGCCATTGAGTACTGCAGATGTTGAAGAGATAAGAGGCCTTGGCTTCTCTGAGGATTTCCTCGTTACAAAGAGGAATGGGGAGCTACGACTCAGGAATTTGAATGGAAGATGTGTCTTTCACAACGGTCAACGATGTACCATCTACAATTATCGGCCCGAGGGTTGTCGACTTTACCCAGCCATTTTCGACGAAAACAAAGGAAGAGTCGTTCTCCATGGTTACTGTCCACATCACAAGAAGTTTCAACTTACGCCAACCATTTCATACGAAGTCGTTGAATTTGTTCGAAAGTTGAATGCGGAAAGGAAGAGATTATTGTGACCTGTGAAGCGCTACACATCGAAACATCAGCAAGCAACGTGCTCAGAAGCGTGATTATTTGCCCGATTTTTCACACATGCTCTCGTTCCTTGTTATTCAAGTAGATCTTCGTAAGTGTCTTCTTTCGCAATGTGCATTTAGGCCCTAGAGACGATTTGCATTCTCTAGGTTTGCAACTATGTTGGTTCCAGTGACACATATTTTCAACATCACCCACTCTTGCCGCGTCGGTCGAACCTCTTGTACCATGCTTTCTGATCGTTCCGCCAATACGTTGGAGGCTTTGGTTTCGGTCGCGTGTTCCTGTGGCGCGGCTTTTCCCATGTACGCCTGTTTTTTGTAGATAGCACACTCAATGCGGGTTACCTCATTTTCCAATCTCGGGGAAAAATCACACACTTCGTGGGGCTGACCCACGGAATGCAGAGAAAATTTTCCACTCACCTAATAGCCTTCCAAGCATATAGGCATTGAACAGCGCATTAGCGAAATGGCATAGGAGCCCTAGCTGGGAAGTGTATGACAAGAAGCATCCCTAGGAAGGCTATGGCTTTCGCAGGCTCATCACGCTTCACCCTCGTGGCTAGGATGCTATTCAACTCATTATCACTCATTATAGGTATGGGTCTTGTTGTAGCCAAGAAAACAAGAAATAGAAAACCGCGTACGTCTTTATGGTACCATTTGATTTGTATGTACCATACACACCGTGGAAGCGTTATATGCATGCTTTCGCTTGTATTAGAAAAGCATGGAAAGGTGAAAAGACTAATGCCTTTAAGATATGGAATATACCGTGGTCGCAAACGCCGTAAGTTCAAGCGTCATGGTAAAACGTCTTCGCTCTTAATGCGGAATGTTGTTGCTGATGCATATTCTTATGATCTTCCAGAATTTCTCTCGGTTTGATAGGTTGCGCATGTTGTATAGGGTTTGGAAGGTGGCTGTGTAGAGAGGGAGGTTCCTTTTGTTGATGCCTCTATGCTTTGCTAGCCATGGTTTGAAGAGGCTTACGATGGCTTCATCGTGGTTGACATGTACGTTGCCTCTAGCGTATTCGCCTTGGCTGTGGTTCACGATCTCATGGATGTATCCTTCCTCGCTTAGAAGTCTGTAAGGCATATAGTCGTCTGTGTAGATGGTTGAGCCTTTCTCTACGCTTCGGCATATGATCTGCTTCAGTCCCGGTTCTATGTCTTCCATAACCTTAAGCTTCAATAGGCCGTCTCTTTGGAAGAGGTTGAGGATCATCGGCTCATCTTTAATGTATGAGCCTCTTCCAGGAGGCGGCTTCAAGCCTCTAATGCGTGGAGGTCTACCAAGCCTATCATGGTAGGCTCTACCCTTCAAGCCAGCATTCACATAGAAGTCATCCGCCTCCACGACGCCTCTAAGCCTAGCCTTCATCGCGGACATGTAGATCCTATCCATAACGGATCGAACCATACGGTAGCATACTCGATAGCGGAGGCAAGCTTCCTTAGCCGTAGCCCTCGTAGACTTCTCCAAGACGA
The DNA here is from genome assembly GCA_964533795.1 of uncultured Candidatus Bathyarchaeia archaeon. Classification (GTDB taxonomy): domain Archaea; phylum Thermoproteota; class Bathyarchaeia; order 40CM-2-53-6; family CAYOZM01; genus CAYOZM01. Next base: position 11,749 of record CAZHMI010000008.1, read on the forward strand.
AAGCCAAGTGGATTACGAGGCACCATACGCTTATCGAGATGTGGCTGTAATGGAAGACTGTACCAGTCTTATCGTTGAAGGATCTCCTACATGCCTTACAGAGATAGCGTTGATACACCCTATAGCAGCCATTCCTCTTCAAGGCTCTTGAGCGGCAGAAAGGACAGCGTACACCATTACTCCACCGGATCAACCTAAATATCCGGAGGCACTCCTCGTCAGTGAGGAGAAGGATAGGCTTTGGTGGATCCATACATCCTTCGATGAATCACCTAAGAAATAAATCACAGCCAAGAAGACCAGCAACAACATTCCGCATTAAGAGCGAACGTCTTATTACTAGACTATTGTATGTATCCCCTTGGGTGCACACGCAACTTTTTCCTCTGTGCGCAAGGGTGTGGCCGTGATGGGCTGGTACTGTCCGAAGTGCCGTGCGGTGTTCATCGAGTTTCAGTCCACGTGTCCCTACTGCCTTGTACCGTTGAGAAGGTCGAAGTATGAGGACCGGATCTAGCCGAATGCTAAGATGGAAGAATTCTCGCTGTTAGCTGTTCATCTGATGTGATGGTGGCGTTTTCGGTATAAGGGTTTGATCTGTGGCGGTCTATATGTATATGGAAATTTAGTATGCGCTCATCCAATAACATGGAAGGAAAGTTCAAATATGTTTTGGTTACTTCTATACTCTCCGGTTGTCTTGTGGTGATGATTTTGCCTCAACGCATAACCTGCGGGAATTGCGGAGGACTCCTCTATACTGGGATCGAACTTGAATCGCCAACAGAAATAATACAAAGATACAATGGGATTTGTCCAAAGTGTAGAAAGAAGCTGAATTTTGACATCGAAACGATAAAGATAATTCCAGTAGCAGAAAAGTGACGCTGAAGGATCGGTCTGATGTAGCTTGGTTCCTCTTATGTCTTAACGAATCGTTAAACGTATAAGTCGTAGAACAAGCTGTTACTGTAAGCGTTATGCTGGCGTATTCATGGCAGTAGCGAGGACCCATATTATCGAATTTCACGAAAAGTACGGACATTTAGTAGAGTTCGCTGGATTCAAGATGCCAACATGGTATAGAGGAATAAACGCTGAATGTATGGCTGTCAGAAACGGGGTTGGCTTGTTTGATGTCTCGCATATGGGCAGAGTCTTAATTACGGGCGAGAGCGCTGAACCCTTCTTAAACTATCTATCAACCAATAACGTAGCTTCCCTCACTAGATTCGGAGGCCATTACTCGCTCATCTGTAACCCTCAAGGAGGAATAAAGGATGATATCGTTATTCTCAGACTTGATCGCGACCTGTTTCTTATGGTATACAACGCGAGCAACCGTGAGAAAGACTTCTTGTGGCTTCAACAGAACGCATCAAGCTTCGGAGTTGAGGTTAAAGACGTTTCGAATGATGTAGCGATGCTAGCTCTTCAAGGCCCGAAGTCTGAATCAACGCTATCGAAGCTTTGTCCTGAGAATCTTTCCGATGTTCCTCGATTCGGTTGCCGATGGATAAAGTTGAGCGGGTTAAAATGCCTCGCTTCAAGGACCGGGTATACTGGAGAGGATGGCTTCGAGATCTTTGTATGGGACTCCCCTGTGAGCAATCCTCTGTTAGCTATGCAGGCTTGGAATGCTTTGCTTGACGCCGGGAAACCGTTTGGAATAGAGCCGTGCGGGTTAGGTGCCCGAGACGTCCTTCGTCTTGAAGCGGCGATGTGCCTTTACGGCAACGATATAGATGAGACCATAACCCCGTTTGAAGCGAGGTTGGGTTTTACAGTGAAGCTCGAAAAGAAGGATTTCATCGGAAAGGACCCGCTTGTCAAGCAGAAGAATGAGGGCGTGAAACGTCTCCGAATCGGACTAAAGATGATAGATAAGGGTATACCGCGACCCGGATACGAAATCCTGAAGGATAACGGAAATATCGGTAAAGTCACGAGTGGCACCCTCTCCCCTACTGTCGGGGTGGGAATTGCCATGGGCTACGTTCCTCCGGAGTTCTCAAGCGAAGGAGAAGTTTTGACGATTAAGATTCGCGATAGATCCGCGAGAGCACAAGTTGTCAAATTCCCCTTCTTCGATACTCAAACCTATGGGAGAACTAGACTGTCTCGCGGTGTACCAAAACCTTAACGTGGCACAAATTAGAGCGAGCGCCAAGTCAATCAACTTTGACTACAGTCTCTTCTCTATATTCAGTTATCACTCTGATATAGCCCCTCAACTGCTCGTCCAACGTGCTGTCGCCCGTGTCGACTAGTAACCGTTTTTGAGTCAACGAGTAGAGCTTGTTCTTCGTAGCTATAACGATGATGTTCCCTTTCCCGATTTTCCTAATTATAGCTGGGCTTATCTGCTGATTTCCTCTACCGAATATGTAGCCTTGTCCTCCGATAGGGGTTACCACGATCTTAGCGTCCTTCCCATCGATCAATTGAAGTAGCTGTCGTTCATTGACATCGCGAGCAATGATATCTCTATTCTTAATGACATCTACGCCGAGCAACGTCTTTTCTAAATCCAGGGCTTCCAGCAAAGCTCTGGTCGTAGTCCCAGGACCGACTATATACAAGCAGTCCTCTTTCATCTCTTCAATAACTTGTTTGGCTATCGCTCGTTGAGCTTCAATCTCACCTTCTGTTTGCAAGCTTGAAACCTTCATTCCTTGCACCAAAGACTCTTGAAAGGGCGTAAGCAAATACCCGTAAAGTCTCGCTGAGAGATGACCTTCCCGAAACTTCTCCTCATCTATATCCATTACCTCCATCTCTCTCGCCGGCAACTCATCGCGAAGAAAAGCAAGAGCGATTCCCGCAGCCTCTATTGGATTTATTGCAAAGACAGAACTATGAACTTTAACCCCTGCGGGAACTCCTAGAACCGGGATGGTCATATCAACAGCATCCATTATGTCTCTAGCCGTTCCATCGCCCCCGCAAAACATTAGGAGATCAACTCCTCTACTTTGCATCTCAAGAGCTGCTTTCTTCGTATCTCCCGGGCCCGTTCTTTCCGTCGCCGTTCCTATGACCTCGAAAGGGACTATTCTCTCGTCTACGCACTCGCGCTGCCCCATAATCCCAGCACACGTATATACACGAATTGAATGTACGAATGGTGCAATTCCTCTTAGAAATTGTCGAGCCCTTTTAGGCGCTGTCGCGACGGCTCCCAGCTTAATCGCTTTCTCAAGAACTTCTTGCCCATCGGTTCCCTTTAGACCAACAGCTCCACCCATACCGGCGATAGGATTTACGATAAATCCTAGACTCTTCAAAGCTAAGATTTCCTTTCGATAAGCCTCAAGCCCATTTCGTAGCGATCCTTGTTTATGATCCAAACCTTTTGTAAGTCCATCTTCACAGTCTTCTGCCCCTTCTTCGACAGGAACAGACGCTTTGCCCTAGCTTCTTCCTTTATGTAGTCTTTACTTCTTTCAAGCCATTTTCTATATTTTTCAGATGGTGCTACAACGACCGCGGCTACATACGCATCCACCGGAAGGTTCATCTCTCTTCTCATTTCCTGCAATCTTCTAACAACGTCTCTCACAAGGCCTTCTTGCATAAGAGCGCTTGGGATACTAGCGTCTACGTATACTCTCCCTTGGCTGAAAGTTCCAACTGCGAAGTCTTCAGGCATCTCTTCCTTAAATGAAACCATTTCAGGAGTTATCCTAACGTCTTTTCCATCCAGAGAGAACTTGTAGAAGCCGTTCTTCCTGAAGCTCTCTGAGATTTCCCTTCCGTCTGAACTTTGAATAGCCTCGACTACCTTCTTGGTTTCCGCTTTAAACACCGGTCCTATGGCTTCATACTTTGGTTTCGCTGTTATCTCTTTCAATCGCTCTTCTTCATCAATACTGATAAACTCGAATTTCTTTGCGTTCGCTTGCTCGAAGACTATTCTCTCCAGATCTTCTATAGCTTTCTTCACCACTGGATTGTCTGTGACTACGAAGGCCCTATATACTGGTTGCCTGAGCTTTATCTTGAGCGTTTGTCTCGCGCTCGCTGTAGCGCCTACTACTTCCTTCACTACTTCCATCTCTTCCTCTAACATCGGGTTGACAAGCTCCATATTTGGAAGAGGATACGGTATCATGTGAACGCTTTGAGGAGCATTCCTTTCAGCTGGTCTTATCATCACTTGATACAGTTTCTCCGCCATGAGCGGAATGAATGGAGCACTTAGAACGAGCCAATTCTTGAGCGCATGATATAAGACCGAATACGCCGCCATTTTGTCCATGCTCTCTTTCTCTAACCAAAACCTCCTTCTAACGAGCTTGATGTACCAACGGCTCAGATCTTCAACAGCGTACTGTACCAGCGCGCGTGCAGGTAAGTGAACGTTCAACCCATCCATTTCTCTTGTAACAAGAAGTCTGAGGCTTTCTGTCTTTGAGACCAACCATTTGTCTTCAGGCCGCATATGTTTCCAAACCTTTTGTAGCGGCCACTTCCCCGGAGCGAAACCATCCAAGTTCATGTACAGACTCGCAAAGCCGAAGGCATTCCATATTACTTGAAGGGCTCTCCAAGTATCCTCAACGGTATCCCATGAAAACCTGAAGTCATCCCAAACAGTACACTGAGTTACATAAAGCCTCAGCGCGTCTCGACCATATCTCGCCACAACATCCTCTGGAGAGACGAAGTTGCCACGAGACTTGCTCATCCTCTCACCTTGAGCGTCCAATGTGTGGCCGTGCATTAACACACATTTGTAAGGGCTTTCACCAAAAGCAACCAAGCCTGTTCCGAGTTGCGAGTAGAACCATCCGCGTGTTTGATCGTGGGCTTCCACTATAAAGTCGGCGGGCCACCATTTTTCGAACCAATTCTTATTCTTAGGGAACCCAAGTGAGGCCCATGAGGCTATTCCCGAATCTATCCAAACATCCACTATATCGGGTACCCTTTTCATCTCTTTCCCGCAATTGCATCTTAATTTAATGGCATCGACGCATTGTCTATGAAGATCGAGACTGCTCGGAAGGTTGATTGCTCTCTGAGTCAACTCTTCTATAGATCCCACGACAATTCTCTCCCCGCAACTCTCACAAATCCAGACAGGTAGTGGGGCTCCCCAGTATCTCTGCCTTGAGATAACCCAGTCTCTAACGCCTAGGAGCCAATCTCTGAATCTTTTCTTTCCAGCCCAATCTGGGACCCATACTATTTCGTCGTTGGTTTCCAAGAGTTTCTCTTTGAGCTCAGTCACTTTGAGAAACCATTGGTCAGTCGCTCTTAGTATTAATGGTGTCTTGCAACGCCAACAATGGGGGTATGAGTGCTCGATTAATGTCTCAGCGAGCAGCAACCCTTTTTTCTTTAGGTCGTCGAGAATCGCTTTGTTAGCGTCTGCTACATACGCTCCAGCGTATTCTCCAGCTTCAGACGTAAAGCTGCCTTTGGAGTCTACGGGGCAAACTACCGGTAGGTTGTATTCTAACCCAACTTCGAAATCTTCTTCACCATGACCTGGCGCGGAGTGCACACACCCTGTTCCCTCTTCCATCGATACATATTCTCTACTTAGAACAACCTTATGCGCGTCTTTCAACTGCGATTGTATCAGTACTTCATCTCGTAGAGGAGGATCGTATTTTAGTCCTTCAAGTTCTTTGCCGTTGAATTTCTGAAGGACAGTGTAGGATTTTCCGGTTTGTTCGAAAACAAATCTGGATCTCGCTTCAGCCAAGATGTAAGTCTCATCATCCGCTTTTACTCGTACATAAGTGGCCTCGGGGTTTACCATTATGGCCACATTGGCAGGCAAGGTCCATGGTGTTGTTGTCCATATCAGAATGTACTCTCTTTCTCTTCCAGATATGGGGAATTTAACGTATATCGAGTGGTCTTTTACAAGTCTGTATTCATCTGTGACTTCATAGCCTGCGAGAGCGGTTTCACATCGAGGGCACCAATGTACGACCTTTAAGCCTTTCTGAAGTAGGCCTTTTTCTTCAGCTCTCTTTATTGTCCACCAGACAGACTCTATGTATTCGTTTTCAAATGTTACGTACGGGTTATTCCAATCCATCCATATGGCGAGGTTCTTGAATGTTGTTGTCTGTTTCTCGAGGTTGTCTTTAGCATATTCTTTACACTTCTCAATGAAATTCTCGATTTTGATCCTTTCCTCTATTTCTTTCTTGGTCTTTACTCCTAAACGTTCCTCCACCATTACTTCTATAGGTAGGCCATGGCAATCGTATCCAGGTTGATCTCTAACATTGTAGCCCCTCATACGCTTGAACCTAATGACAAGATCTTTCAATATCTTATTCCAAGCGGTTCCAACATGGGGAGGGTTTGTGACGTAAGGGGGGCCATCGAGAAAGTAAAACTTCGATCCATCCTTTATCAGGGTTTTCACTTTTTCATAGATGTGATTTTCATCCCACCAAGACATCGTTTCTTCTTCATACTCCTGAGATGAACGACCTTTCGGGACTTCTCCGACGACTAGATTCTTCAATTGATTCGCGCTCCAAGCCTAGAGTGAAAAGGAAAGGCAGAGTTACATTTTAACTTTGACATGTTTTCTCTAAAAACGACCGCAATCTAAATAACGATGATACCGATCTATTGTTAGAAGCCCTTGAGGTGTTCGATAAGTGTCCACTGCCTCTCGACTTAGAGACCTACTCGCAGAAAGAGTAGGTAGAGAGGCGCTCGCACCGAGGATACGAGGAATCAAGACTTTTGTTGAAGGTGTTTCGAAGGGGGCTGTTATCAGCTTCTTCTGTATCGCCGCGATAGTGACGATAGCGGCATTGATTCGTCTCCAACCTGTTCGGTGGGGTTTCTATCTTTCAGAATTCGACCCCTACCAACAGTACAGAATGACAGAATACGTAGTGAAGAACGGCTTCACATCTTGGTTCAATTGGTACGACCATATGACATGGTATCCTTGGGGCCGTGACGTTCCGACTACTAACTATCCCGGGGTTGCTTTTAGCGCGGCGGTTGTCTACCTCTTTCTGAAGTCGATTGGAGTCGAAATGAGTTTGTATCAGTTCTGCGTCCTCTTCCCTGTTATTATGGGTGCAGCAACCTGCGTTGCTCTCTACTTTCTTGGAAAGGATGTTTGGAGCCGTAGCGTCGCGCTTCTTTCATCCCTCTTCTTGGCTTTCAATTCATCCCATGCGTTCAGAACATCAGCCGGCTTCTTCGATGACGAGACGATAGGCATCTTCGCTATGCTGCTCTTCTTCATGTTCTATATCAGGTCTATCTCGCCGAACAAGTCTAGTCGCGCTTCTTTGTTGTACGCGATACTTGCTGGATTGTCTTTGGCCTACATGAGCTTGGGTTGGGGCGCTTTTAGGTACCCTATGTCACTTATCGCCTTATTTACAGCAGCCCTCGTAATCGTCGGCAGGTATTCTCGTAGACTATTACTATCCTACGGCGTCACATACGGTTTGGATTTTCTAATAATATCGCAATTACCCTATCTAGGGTTCAGCTTCATTAAAGAATGGTCAACCGTCGCCATCTTCGGAGTTCTGCTACTCCTTTGCCTCTATGAAATCTTCATCCATTTGAAAAGCGTCAGGCAGAAGATGATCACCGTATTATGCTTCCTCGGTTTAGTTGGAGCAGGCGCATTTGTTCTCTGGCAACAAGGCTTGATCGTCGGCCTCGGCTCAAAGTTCTGGACTGTTCTAAATCCTTCAACCAGACTAGACCTCCCTTTAGTCGAATCTGTAGCTGAGCATAGGCCAGCAACATGGGCATCATTCTTCTTTGAATTTGGCATTATCTCATTGCTAGGCATCTTCGGGTTCTTCTTCGCATCTCAAAGACTAAGGAACAGCGACATATTTCTAATTCTATTTGGTTTATCATCTCTCTATTTCGCATCTTCACTAGTTAGATTAACTTTGATCCTGGCACCCGCTCTATCTCTCCTAGCGGCTGTGACCGTGATAGAACTCGGCAAACCTTCTGTTGACATCTTACGGGAGGCTGTAATATTTCCACGGAGGAAGACTCGTTTTGTCTCTAAAGTTGGAAGAGAATTCGGAGTCGCTATACTCCTGATTCTTCTACTGATAATCATGCCTACTTTCAATAGAGCCATCAGAGCGGCTTACTCTCCAGCTACTATCGTTACGTCGAGTCTACCTACAGTAGAGCAACAACCCAGCGATTGGTTAGAAGCCTTGACTTGGATGAAAGAGAATCTTCCTCAAGATGCTGTTGTATTCTCTTGGTGGGATTACGGATACTGGATTACGACCATGGCTGACAAACGTACCCTAGCAGACAACGGAACTATCAACTCAACACAGATAGCTATTATCGCTATGACCTTTCTATCGAATGAAACGAAGGCCGTTCCAGTACTGAAGAAATACAATGTTACACATGTAACGATCTTCATAACTTGGTATCAACAAGAACAGAAAACAAGTTTCTACGGATACGGAGAGGAAAGCAAGTGGTATTGGATGGCTAAGATAGGCAATGGGACAACATATGGCGATGAGACTGTAAGGTACTATGAAAAGACCAAAGGAGAAGGAGAACAAACGATAAGGGAATACTATCGCGTGGTCACGGTCGGAAATAAAACGATATCAAATCAAACTATAGCTGACAATAATGGCTTAACCACGTCATCTACGCTCGGATTGCTAATGACTCAGGGAATATCGCCTGGTTCCGCACCTGAATCTAACTACTTTGAGCAAGTCTTCGCCTCTTCTAATCGCTTCGTCTTCGTCTACAAGGTACTCTATGCAGAAACGACCTCCATCGCCTGCAGGATAGACAAGTCAAACATTACTTACGGTGAAAGTGTCGAGATATCAGGTGCGTTGAATTACACGAATGGTCCGTTGGCTGATCAGAGGGTCACCTTGATATATTCGACTAATAATGGAACCTCATGGTCTGAAATATCAGCAGCCACGACTTCGGAGGATGGAGCATACTACTACGTTTGGAAGCCAAATGCGGGTTCATATCTGGTCCGTGCAACATTTCAAGGCATTAAAGGAACATACATATCGTCTGTGAGCCCGACGCAACCATTGGCCGTCAATAAGGCCCATGCATCAATTACTCTTGAGATATCGCCTCAATCCCTAGTCTTGGGCCAAAATGCGACGATCTCATGTAATGTAACGCCCAAAGAATCTGGCGGACGCGTTATACTTGAATACAGCATTGACAACCAGACATGGACACCCCTCGCTTCAGGCGACCTCGTCAACGGATCCTACTTGACTTCTTGGGCGCCAAAGGATGTTGGTACAATACACATTCGCGCTACATGGACCGGAAATATGAACTACAATATAGCAGTCAGTTCTACGGAAATACTAACTGTAAGCAAAGAGTAGCTTTTGGAAATCCATCATTGAACTGTGAGACCATCTAAAGGAAAAGATAGACCAGTACTCCGACAAAGGCTCCTATTCCAGTAGAGATGAAATTGACAAGATTGTTATCTATTATCCCGCAGCCGGAGATATAGACGCTCGGTTCTCCACAATGTTCTTACTTTCTGTAATCTTATTGCAGATTGAGCATCGAAACATCCCTTGAACAGTCGCTCCGATCATACTATCGACTGTGCATCCCAAGAAACCTGAAATCAAGGCTACTGCCATCACTCTCATGAGATTCCATTCAGGAGAAGGAAACACTCCAAGCAACCAAGCCGCAAGGCCGATTATGAATGAGCCAAGCAAAGTCGCAAATTCTCCGAATGGAGATACGCCTCCAGATGTACCCGGCGGAACCTTCTTTCTAGGGTCTATTATCGACCTTGGGTCACGTGGATATAACAAGCCGATCTCCGTAGCTAATGTGTCAGCTGTCGCCGTTCCAACCGCACCAATGAAACCAGCGAGAGATATCTCACTGGGATACATCCCCTCACCAATCGCTAACAACGTAGCGAAACCGCCGTTCGCGAATACATTTTGCCAAGCTCTAGCTCCACCTCTCTCTTGAGCAAAGCCTCTACTTCTCTTCGCTTCATACTTGTACTTCGTAAACTGGCCTGCAACCAAATGGAAAACTAGAATTATGGTGAACCATTTCCAACCGTCCTCAGGGAAAACAAAGATTGAGATCCCTACTACGAATCCCGCGACTAAGCCAGATTTGTCGACTATTCTTGTCCTTAGTGAAAGCCAGCCGCATATCCCACATACGACTACTCCTATCAAGATAATCAAGGTGAAAACTCATTTGAATGATCCTCAGACAGCCCTCATTTTCCGTTTCCTAGTCTTGCTGAAGCCTATAGATTAAAAGGTGAAGGGACATTTGTTGATCTCATAATCTACTACAACCGTGTGCGACCGTTTAGTTACACAATTGTAACATGAAAAGGCTATATGACATCTTTCTTTGAGGATACGCGCTTTACAGCTTTTGGTTCAGGATATATAAGTTACCTTCTCCTCTGTTCTTCTTTCTCTAATTACTGCCTCTATTCCTTGGTCGGCTTCCTTTATCTTCTCCTCGATCCGCTTCATTCTCTCTATCTCTTTGTCTATCTTATCCATATTGATTGAAATTTTCAGAAGCTTTGAGAGCACTGCTAGAACGCTCTTGGCTGTTCTAGGATCGGGAACATAACCGATAGTCTCTCCGAGTAAACACATCGCATCAACTCCTCTTGACTTTGCCAAGGCAAGAATGAGGCCAGCGACGCCTACTATTGGTATGCCGGTCTTGTTGACTAGAACGTTAAGTGATGTCAATTTGTCTACGAGTTCAGTTCCTGAAGCCGCACCAACAATTTTGGGCTCTGTTCTTTCGCTTGAGCTATACCCGCCAACCGTAATGATAAGTTTCGCCGAGTATTTCTTAGCGTAGCTAACGATCTTGTTAGCCACCTCATACTGACCGTACGCGGTCTGAGGTTGGCAATCACCTGTAATGATTACAAGTTCTAGGTTGTTCTGTTTGGAAAGATAAAGATCATTCTTCGGCAAGCGAGCGACACCGTATTTGTCTATTAAAGCGTAATAGGGAAAATGAGGTGAGTACAAAGTGGCTATCTTCTTTGCTTCAAGTTGTCTAATGAGATATAGAGCAACTATCTTTCCTACAGAGCCTAATCCTGGCAGCCCCTCCACAATCGTAGGTTCCTTCGGCTTAACATTGGTCTCTTTTATGATCGTTTTCATCTGCGTTCACTTTCTTCTGAATTCTGTATCTGGCGTATCGATCTTCGATCGAGAATTTGGCTGGGTGCGGGTTGACTGTTTCAACGTTGCATTTCTGGCAGATTTCTTTTAGAGTGTATTGTCCACATTTGATACATCTTCTTATCTGCCATTTCAACCTATTCGGCGCCCCTCTCCTCCAAGGTTCTTTATCGTTCTTAGAGCTTCATCGATAGTTTCATTCAGAGTTCTTTCTCCCTCACCGTAGTCTTTTGCCGTAACCTCTATTCGATAGTGTGGAGATCCAACAGTATAAATTCTGATGTCGGTGCCCCTTGGTTTTCTAACCTTTTTTGCGTTGAGCAACGCAGTTCTTATAACCTCTATTCCGCTCGGCTTGACACATGTCAACTCAACCGTCGCTTTCACTTTCGCTCTCTCTAATCTAATCTTGGATTTGGCGGCTTCACTTAGGGCAGTCGCCAAGTCGCTAGGTACTCCTAGCTTAACAAACACCTCTTCGCCGTCTTCCAAAGAGTCTTCAAAAGCATCATATAGGCTGTCGTACTTCTCAGAAACTTTCTGTTTAATCATCTCTATGGCGGTCGGTTCGATCCTAATTTTCTCCGAGGCGCTCTTAATAATAGACTCAGCTTTCTTCTCTTTCTTCCATTGAAGCATCTTCTCGGCTTTTTCTCTGCCAGTCACTCTCCTTAAGGAGAGATCTACTTGTCCTCTTTGAGGATTTATTCTAAGAACTTTAAGGACCAGTTTCTGCCCTTCTCTCGCGTGATCTCTTATATTCTTCACCCAAGTTGTAGAAATTTCAGAGATGTGAATCAGCCCTTCCTTCCCTTGATATTCGTCAAGCTTAACATAGGCTCCATAATCGACAACTCTGACCACTGTGGCTATTACAAGGTCGCCAACATCGGGGTATTGATTCTGGACAGAGATCACCATTTCCCTCCGTTTCACTCCAGCACCTGAGTGACTTCCGCCTTTAGCTTAATCTTTCCTCCACTTGGCTCTGCTAACACCTCGTCGCAAATGTTGCACTTGATAATCATTGAACTTCTCTCGAAGACTACTTGCTCATTTCCACACTTGCCGCACTTAACCTTCAGGAATCTGCTCCGTGGTTTAGGTATCAACTCTCTCTTACTCACGCGGCTTCTACCCTCCAATCTCAAGTTTTCTAAGCCTTATTCCATATCTTTGCAAAACATGGCCGCAGGTCTTGCATTTCAATTTCAACAGTTGCTTCTTGGTTGTCTTTGCGGTTCGCTTCAACTCTGGCCATTTCTGGCCGCCATATCCGTGCTTCTCTCTTTCATGCCGTCTAACTCCGGCCGCCAAGGTGCGTTCCTTTCCTTTCTTGTATAGCGAGACGGAGTGCGAAGTGTGGTGGTGGCATTTTGGACAGTACGTGTTAAGTTCTTTTGGAGCCTTCATGTTGATTACCTTATGATGGCATAGTAGAACCAATCCGAGAGTTATTTATTCATTTTGTCTATCAAGTTCGTGACAGAATTCTTAAGCAAGTTCACTCTAACCCCACATTGCAGGGCTATCGCAGGTGAAATTCCTACTGAAAAGACAGTGTAGTGAAACCAGTAAGGTAATTCTGAGTTTCACTCTTCTCCGATGTCTATTCTTACTGCCACTCCCTGACGTATGAGTGCTTCCGCGTTCTCGATAGGGAGTGCAACCACATCCTCCACTTTGAATGGACCGTATGTCTTCATATCAATGCCGATCACAGCCGGCATCTCCTGAGTAAATCGAAGAAGCATCGTTCTGGTTTTACCTTGTTCTATTCTTACAGTCGCCTCAAATCTCCTTCCGTCCGTTATGTTCCTCCTCATCTTATCGAAAATCTTCACTACGTCTACCGTCGTGTTATAGATCATCTGATCCTCTCTTGTTAGGCAGTTGGCTGGTATTTGAATGTCTTTTTCCGCGGCAGTAATCATCTTCTTGAATCTTAAATCCAGTAGCTCAGATACGAATTTCTTGGCATTCTCGATCTCGTTGTGGAGAAGTCTAGCTTTAAGAGTCTTATCGTCGATCATTCTCTGGTTTTCCTTTAGTCTCTTAATGTACTCACTTGCTTGGCCGTAGAAATCTTCATGTAAAGGCTGAAGTTCCGGATGAAGCTTCTCTCTCTTCCAAGCCCCGTACAATTCATCGTACAAGTCAACTGGTCACCGGGACGGCTTTTCCCTTACAAACGAGTAGTATAGCAGCCGCTCTTGGGAGCGTTCTCTTCTCACTCCGGTAAGGTCCAAAAACCTCCTCTCCCAGCCTAAACTGTGGGGCTTCCTTGATGTATACGGTATCTTCTCCTGTAAATGCCACGGCTACCTTAAAGGGGTCGAATCTTTCCAGGTTCTCCATAGGTGCATTCACAACTTTCAATCCAGTCTTACCATTGAGTGTTCCAGCGAGCCTTATCAGCCTGTGAATGTCAGTGGTGACGACTGTATCTATTTTCGCAGAGCGCTCGTCAACTATTCTCTGCCAAGTCTTTGGCCCGATTCTGTAGAAGATTTTCCACATAGCTGTTGTGAACTCTTCCTTGGAAACTCGCTCTCTAATTTCAAGTATCTCCCTGACCGTTCTCCTCTTCAACCCTAGATCAGCCAATTCTCTTTCATTAGAATTGCTCATGATTTCGAGCAGTCCCCTCGTTAATCTGCTTCTCCATCCGAGATCTGAGATATCGCCAGCTTGGAATTTTATGCTGTTTGAAGCCCCTTGGCGAAGTCTATGAAGATTAGGATCAAGTCCAAGCCCGAGCACATAGTCTACTATTTCTTTTCGTTCAGTATCGTTCAACTGTTTTACTTCATCCGCTTTCACATGGAGGTGATAGCCTCTATGGCCCGAAAAGAAGGTGCTCATGTCATTCTTGGAAAGACCGAAATCTCTCTCCAGCATATCCACTAATTTTATTGCTTCAGTTCTCGCTTTATCCAGACACACCTCGCAAAGCCACGTCTCCTCATCGATCCTTTCCTTTCGACATTTTGGGCACACGTCTGGAGGGCTTCCAACACCGGTGGCGCCACAATCCTTGCAAGTCCATCTGTCATGAACTGCTTTGCAGGCAGTAGGGATGTGGTCAGCATCTATGTCGAAACAGAGATCAGCGCCGAGCCAGCCTTTATTCTCCATAGCCTCTTCGGGCCTAGAGTAATAGGCGGTCGAGTGATAAGCGTCGGAAGGAGCGGTATTTTCCAGAAACTGTGCAAGCTCTTGAGATGTTCTGAAACTCTTGTGCCGCACCATAATTCTTTCTTTGAATAGAATGAACCCGAACTCTCTCTTATCGATAGAAGGAGGAGGCTCAACATTTCGAGAGTTCTTCATGTAATACTCGCTAAATCTTTCCTTAACGAAATCTTCAACCGGTTTCAGGTTTCCATCCTCTCTTAAAGAGAGATCTGACTTTTCTCCGATAATAGGTGAGAGGATGCTTGATTTGCTTGCATAAATCGTCCGGGTTTACACATACCCCATGCGTCTTCAGTGTCTCGCATCTCGGCGGGGTATATTTTCTCTTCGCACCTCTTCTGCCAGCTATGTGCTCAACCTGATATCTCGTCTTTTTCTCATCAAAGTCCGTTGCAGCCTTGAAAGTCTTAACTATGTCTTCTTCGCTAACTCCTACATTTACCAAGAATGAGGTTAAGGTGAATCTTCCCATGTGGGATAGATTCCTTCCCGCGAATAGCGCATCATATAGATTCCGCACGCAAGGCGGCATAGCAGCGTAGACAGCAGCTCTAGGCACTTCTATTCTCATGAAGCCTTTTCTAGCCTCTATCATCTTTCTGATTTCTTCTACTCTTGGAACAAGAGCGCTAGGGATTTCTAGTGTAGTTCTTTTAGATCTGTCTAGAATCTTTCTCTGAATTTCTTCGAGGAGAAGCCTAGACGTCTCATCTTTCGTTAAG
Organism: uncultured Candidatus Bathyarchaeia archaeon; assembly: GCA_964533795.1. Lineage (GTDB taxonomy): Archaea > Thermoproteota > Bathyarchaeia > 40CM-2-53-6 > CAYOZM01 > CAYOZM01. The sequence goes on from CAZHMI010000008.1 coordinate 26,870, forward strand.
TAAACATATCCACGGCTGAGTATACGATTTGCGAGTTTCCACTCGGGTTCATGAATACTTGTTACATTTCTAAGATAGTTTGTGAAATGCAAAGCGCACTCATAGTAGCTCTCTTCGATCGTCTTCCCCTGTCTTATCTTCCAGCCAAAAGTGTTTTTAGCTATTTCGATTATGTTGGCTGCTGTGTCTTTTCTAAGGAGCTCGTAAGCTCTTTTCGACTCAGCAAGCGCATATCTTCTTATCAGCCTCTCGTCGCCTATAATGCTGAGCAACATTATTGCTGTTGGGAAAGAGAGAATCTCTACCATATTATCTTGCGATTCTTGAGATATCTTTGCGCTGGCTATGGCCTCCTCTATCCTTTTTTCAGCTCTGTCTAGAACATTAGCTGCCAAGTCTTGTATTTCTAAGTCTAGGCCGCTGACATATCTTGCGGCTTCTATTGTAAAAGGATATTTCACATAATCGTATTTTGGGTAATCGTTCTCTACTGGCATTTCGTTCTTCTTACTCTGCTTCTATTCTTGGGGCTAGATAATACAGAAGTCGTCCTTGTTGAGGGATCTCAAACTCCAGCTTAATCGGCATATTTGTCGAAAATTCGGCAGTCGCGACTTCAGATGTCATGGCTCCAGCTTTCACTATCTCAGCTAAGTAGTTCAGGTTGTACGTGGCCTTCGAGGGCTCCTTCACCTGCAGCTCTAAGAGGGCTTCGCTTCCTTTGTCCAGCTCTATCGTAGCGCTACTCAATTCAGCCGCTGCCTTCACCACTACTTTCTCAGGTGTAGTCTCAAGTATCATACTGTCGCTTACTGCTTGAGTGTCGTCGATTATTTCCTTCAAGCTGGAGCTGGTAATCTTCAATCTTGAATTGAACGCAATCTTAGGAGTTGGGACTTCCTCTTCAGACGGTTCCAAGGTGGGCATGGTAAAGTTCTTCTTTATTTTTCCTTTTACTGCGATGCTCAATTTCTTTGTATTTTCGTCGTAAGTCAATTCTAATGTCTCTTCGCTCTTGACTCGTTTCAAAAGCTTTAGCATACTCGCCAAGTTGAGCTTTATCCTTGTGGATTGACTGCAATCATATTCTTCAAATGCAGTCTTGGGCCATTCAAAGTCGACCATGGCGACATGTGAAGGATCCATGGAACGCAGCTTCATGCCGTCTAAGGTAACGTTGAAGTCAGCTTCATCGATAAGGGTGGATATAGCTCCAAGAAGATTCTTCCAAAGTCGAGCGTCACTTACGGTAGCCTTAAACATATTCCTTTTCACCTTTATGTTTTGTTCTCAGCCTTTCATTCTAAGCCTTATCACTCTCTACAATGATCAAATTTGTGATTTATGCCTTAAGGTCTATCTGAAGGAATTGGGGATTCGATACTACGAGGTTTCCCGCCAAGTTGCTCCGCATCGGATGCATCTAAAGAATTGAGTTGATGATTCATCAGCGCCTCTTGTCTGAACCATCCAGTAAAATGCCTCGTTATGTCCGCACTTCGGGCATTCTGCCTTGGTCTTCGGCAATGTCCTTATCTTCTGTTCCTCCTTCCCTATCACTACTATCTTCTCTTTCTCTTGCCGAATCTTCGACACAGCCCTCGTAGATTTCTTCGTAACATAATTGCATTTCGGGCATCTCAGAACTACTCTTCGATCTTCCTTCGCTGGCATAAGAGTAGTTCCGCACTTTGGGCAGAATTGCATCTTTGAACAGACCGCCTACTGGCTCTTACAACGTCATGAATTTAATCTTTTTGGAGTCTGTCCTGTCGAGGCAATCATATGGGCGACCCTTATCGGCTCGGGCAATCTACTTCTTGTACAGGAGACGTTCATAACCTCCTTCAATTGGTCAAGTTTCAAGCCTATGAATTGCACGTAGATCGGCTTAGCGTTCAGCTTAGTTCTTATTTGGGTTATTTCACCAGCAGCGTTCAATGCAGTTTTCCTGAGTTGAGAGTTCTCGAGTTTCTCAATTGCTTCTTCAAAGTCTGCCATTCTCGGCTTTCTATCCATTACCACTATGGTTGGCAATTGTGTCATGTCATAGAGGGTTCTTAGATCAACTATGTTCATCCCTGCAAATGTCAGGCCGTGTAACATTATGATTCGGAGCTGTTTAAAATGGCGAGATATCAAGATCATTTGAGCTATTCTTTCAGTAGCGTCAATTCCGTCGACTTCAACATCACCTTTCATTAAACCATCGAACCAGTAGCCGCCTCTGTATACGACTCCGAAGATGTCTACTCGATTTGCTCTCTTTGTAGCTAGAGGAGCGTCATCAACTCCTACTATACGGATTTCTCTCTTTATTGTCTTCAACTCCACGATCGGCTTTCCCCTCAATTCTGCGCAGAATCTCTTCAGCGAGCTTGGCAACAGCATCAGATGGGGTTTGAATATCCTTCTCCAAGATCCGAACGGATTCTTCTAAACCTATGATGCCATTTAACCATCCATATACGAGGAGCGACTCTACGGAGTTCGCAACGTCGTTTCTCTTCGTTCTTCTAGGAAGGAGTTTTCGTAGCCCAGTCTTGACAGCAGCGCCAGCCAAAACTTGGTCGCTTACTCTTACGCCTTGAGGCTCTTGCCTTACTCGAGTCAAGGCGAAAGAAAATATGAAGTTCACGTAAGAGTCTCCAAATCTGGCAAGTTTTCTGTCCATCAATACTTCTGCTATCTTTTTATAGGTCATGCAGTCTTTTCTACTGCCTCGTTAAACTTCATCAAAAAATCATCCGTGCGACCTTTAATCTTGTCTAACGCTCTCATCAATGTCTTCTCAGGAGCCTTTTCTCCTTTCATTCTGATGTAAATTATAGGAGCGGAAGACAATGGATGCGGTAAATCATATCCAGCAATTTCAACATCCTTATCTTCTAACAGAACATTTTGCAGCAAATTGCAAAAAGTATGGCCTTCCCCCTCTATCTCAAGCTTCAACTCATTCTTTGCTCTCTTTAACACCTTGACTTTCAAAGGCTCCACCTCTAGGCTAAATCTCTTCCATAATCTTCCGCTATCTTTCTTCTCTCGATATTACCACAGCCCTCGCACTGCAATGCGTGACCTTTTCGAACTAAAACATGCCCGCATCTCGAGCAAAATGCCTTTACAACTCCCAATCCTCTTCCAATCGTAGTCAGTTGAGGATCTCTATTCTTAACGTTCATAACTCTGGCCCTAACAATATCGAGGGCCTTACATACATCCGCCATATCCTTCTCGTAGCGGGGACTTGATGATGAGATGTGAAGCACTCCGACGAATGGTGTTTGCAGCACATGATCATCAATCTTAAGAATATTGACTGTGGCAACTCTTCCCTGCGCATTGGCAACGATGCCTAGCACAGTAGCCCCTTCTGTTGGGATGATCGGGGTCCTGACTCTAGGATGCACAGAAACGACTTTCTTTAATAGATCAACAAGAGTGTGCCCTACCAGTTGAGCATATATTGTTCCATTTTCCTCGTATGCTCCTCGCCCAGGGCTGAACTCCTCAACGACACCTAGCTTTTCGCCTGGAACAACGAGTTGCCCGCTTTCCTTCATTCTCCTTGGCATGTCTTCTTTGTCCTCTAAGATGTGCCACGTTCACGAATTGAACGTTTCATGCATTCCATTGTTGATGTGGCATCTCTTACAAGAGTTGTCGAGATTAATATACTCTACTGTAATAAGAGAGATTCTTTCTCAGAGTTCCTACAGTGGGCTAAGAACACATTCCGCTCAAAATGTGCGATGAGTCAAATGAGTCCGCTTTTCTGCAGTACATGTATTGCCAGTAGGAGATAGAAGATTAAAGTCAGCGGTATGTGAAAAAGTCTCCAGTATTCTCTAACGAATTTTACTTGTACGTATCTTCCCGCGATACCGCCCAATACAATTATCGCCATCAAGTCGAAAGTGATGAAGCTGAGAGCCATACCGGGTTTAGGCCGGATGAACTTGTTGATAATGTGGATGCCTGTAAAGGCCAGAGACAGAGTGCCTGGAATGCAATGTACACTCAGCCAGAGCTTCACGCTCTTCGGAAAGCCTCTCTTGAGACCAGAATATGCAGCGGAAACGGCGAGAAGACCGAAACCTATCCATCCGAACCAGTGAGCGACATCTCGCGGAAACATCCTAGCCCATCCAAACCTTTCTTGTACAGCCAAGGCGAACCGGAGACTAGAATAATTGAAAGCAGAATCACTGCATTCCTCTGTTCTTCTAAGAACCTCTCTTCTAGAAACATTGAGCTTCTCACTCTAGGGTGTCGTCCGGTCTATTTCTCCCTTGCGGAGCATGAATACTAGACGAGTCGTTATTGGAGTTGCACGTTGCACTATCGGTCATAGCGGCAATATGCTCTTGGTTTGCACCAGCAATATCAGTGACTTCAGCGGGAACACGATTGATCTATTGGGAGTTCATTGTACCCAGAATCGCTCTTGCCGTATTAGGAATAGCATTGTTTGCAACGAGATCGAGAAGTAAGAAATGAAGAGCATGGATGACATTAGCAGCTGATACAAATAGAAGACAGAAAACTTGACCTAACTGTTTCAATTTCTCTTGAAGACAGCACGTAAATCAGAGGGTTTTGGGTCTTCTCTGATGCGGGATAATGAATTAGTGTGCCCTTGGCGTTACTATAGTAATCTGAACTAAATTTGTCTGTGCGCATCATGAAAGCCATTTTTGGGTGAAGGTCTTGGTCGATGAAAATCTGACAGGCTTAATCGTCGGAATGATGGCTTACTATAGAGAAAACAAATCAACGATACAAAAACTGACTTTGGTAAGCAAGATTGCCGGAGTCTGCTTCTTCATCAACGGAATCATTATTCTAATAAACACCATAATGAACGTGATGTCAGGAGCATCTTTCGGCTACATTCTGCTTCTGGCCTTAGCAACCATTGGAAGCTTCCTAGTCAGTTTTTCAGGTATATTCATACCACGTTCTTATGATAGGTATTCGTCGACTTGGGAACATAGGCTTAATGAAAGCGCTAAGGTAGAAAGAGAACTGGTTGAGCAGCTGGAGGGCCGCTGAAGTGAAGGCCAGAAGAACCCGATATGAGATCTATTGGGAAATGCTGACCTTCTGCAAGTCACCAAAGACGTTTACGAATATAGTTAACCGGTGTGACCTCAATTCGAAGATCGGGCAGGAATATATTGTATTCTTGAAAGAGAAGGGTTTTCTCTCCACTATTGAGAATGAAGGAAAGTCTCTCTTCGTGGCCACTAACCGTGCAAATGACTACATAGCTATATTCACTCGAATGTATCAGGAGTTGTTTGACAACAGCCCAGAGTTCAGGCTCTGAAAGCGTGCCTTTCGAAACTTTTTTCTCGTCGCCATTATGAGATTACGCCATAAGAAAGAGGAGTCAGGCGATTCCTCCTCTAACAATCAGGAATGAAGAGGGGGCGTCCCTTATGGTGCGGCCATTGTGATTTGAACTACAATTGTGTATGATGTCTCTTGGCGCTGACTAGAACCTCGCTCCCAGCAACTTCTACTGGTTCTGCATCTATTTAGGGCAGGCTCGCCGGGTCTTCCAAGAAGGCTGGCCTCAGTCTTCAGCCAACGTCGAACGTATACATCCAATATAGCCTACCAGTACCATGATAACGGTTTTCCAAAGTCATATTCTACCGTGACTTACGTGAGATTAAATCTAAAATATGTCGCAAATCTACATTCTGGCAATTTTGGAACGAAGCAAGATTCTATAGAGATCAACTTCCACTGGGTACTTCTCTTTCTCATGAAAACTGAACATTTTGGGAATCTCAAGGTTGAATTCGAATAGGCCGTGAACCATCCTATCTCTCGAAGCTATGAAGTTCAGCAAGTATCGTCTTGTAGAACGTTTGTGCAAAGAGTATACAACTTTCCCGACATCCAAGGCTTTCGATAGAAAGACTCTGTCTTTATGTGGAATTCTAGCTCCGAAAGGAGGATTCATTATGACTGTGTCGAAAGGTCCTCTGATTGCCTCGATATCTGCGATTACCCATTCAACCTTGACACCTACCTCAGCCCCATTGTTTCTTGCGATCGCGATAGCTGAAGGATCCACATCGACTCCCACGACTTGCTTAGCTCCTAACAGGTGGGCTCCAATGGCTAAGCGGCCAGCGCCGGTTCCTAAGTCAAGAACACTCTTCCTATAGATATCATTGTAAATTGAGCCAGCAATATACAGCATCTCTGCGGCTAAGTTCGCTGGGATCGAGTATTGCTCCAAGTCCATTTTAGGGAACTGGAGTGTTTTCAGCTTGCTTAACAGTATTTCTAGTCTCTTCTTCCTCAAGACTTTTATTAATCCTCCGGATTCTCGGTACCATTGCTAGACAATAGAATAGACGCTAGAAGAATCCGCTTATTATCAAATCGTTCCAGCTAGTTTTATTGGCAATGACCATGGCTTCATGTGGAGTCAGTATAGGCTTTCCGAATCTACTGGGATCATCTGTGGCGAGCCTTGGGCATGCGATATCAACAAAGACTTCGATGCTCATGAAATTGGACAGATATTCGGGAACGATCTCTTCGTCGACCAACATTGTGACTGTTTTACCCGCCTTTGCGAGAAGTTCTCGTAGGACTAATGCAAGGTTCAAGTTGAATTGCCCGGTTTTTGTACTCAAGAGCAACCCGAAAACCTTTGCTTTCCTGGCTTTCTCTATGAAAGCGTAGCGTTGCTTGAGGATTCTTCTCTTATAGGCTTCTAAATTCGATACAGAGTTCGAGTAGGGATCCGCTAGAATAACTGGCTTGTCTAGTGTTAATGCTGCTCCAAGACCGTGGAAGGGACTCCCTATTACTAGGAATATGTCGACCTTCTCTGAGATATGCTTCAGTGAGCTATAGTCGCATCCTATTATCTGTCCTTTGAGTCTGGCATTTTTTCCCCCGGATGGGATGATTACTTCGCATCCTAAATCCTCTAGTGAGCGTTTAAAATCCTCCAGTGTGTGCAAATGTTGGATTGTTGTTCCAATACCTATCTTTTTCGGCCCTCCAAGAAATGTTCGAATCTTATTCAATAGTTGCGTCAAATCAAGTGTTGCCTTTGCAAATAGATAGATGACTGAAATCTCCTTTCGCGTCGTAAAGGGTGCATGTCCATAATGGACTACTAGATCTGCCTTAACAGCTTTCGCAGTGCAGATCGGGAGGTCGCAACCGCCGTAACAAGGCTTTGAAGAAATGAACACGGTTGCACCGGTCCGCTCTTCAATTAATTTTGACAAATATGCGCCTTTCGACTTTAGGCCGTTCGGAAGTTGAATGAGAACACGCTTGGCTTCCTGCTTCTTGACTTCTTCAATTAGCCTGTTCTCTTCGAGATCAAAAGAAATTGTTCGATTGTTAGCTTCGGTCATAGTGCTCTACATTAATTACTTCAATAAGGACTGTTAAAAATGCAAGTACCTACAAGAACTCTTGTCTTATTGGGACAGTTTAAGCCAGTATAAAGTCGCTTTACCGTGTCTCACAAACTTCCACTTGGGCGAAAAGTTGAAGCCAGCCTCTTCACTAGACAAAGGGCGTATCAACACATCCGTGTTCACAGCCTTCGATAGCTTGCTGACCGCCGGAATCAGTTCCGGTGGAGGTCTAATGGCGTAGATAAGCGAGGCTCCACGATAGATTGCATATTCCGGTCGAAATACGTCATCTTTGATCGCAACTAATTCAGGGTGTTCCTGTTCGATCTCCCTTACCCTAGTCCTATCCACATCAACAACGATAACAGTCGTTGATGGGAGTCTCTTCTTCACAGGAATTGCTACTGAAGGCAGGCTGCCCACTCCGATTTCAACTATCTTCTTTGCATTTGAGTAGTTTAACGTAATGAAATCAACAATGTCCTCTGTGTCCAACAGGGTCAAGATAAAGACGGCACTACGGAATGCTTGGGTTCAGCTCAGTTCTTTTGCCCAGTTGGGTTTGAAGAAGGGTTTCATCTCGCTTTGACTCTCCCTAGCTTTACGTAGTTCTTCGAGGAGCAATTTCCGTTCAATGCTTGCGACCATCATTCTTGTCTCTATGACCTTGTCCGGGTTCACGCTCATGCTTGTAGCACCTTCTCGAACCAAGAATTCAACGATTTCCGGGTAGTTTGATGGTGCTTGACCGCAGACCGATACAGTGACATTGTTTTCACGGCAAATCCTTATGACATGGCTCATCGCCCTAAGGACAGCTAAATTCCTTTCATCGTATATCTCTTGTATTGAAGCGTCATCCCTATCTATTCCTAAAATTAGCATAGTCAAATCATTCGTTCCGAATGATATTCCGTCAATTCCTGCTTCTGTGAACTTGTCCACCAAGAAGCATGTGCTGGGTACTTCGACCATGATCCAAAGCTTGAAGTCGGGCGTTCGCCTTAACCCCTCTTCATCCATAATCTTCTTTGCATTTGAGAACTCCTCGACAGTTCTTACGAAAGGCAACATAACCCAAACGTTTTTGAGACCATACTCGTTTCGAACTTTCTTTATGGCTTGGCATTCAAGTCTAAAGACATCAGGTTCCTTGACGTATCTAAAACAGCCTCTGTATCCTATCAAGGGGTTCGGGCCAACATGACCCGCATCTCTTTCATATTTCTCTCCGCCGGGCATCCCTAGGAATTCGTCAGGCTTGAAGTCGAGGAACCTGTACACAATCGGTCTGGGAAAGAATGCTTCAGCGACTTTACGAATTCCTTCAGCAAAGGCGTTCACCATCTTCTGAGCACCGCCTTCTTCAATTAGAAGTCTCGGATGCTTGCCGACAGAAAGCATGAGGTGTTCAGCACGAAGAAGCCCAACTCCATCCGGTTGCGATTCATCGAATACTTTCTTAGCAACTTCAGGAATCGATAGGTTGACGTAGATCTTCGTTGCTGTTGGCACAAACATCGGCATAGCCGTTGTAGCAGAAACATTGGCCATTGCAGCTGGCGCAAGAGCCGTTCTTGCGATCTCCTCAATTATTCCTTCATATACAACTCCAGACTTTGAATCAACAGTATAGTCGCTGCCGCTGACCAGAACTCTTGTAGCCTCTCTTGTGCCAACGATGCAAGGTATTCCGAGTTCTCTACTCACTATAGCCGCATGACACGTTACTCCACCTTCGTCCGTAACTATGGACCCAGCTACCTTCATGTAGGGGACCCAATCAGGGTTTGTCATCTTTGTGACGAGGATGTCTCCCTTCTTCATCTGCTTGCCAGCATCTTCTAAGGTCGTCACTATCTTGGCTTTTCCTGCATGATATCCAGGACTGGCCGGCAGTCCCTTTATGACTGCCACGCGTTCGACCGTAGGTTTCGAGATTTCGATTCTTTGAGGAGCTTCTTTGAAGCTCCAGACAGTTTCAGGTCTAGACTGGACTATGTATACGTTTTCCGGGAACCTCAAGTCTCTATCGACAGCGAACTCTATGTCTTGCGCCTTCTTGTAGTGTTCCTCGATCTTCTTTGCCAGTTGGGCTAAATGCTTAACTTCATCCTCAGATAGTGAGGGAAGGTTTTGTCTTTCAGCTGGAACTTCTGCATGGATAGTCTTTCCTGTTTTGGCATCTCTAATATATTCAATCGTCTTCTTTGAGATATCCTTACGAATAATCTCTAGAGTATTCTTATCGATGACAAAACGGTCTGGAGTTGTTGAACCCGAAACGACGATCTCTCCTAGACCCCAGTTAGCCTCTATAACTATCTTATCTCTGTCGCCAGTTACCGGATCCAGCGTGAACATGACTCCGGCGGCTTTAGAGTTCACCATCTTCTGGACCGCTACGCTTATGAAGACCTTTTCATGAGGGAAGCCTTTCTCCGTTCTGTAGAAGATCGCTCTGGGAGTAAATAGGCTAGACCAACATTGCCGAACGGTATGTAGGAGTTCATCCTCTCCTCGTACATTCAGAAATGTTTCCTGCTGTCCAGCAAAGGATGCGTCAGGAAGATCTTCAGCGGTTGCTGACGAACGAACTGCAACGAAGACGTGAGATGAGCCAGACTCTTTCGAGAGCTTCTGGTACTCCCTCTTAATCGCTTCACCGGTCTCTTTCGGCATAGGCGTTGATTCGATTAGCTGCCTGACTTGCTTAGACGCAACTTCGTATTGTTTAGGGTCTTTAGGATCCTTCACGGTCTCTTTGATAGTCTGATAGATCTTCTTCGAGATTTCTGTGTCTGTTATGAATTTCTGGTAAGCGTATGCTGTTACAGCGAAGCCTGGAGGGACAGGTATTCCAGCGTTGGTCATTTCGCCGAGACTTGCGCACTTGCCGCCGACCAATGCTACGTCGTCTTTTCCAACATCTTTGAACCATAGGACTAGTGCATTCTGTTGTTCTGCCCGTGACATTTAAGATACCTTCGCTAATCAGGAAACTGTAGGGGTATTAAAGCTTTTTTCGGAAAAACGA
>CAZHMI010000009.1:0-27079 GCA_964533795.1 uncultured Candidatus Bathyarchaeia archaeon
GGTGCGCTGCTCTATTCTTTGGCTGAGGCTGTTTCGCGTTTGCTGTGCCATACGACGATTCCAACGATCGCGATCAACGCGACGGAGAAGACGCCTGTCATGAAAGGTTGATCTTTGAACTGTAGGATCATAGGTGCGAACAGTAGAGAAATCAGGTTGATCACTTTGATCATAGGGTTCAATGCTGGTCCCGAGGTATCTTTAAGCGGGTCTCCAACGGTATCGCATATCACTGAGGCTTTATGTTCCTCAGAGCCCTTCCCTCCATAGAACCCGTCTTCAATCTTCTTCTTCGCGTTGTCCCAAGCCCCTCCAGAAGTCGCCATGAAGACAGCTAGCAATTGACCTGTAACTATGATCCCGGCGAGGAAGCCTCCTAGAGCTGCCTCTCTCAACAAGAAGCCTATAGCGATCGGAGTCAAGATAGCTAGTAGAGCGAGGCTGAACAACTCTCGTTGAGCGGCAGACGTACATATAGTCACTACTTTAGCGTAGTCCGGCGAAACCTTTCCTTCGATTACTCCGGGAATTTTGAATTGGGAACGGACCTCATTCACTATGAGTGAGGCGGCGCGTCTAACCGCTCGAATCGAGATCGAACTGAATAGGAATGGGAGAGCTCCTCCAATCAGCAAGCCGACGAAGACAAGTGGATACGCAATATTGAGACCGAGCTTTTGAAGCCCAGTGGTTTCTGTGTAAGCGCCGAAGAGCGAAACCGCTGCAAGCACGGCTGAAGCTATAGCGATCGCTTTCGTAACCGCCTTCGTCGTGTTACCCGCTGCGTCTAGATCAGCCATTATCTGGCGGGCTTGAGGTTCAAGACCAGCCATCTCTCCTATTCCATTAGCGTTATCGACGATCGGGCCGTACGTATCCATAGACACATTGTTGCCGGTCAATGTTAGCATCCCTATTCCCGCTAGAGCGATTCCATACATAGCGAAGATGATCGAGGACCCTGTGAAGAAGAGGATTGACGCGACGATCGTTATCGCAATTATTAGAAGAGCCCAAACAGTGATTTCGAAGCCTAAGGCTAAGCCTTCGAGGATCTCGGTCGCTGCACCTGTTTGAGAAGCTTTCGCCAATCGATCGACAGTCCGCTTCCTCGGGTTTGTGAAGTGGTCAGTTATCTTATTGAATCCTATCGCTAGGAGGACCCCTACCGCTGTCGCAAGGAAGACTCTATAATCATGAACGTAAAGTCCTGCCAAAACGAAGAAGCTTGCAATTGAAATTGCAGCGGAAAGATCGTAAGAAAGATCCATCGCTCTAAAGGCGTCTCCTTTCGTCAATCTATCCGGCCATAAGGAAACCGCGTAGGTCCCTATTATCGTGCTTACCACTCCGATACCGCGGGCGAGAAGCGGGAATATGATCCATTTCATATCGAAAGGCGTAATCGCTAAACCTAGTATCATACAGGAGACGATCGTAACCTCATAAGATTCGAATATGTCAGCAGCCATTCCAGCGCAGTCTCCAACGTTATCGCCTACCAGATCGGCTACAACAGCCGCGTTTCTAGGGTCGTCCTCAGGTATATTCTTCTCAACCTTCCCAACAAGGTCTGCTCCTACATCAGCGGCTTTCGTATATATCCCTCCGCCAACTCGCATGAACAACGCTAGGAGGGTGCCTCCGAAGCCGAATCCTAGAAGAACCTCTGGAGCCGACTGAAGATATATCATGAAGATTATAGTCCCTCCGAAAAGTCCAAGTCCATCTGTCAACATGCCGGTTATCGTCCCGGTCCTGTACGCGATCCTGAGAGAGTCGCGGAAGCTACGCCTGGCTGCTGAAGCTACTCTAACGTTCCCTCTTACCGCCATATTCATACCCAAGTAGCCGACTAAGGCTGAGAAGATCGAACCCATCAAGAAAGCGCCAGCTCGACCGACAGCGATCTGAAATGGTCCTCCGACGAGGGCTGAAGTTAGATAGAGCACAACGGTCAATAGAGCTATGAAGAGCACTATCGACCTGAACTGCGTCTTCAGGTATGCGTTTGCGCCTTTCAGTATACTCTCCCAGACCTCCCTCATCCTACCTGAGCCAGAATCCTCTCGCAAAATTTGACGAGCGAGTAGAATAGCGTAAACTAGAGCCGCTACCGCGATGCCTAAGATGCTCCAAAGCGCTAAGCTCTCGAAAGACCAAGTCAAAGTTATAACCGCACCTCAATTCGGAAAGATGTATCTTTCCAGCATCCTTTCATATAAAAACTCTTAGATATTGTCTGTTCAATTAGGAACTGGATGCGCTCAAATTTTATTTGAGCGTGTGTTGCTGTTGACATCGGAACTTGCAATAGGCATCCGTACGCTCCGGTCAGGAACCTACTGTTCCTATACTCTGTCGTGGATCTCTGTCAAGCCTCTTGGATTCTGCGAAGAAACAGAAAGCTTTATGGGAAAACTTCAGTTCCTAACAGGTTGTGCTCCGGTCGTCTAGCCCGGTCAAGGATTGTGGCCTCTCGGGTTCGCGGAGATTGCGAGTTGCCTCAACAGCCATAGGCGCGGGTTCAAATGCGAGAGCGCTTCTCGCGGAAAGTCCCGCCCGGAGCACCAGACAATAAGGCGGTAGGGTTTACGCGCATAATCGTTGTCACAGGAACTCCAGGAGTGGGCAAGACTAGGTTTTCCAGAGCTCTCGCGAAGAAGCTGGGGGCTGTGCACATCGATTTAGGTTCGCTGGCAACTCGAAAAAAGTTGACAATCGGATTCGACAGGCTTAGGCGAACTTACATAGTTGACGTTAGGAGAATGGCGAAAGCTTTGAAGGAGCTTCTTGTCAACCTTTCAGAGGATATCGTGTTAGATGGCCACTTTGCCGCTGATGTGGTTCCGTCGGAACTATTGGATATGGCCTTTGTGCTGCGGTGCCACCCTGAGAAGCTGAGGAAGCGGTTGAGGTTGAGGAAAGTTCCGGAAATGAAGGTAGCTGAGAATGTTCGAGCTGAAATTCTTGATGTCTGCATGTGGGATGCAGTAAACAAGTATGGGTTGGAGCGAGTCTGCGAGATAGATGTTTCATCGATGAAGACTGCTTCAGCGGTGGCTGAGGCTGTGAAAGTTCTTAAGAATCGAGCAACAAGGCGAGTTGGGATAGTCGACTGGTTAGATCTTCTTGAAAGACAGTGCCTGCTTGGAAAATATTTCAATGAGCTTTCAAATCGAGGCGCTGTAAAGTGAAGATGATGTATACCGTTTTACGGTGTTATAAATGCGGCGGGCTACTTCTAGCCCACTCGGATGAGAAGAGTAGAACTTGCATGTACTGCGAATCGAGGCTCAGTCTAGCTAAAGCGAAGATCTTAGCGAGGTTCGATTCTCCTCGAGAGGCGAGACTATGGCTCACGGCGAACAAGAAGAAACTTGCAAGAGCGGGCTGAACTGAGTCTACAGCAGGAGACTTTTTCGTTTGAAGATTTCAGTAAAGTAATAAATGAGATAGCACATAATCAGGTTAAAGTAGTCAAAACTGGTGATGTTGATGGCGTCAGTTGCCGAAAGAAGGTTTATGGAAGAACTCTCGACCCTTCTTCAGAAAAGTGTGACAGTTCAAACAGCGTCTGGAAAAAGATACACTGGAATCCTTTCAGGAGTTGATGCAGATACGATGAACATGTGTCTGAGCGATGCTAGAGATGAAACAGGTCAACCCATCCACAAGCTGTTTCTCAACGGACAGACCGTCCTTCAGATCCTGAGCATAGAGAAGCCTTTCGATCTGCGCAGCCTAGGTGAGAGACTGGAGAGAGTATTTCCTAGAATGGTCAAGACGATCGAAGAGGCAGGCGTCATAGTCGTTATGGACAAGATTAGGATCAGTGAGAAAGGGATAATCGAAGGAAGCGGGCCAGCGGCGGAAAGAGTGCAGAAGGTCTACGATGAATTCATGAAGGAACGAGCTAAATAAATCCAGGCTGTCTCGATTTTTTCAATTGATCGCCCTGAAGAAGGTGTCCGATGAGCCTACTCGAGGCTTCAACCGCTGTATCGAGCCGTGAGAGATCCACAGTCACAGCGAGATATCGTGAAAGAAACTCCAAGGCTACCTTGGCTGCTAACGCATCCGGGTATATTCCCGGCGTCTCGGTGAGTATGCAGAATCCGCGCAAGCCTCTAAGTTTAGCCAAACCCAAGAGAAGCCCTGCAACTCCAAAAACCCTGCCGTGAATCTTGTCTGCACCAAGCCTCATCACTTCTCCAAGCGTATCCAGATCCGTTGCAGTACAATAGATCTTGGGTGAAGAAGGAACAAACTCCCTCTTCAACCCGCCTATGGTTATGACCATTCTACTAGCGCGGTCTTCCGCTATATCGAGAATTTTGTCGCAGAGTTCATACTGCCCTTTAGCGCTTAGAGCCTGAGTATTCCCGAATAGAATTATCAAGTCATGGCTATAGCTCTCATCATGAACATAATAAAGTTCGTTGATCGGAGGCCTAAGTAGCCCTTTATCCGCCGTCACTGACAGAGCTTGAAAGGAAGAAGAGTGAATCTCACAAAACTTCTTAGCTTTCAGCTCGTTGATCAAGTGAAGGCAGGCAATATTGGCAACAAAACCAATGCCCGGTAGCCCCTCGATCAGTACTGGATCATGAAGCTCCGGCTTCTCAACGAATGAAGTGATCAATTCTTATTTGAACCCGCCCAACAATATACTTCACAGCTTTCATAAACGTTTACGACACAGGCATTAACCGAGTGAGTTAAATGGCGTTTGAAGTCGAGTCGAAGGACGTTCTCGGAAGAATCGGTAGATTAACAACGAAAAGTGGGGCGGTTGAGACGCCGCATCTCTTTCCCGTCGTGAACCCATTGACTCAACCGATACCCGCTAGAGAGATCTATGAAAAGATCGGATGTAAAGCCGTGATGACAAATGCGTACCTTATCAAGAAGAATCTTGAAGAAGAGGCGATTAAGCTAGGCATTCACAAGTTCCTCGACTTTAAAGGAGTAGTGGCTACCGATTCAGGCGCATACCAGATCCTAACTTACGGCGATGTTGAAGTCAGTGCACCTGAAATAGCAATATTTCAAGAAAAAATCGACTCCGACATAGCCGTTATCCTAGATATTCCAACTGGCTTGAAAGCGACACGTGAATACGCGCGATGGACAGTTCAAGAAACCCTAAGAAGAGCAGATGAGACGCTCAAATTGGCAAGGAAGCGTGATGTGCTCTGGGTTGGACCGGTTCAAGGCGGAATCCATCTAGATATACTGGCTGAGTCTGCGAGGGAGATCAGTAAACGTTCTTTCACGATTTACGCTCTAGGAAGCCCAACTCAAATAATGGAGCAGTACATGTTTGAACGTCTCGTAGACATGATTGTCACAGCAAAAACGAATCTGCCCTTGAATAAACCCTTGCATCTTTTCGGAGCGGGTCATCCATCGATGTTCGCTTTAGCCGTGGCCTTGGGATGCGATCTCTTCGACTCAGCCGCCTACGCGCTTTATGCTAGGGCGGGAAGATACTTGACCGAATCTGGGACCATGAGGCTCGATGAGATAGATTATCTCCCATGCACATGCCCGGTATGCGTACGTGAGGATCCCAAACACCTGAAAGACATGAATAGGAAGCTTAGAGAGGTGCTGCTGGCGGAACACAACCTCTACGTATGCATGGAAGAGATGAGAAGAATCAAGCAAGCCATACAGGAGGGAAGGCTATGGGAACTCGTTGAACTTAGAGCGCACTCTCATCCTTCATTACTGCAAGCTCTCAAGAGAGTAAGATCATACAGTAGCTTCCTAGAGAAGCATTCACCCTCAACAAAAAGAAAGGGGCTTCTCTATTTCAGCAACGAAGGGCTTCCCCGACCGGAAATAACGCGATACAGGAAACGTCTAATCGAGAGGTATAAACCTCCCTCGAAAGCGAAAGTGCTTGTTCTAGTTCCTTACCAGAACGATAAACCGTATCATAAGAGCCGTCCTATTAGGAGAATATTCCAAGAAGTAAGCGAGAAGAAAGATGTGCACTTAAGCGTCTGCGCCGCCCCCTACGGCGTAGTTCCCATCGAAATCGACGATATCTTTCCAGTCTCGCAGACAGAAATGCCATTTCCAGCAGACGAGAAGACTGTTGAGCGTACTTTCGAGTCAATCGCAGACTACATAACGAAAAGCCCGTACAAATCCGTGATAATGCATGGAAGATTCGAGCCATGCTTCGAGAAGCTCAGGGATATTTGCAGAAAAGTTTGCAAAGAATCGGGAAAGAGCTTCAAGGTCTCATATTCGGGAATAGAATTCTGGAGAGATGAAGCTGTAGAGAAACTCAGACGGATGATTCGATAATGAGAGTTAAGTGGAACAGCGTGGGTAGAGTTGCTAATGGGATGCTCGAAACAATAGGCAGAACGCCTCTAGTCGATCTTAAGAGCATTCCACATTCCGAGGGAATCAAAGCCAGAATCCTAGTGAAGCTAGAGTACATGAATCCCACAGGCAGCCTCAGACCGTATATACTATGAAATGATAACGAAAGCTATCCATCGAGGCGATTTATGGTCCGGAATGGAAATTCCGGAAGCCTCAACTGGTAACGCTGGCATCTCTTGCGCGTTTGTCGGAACCGCCCTAGGCTATAAGGTAACCGTAGTTATGCCTTCAGGAATGAGCCAAGAACGAGAGAAGATAATTCGCGCCTATGGAGCCAATGTCATGACAACACCTGGGGCGGAGAGCGATGTTGACCTTTGCTTAAAGAGAATAGCGGAGCTGAAAAGAGCGAACCCAAGGAAGTACTGGGAGCCTGCGCAATTCAGCAACCCTGATAACGTAGCTGCTCATTACAAAACAACTGGTCCTGAGATCTGGGAGCAGACCGGAGGCCGTGTCGATTGTTTCTTAGCATCTCAAGGCACAGGAGGCACTCTAACAGGAGTGGGACGTTTCCTGAAAGAAAAGAAGAAGAACGTTGCACTGTATGCGGTTGAGCCTGCAGAAGCGCCTATTCTCAGTTATCGCCGATGGGGAACCCATAAGATCGAGGGAATTGGAGACGGTTTCGTCCCCAGGAACCTCGACCTGAGTCAACTTAATGGAGTGATCACGACAAGCTCTGAAGAATCAATCGAGATGGCGAAAAGACTCTCTCGAGAAGAAGGGATCTTCTGCGGAGTTTCTTCAGGTTGCAATGTGATAGCCGCCGTGAAGGTTGCTAAGAAGCATCCGGAATTTCGAACTATTGCTACAATGGTGAATGATACGGGTCAAAGGTACTTCTCCACAGAACTCTGCGGGGAGAAGAAGCACGTAGAGATTCCTGAGAGGGAGCATCCTCTCGATGATTATACGGTCGAGCAGCTGAACAAATACCAGTCGGGCTGGGAAATAATTGAATGAGCTTTGTGAGAAGTCTTTGATTTCTGAGTTTCTGCTAAATTCTTAAGACTAGTCTTCTATTGACTGAACGTTCCGCTTGGCTTTGTTGAATTCACGTGTTTAACCGTACATGCCTTGCAAGGACTTCTTGGTCTGCTTCATCCTCTTCTCAATCTCAATCTCAATCTCTTTCGCGTCTTTCTCCAACTCTGAAACATCTACTTTTAGTCTATGGATTTTGGAAATCGTTTTTATCGCGACTGCTGCCGCTCTAGGATCCGGCCTCATCGCCGAAGCATAAGGAAGAATAGCTAGCGCTGGAAAACTGTGCATCTCGAACTCGCCCAGCATAACCGCCAGAGGGCCATATACGAAGAGTTCAGGTTCAAGGGTTGGCGCATCGAAGTTCGCACGTTTTCTCAAATACGCTTGCGTAGGCACCACTCTCAACTGGTGCTTGTTGTCGTCGAAATTGGAGTCGAGCCCGCCGATCAAAATGGCGTCGCTGAACTTTTGATCGACAGTCCACGATGCAAGAGCTTTAGCGAACTCCGCTTCTTCAGAACGGTGAGGAGAGAATTCAAGCTTAACCAAAACCGCTTTCCTCTTCTTGTAGACTTCGAAGGGTGTTGCGATCCCTTTGACGGTTGCTGCGATGAACGGTGGGGGGTAGTCCACTTCAACGAATCCTATCCGTTCAGCCTTAAGGGCGTGGACAAGATAGGATAAAGCGATGTATCCCGTCTCTCCTATGCCATGGAACCCGGTTATAAGAGTGCAGTTTTTCAGATCGCGCCTCGGAACTCTGAGATGGACTGGCATTCGAGGTGACCCCAAAGTTTTCCAATTGCAAGCGAATAAGATGACTGCATTCACCTAAAAACATGCCGATTCAAATATTTGGAAACTAAAGATTTTAATGTTATCGTTGCCAAAGATTTGGATACGCGAGACAACTATGGGAGCGGCTGTCTAGAACAAGGCATTTGCGAGGTCGAATTGAAGAGTCATCGCCATCGATAGAGGCTTCGCGTGCGATTTGGTGTAGAGAACTAATGAAGATCCGATTTTTGGGTGCGTGTCAAGAAGTCGGTAGGTCCGCTTTAGCTATTAAACTAAAAGAGAAACATGTTCTTCTGGACTATGGAGTCATTATGAATCATGAGGTCGGCTTTCCCATGCATATATCTCCGAATGACCTGCATGGGATTGTTCTTTCACATGCTCATTTGGATCATTCAGGATTGACTCCGCTCTTCTATATTCGCGGAAAGATCCCTTTCTACGGAGTTGAACCGACGTTCCAGCTTAGCAATCTTTTGATCAAAGACTTTCTGCATTTGAGCGGATACTTCCTTCCCTACGAATATATAGACCTTCAAACAATGATGGATCACTGCGTAAACACGAAGTATCGTAGTGAGTTCAGTGTCTCTGATGCGAAGATAACCCTTCTTAACGCTGGGCATATTCCTGGGAGTTCGCAAGTTTTGGTGGAGCATGAGGGCGATCGGGTGCTCTATACGGGCGACTTCAATACGATCCCAACGAGGCTCCTCAATCCAGCGGATCAAGACTACGGTAATCTCGATGCATTGATCATTGAGGGGACATACGCTAACGAAGATCATCCCAATAGGCAGGAGCTTGAAAGAGATTTCATCTCTAGAGCCACTGAAGTCGTTGAAGATGGAGGGACCGTGCTGGTTCCTGCTTTCGGTGTAGGGCGTTCACAGGAGATACTCTGCATCCTCAGAGCATATCACTTCGAGCATCCAATCTTCGTCGATGGCATGGCTGTAGATGCTATTGAATTGCTAATGAAGAATCAAGAGTCAATTCGAGATCCTGAATTATTCGCTAGAGCCATGCGTGAAGCTGAATGGATCGAACGGTGGCATGATCGGAGGCGTGCGGTAAAGACGCCTTCAGTCATAGTCTCCCCAGCTGGAATGTTGAAGGGAGGTGCAGCTGTCTTCTATATGGAATCTATTGCCAGGGGAAGCAAGAACGCAGTATTCCTAGTGAGCTATCAGATTCCCGGAACGCCCGGTAGCATACTGCTTGAAAAGAAAATGTTCATGCTACAAGGGAAGCCTAGAAGAGTTGATGCGCTTGTTGAGAAGTTCGATTTCTCATCGCATGTAGGACGGCGTGAACTTCAAAACATTTTGTCGAAGCTTGATAAAGGTACGAAAGTGTTCGTCGTTCACGGCGCAGAAGAGAATTGTAATGAGCTTGCGTCATGGGCTACGAGCGAAATCGGGTTAGAAGCAAAAGCGCCTAGGCCGGGCGATGAATACGAAACCTAAACTTTTTTCCGGCGTCGCTATTGTCCCGTTGGGCAGAGTCGACCGAGAGATATTGATGTCGCTTTGCAAGCGGCTTGAGGAAATTTTCGGCGAGATAAGCTGCAAGATTGAGGCAGCTCTTCCCCAAATAGAACAAGCCTACGACGCGAGTAGGCAGCAATATAACTCATCGAAGATCCTAGCCGTGTTAAATAGAATGTCGTTGAATATTGAAGCCGACAGAATTCTAGGTGTAGCTGAATTCGACTTGTATGTTCCAAGATTGAACTTCGTCTTCGGCGAAGCTCAATGCCCAGGAAAAGTTGCGCTAATATCGCTATTCAGGCTTAAACCCCAATTCTACAGTCTAGATCGCGATGACGAGTTATTCATGCAACGGATCGCTAAGGAGGCTGTGCATGAGCTCGGGCATACCATGGGCTACGGGCACTGCTCAAACGCTGACTGCATAATGTTCTTCTCAAATAGCATAGCAGACACCGATCGGAAGAGCGTGAGGTTTTGTGAGAGGTGCACCAAAATCCTTTGGCATAACCGCAAGATTGACTAGACTATTCCGTATGTGTGACAGAGAGCGCGGAAGATCTTCGGAAAAAGTGCAAGCTGTCAAGGAGCGAGGCAAGTTTAGCTTGAAGTTGCGTATTCTCTAAGCCTTTTCTCGAAGACCGATCTCGGCGGGAATCCCATCGAGGATGCATAGGTATTGAAAGCCACTAGATCTCTCCCTTTCCTCTCGGCAAGCTCCTGCATCTCCGCTACGGTTTCTCCTATGATCGCATATGTAGAGGCGTAGCCAGGGCCATTCCCTTGATGGGCTGGGAAGAGCTGATGGTAGACCAAACTTCTGCTCAGATCGGTTTCAGCATGCGCCCAATCGATGAATTCGAGTAGCGTCTGCTTGCCTGAATTGATTCTTGCGTCACCTATAACGCGCAGGAACCTTACGATACGCCACATCTGCGTATAGAATTCATACTCTTCCACAAGCTGCTCGAGACCGCCATATCTGGCTGCGAAAGCTATGAAGGGCTTCTCGCTTGCAGTAGGCATTCTAGCTTGGAGCCCTCTAAGATACTTCAGAAAGTCCAATTCACGTTGGAACGAGATGCCCTCAGAGATTGCGCTTCCAGCCATTGAAGGGAGCAACTCGACGAGGCTGGGTTTGGCAGCATAATGGTGGGCGGAGTTGGATGAGTGTACACAGTGACCGTACTCCTCATGAACAAGAAGATTGAGAAGTTCGCCCGGAACTGAAGAGGGCGAGCGCCTCGGGTCTATCGTAGCCAAGAAAAGCTGGAATGGCTTCTTCGTGAGAAAGTCGAGGAAGTATGCCGCTCCAGTCGGTAGCATACTCGACAAGTAGCTCGGCGTCTCAATGACCTTGGTTCTGTAACGCGGATTGACATGCACTATGTACTTATCAACGAGCGTGGCGGTGAGTCTTCGAATCGCCCGTATGAATGGTAGAATCTTCGTTGACTTCAGGCCTCGCTTCTTCTTAAGCTCGGAAACCACAGCCTCAGCCCTTTCCTCGACCTTCAGTCTCTGAGCTAGGGCTACTGTCAGCTTCCTGAAAGTCGGTAGCTCTCTCGTAAGCATCGCTATGCCTTTCGATTCAAGCTCGCTTGGGCTCTCGCTGTAGTCGAAGAGATTCGTGAGGGTGCTTGCAAGTCTCTCTTCTCTGCCAAGTTCACATCCGTCTCTAGTGCATATCTCAGCGATCTCCTCGAAACCTGTATTCTTGAAGCCCTTAATTCCAAAACTTCTCGAGTAATCTTTCGCTGCAGATTGAAGTTCACCGAGTGCAGAGTGAAGCGCTCTTGAGCTAGATGCTTTTTTGATCGAGAGTATGATCTCTTTCAAGCCATGGCATCTAATCGAGGTGAGTATCTTAATCCCTGTTGGGCAAGGCTTCTTCGATACGGTTGCGTTGTAAGCTTTCAACGCCTTCACTGCGTCTTGAGCCAATGAGATCATATGTGTTGACCTAACCCCTTCCTTTATCATGTGAGTGAAGAAAGCATCCAGCGCCATGTCAGGAGCTATCTGAGCCTCTCCTAGGAAGTGGTATGTCTTGATCGAAGACAAGAATTTCTTTTCAACTTCACTGTCTGAACGTCGGATCAATTCGTCTATCTTTATCTCCGCTTTCCCAAGTCGCTCAGCGTCAGGGATCATAAGGTGCCCTGCATAATGGCTGAGACCTGCGCTGAACGCGCCTGAGGGCGAGAGTTCCCTCCAAACCTCAAATATTTCGTTCTCGATGACGCTACTCGGCTTCACCGCCAAAAGCGTTCACCGAAATCAATGTAACATTCATGCGATTTTAAACAGTTTTCCAAGTTTCTCGTTTTCACCGACTGCTTTTTCATCGCTCAACCAAACCTCAAAACAGAAATAAGACAGGGTTTATCAAACAGAGATAGCGCAAGGAAAGGGTTGAAACATCAACTCAGGTACTCGAAAATCTCAGGATTCCGCAGCTCCAGTTACTCCCTCCATCAGGTCATCTCATGCTTACAATAAGGAAGAGACTAGGAGATTCAAAGTCAGCTCAATTTACCTCCTGCCGGAATTCGGGGCGCTATCGCTTACAGGGCTATTGGCCTTTCTCATCGAGCAGTCCAAGCTGGAGCTTCCCTTCGTAACATTCTTCCCTGAAACTCCTAGCGGAGTTACATTGAACGCATCTATATTCATCGCATTAATGGCTGTGGCGGCTACAGTCATGTATCTTCTGGTGAAGCACGGTTTCAAGAAGATCGTTAGAAACCTCATCAAACTATCACTGATCTTCATGACATTCATCCTCCTAAACTGGTACGGCTTCATCGCTCTCTCATTTGTGAAGATGCCGGAGGCATTGTACGATGCCGTTCTAATCGGCGGGTCACTTTTATTGACAGCTCTGTTGATCATCGCGGTCTATAGGACTCGAGGAGCTTGTTACATGGTTGCTGTCACAATAATAGGTGCTCTAACGGGGACATTTCTAGGAGTCTCCGTTCCTCTGCTAACCGCCATAATATTGCTTTCAGCTCTAACGATCTACGATTTCCTCGCTGTCTACAAGGGTCCCATAGGTAAGATGGCTACGAATGCTCGGCTTGAAGAGTTCGTTGGTGCTGTCTTCACCTACGGCGATTTGACGATCGGAATGGGAGACATCGTTTTCTACTCGATGCTCGCCGCCACCGCTATGATAAATTTCGGGGTCTTCCCCTTTGTCGCCGCCTCAATTGGCATAATCATCGGCGCGTTTCTAGGATTTAAGATGCTTGAAACCAGAGAGATCTTTCCGGGTCTACCTTTGGCGCTTTCGATAGGTCTAGCTCTTCTATTTGCATCCGCGTTCATCCAAAGAATTTTAGGGTAGGATACCGCTACGTCGCTCAGAATCAGCCCCTTTCATGTTCGTTCGTTTGTAGTAAGCATGTGGAAGGCGAGTTCACGTTGCGTATATTGAAGGCATCGCGATCAAGTATCTTGAAAGCGGCTAGAGTAATCAAGGCTGGCGGCTTGGTAGTATATCCAACGGACACTGTTTACGGTCTGGGATGCGATCCATTCAACACGCTCGCGGTCAAACGGTTGATAGAAGCGAAAGGAGAAAGAGAGAAGCCTCTACCCGTCTTGGTATCTGATATTGAGCATGTGAAGATTGTTGCTGAAATGACTGAGGCTGCCGGGAAGCTCGCGAGGAAGTTCTGGCCGGGTCCGCTGACGATGGTCTTGAAGAGGAAACCGCGACTGCCTGAAATAGTTACCTTCGGACATGATACCGTAGGCGTTAGAGTTCCGAACCACTCAGTCACTCTTCAGCTGCTTAGATGGTGCGATGGTATACTAATTGGAACGAGTGCAAACATCAGTGGAAAGAAGTCAGCGATAACAGCTGAGGAAGCAACGAGGCAGCTCGGCGGCAAAGTTGACTTCATTTTAGATGGAGGTCGAAGTCCACTAGGGAAGAGTTCTACGGTCGTAAATCTGGCAGATCGGAGATTCAAAGTTGAGCGCGTAGGACCGATCAATGTGGATGAGATCAAATCTATTCTGGCAGGGAAGGCTTAAAGCCGTGGCCATGTTTTGATTCAGCTGCGATGATCGGTGATGGGATTCGCAGTAGAAGCCGAAAACCTTGTGAAGCAATTCGGGGAGATACGCGCCCTAGATCATCTGAGCTTTCAAGTTAGAGAAAGAGAGATTTACGGGATCATCGGGCCGAATGGCGCTGGAAAAACCACGACCATACGTATAGCCGCAACATTGATATCGCCAACTTCCGGCAGGATGAAAGTCTTTGGCCGAGACGTGGTTGAAGAAGGCGCTGAAGTTCGGAAGTTGATAACTTACTTGCCTGAGGAAGCAGGCGCGTACAAGAATCTGTCAGGTTTTGAGTATTTACAGTTCATGGGAAGATTCAAGGCGAAAGACCGGGCTGAAGTACAGACAATGGTTCGAGACGCAGCGGCGATTTCAGGTCTAGGCGACCGTTTGAAAGATAAGGCGAAAACCTACAGCAAAGGAATGAAAAGACGGTTGCTCGTGGCGAGAGCACTAATGACGAAGCCTAGATTGGCAATTCTAGATGAGCCGACGAGCGGTTTGGACGTTATTCACTCGTTCCATGTCAGAGGCGTAATTAGAAGGTTTGTGGAGCAACATGGAGTTACGGTCTTGTTGTCAAGCCATAATATGTTGGAAGTTGAATACCTCTGCAACCGCGTGGCATTGATCAACAATGGGAGAATAGTGGCTGAAGGCAGCCCTGAAGAACTGAAAAAGAGACTTGACGTGACGAACCTGGAAGAGGGCTTCGCAAAGGTGGTCGGCTTTGCTTAAAGGGATAAGGAACATAGTCTCAAAAGAACTGAAGGAGCTGCTCCGTGACCCAAGAATACTCGTCGGTATGATCATCGTTCCTCTCGTAATGTTTCCGCTATTGGGGCTGGTGATACAAACTTCCATGGAATCCGCAGAACGGAGACTTGAAACAATAACTGTGTGCGTTGCGGATTTTGATAAAGGCGAATGGTCTAGGAACCTGACAAGGTATCTCTCAAGTTCTCCGAATATTATTCTCGTAGACATAACCGCGACGAATTTGACTGAGGCTGTCGCTCATTTGAAGGCTAATTCCAACGCAACGGACCTAATAGTGATACCGGAAGGTTTTAGCGCTAATGTTTCCGTCCACAAACAGGCGACAGTAGAGATCTATAGCGTTTTCTCGGGGAAAGGACTGACTGAAGGCGCGACATCTTCCATCATCAGCCAGCTTCTGACGCGATACAATAGGTATCTCGCTCCTGACGCATTCAAAGCTGAAGCAAATTCCATAGTGAAAGGACAACCCATAGAGATTGACCCTAGAGCATTGTCTCAGGTGATGTCCTCCCAAGTTTTCGTTTTTCCAGTCACGATAAGCATACTTCTAGTCTTCGCGATGCAGATCGCAGCCACCTCAGTTGCCTCTGAGAAGGAAGAGAAGACTTTGGAGACTTTGCTAAGCCTGCCCATAGACAGATTCACGATCTTGCTTGGGAAGATGACCGGCTCAATCGTTGTCGCAACTGTTGGCGCAGTAGCCTATATGGTCGGCTTCAACTATTACATGATGTCGATTACCTCAGGTCTCGGGAGTCAAGTCTCGGTCGACCTTGAATCGCTGGGATTGGCCCCTTCACTCTTCTCGTACCTTCTTTTAGGCGGGTCGCTTTTCGTGGCCATCCTATCTGCGTTGTCCCTAGCAGTAATTTTGTCAGCTTTCACCGAAGATGTAAGAAGCGCGCAGTCGTATATCAGCTACGTCTATATCATAATCATGTTTCCAATGTTCTTGGTGATGTTCAGTGACATCAACACATTGCCCTTAGCGCTGAGAATAGTCGCCTATGCGATTCCGTACACGTACCCTATGTTAGCGGCGAAAGCGGCTTTAACCGGAGAATATTTGCTGGCGTCGTTCGGCATTGTCTACGTGGCCGCATTCACGGTCATACTCCTCTACATTGCGGCGAAGTTATTCGCCACAGAAAAGATCTTAACTGCGAAATTACGAATCCGAGGTTTCAGAGCAAGGATACTGCGAATCTCATGAACCTTCTTGGACATGAATTTTTTCGATCTTCATGATTTAGAGATCTTCCAGCTGAGCCAGCCCGCCAGATATGCAATCCCGTTTAGGAACTTGAGAACAGGAACTAACACTACGCCTCTTCGATCGCTACTTCTTCTAGCGATACGAATGGTAGAGGGAAGAAATCTGCCTACGGACAAAGCTAGGAGAATCGGGAAAAGAAGAACCATTCTGATATCAAGCAGCCCTAGGGCTGGAGAACACAGGGTGAGTAAAGTCAAAGCGAAACAAAGCTTTATCCTCATGGTGAAGACCTCATTATGCCTCTCCGTAAGCTGAGCAAATCCGATTCCCCAGCGGAAACGCTGATTGAGAAAACTGGAGAACGATTCAGGGTTGACTGTCCGAGCGACGATAGCTGGATCGTAGACGAAATCAAATCCTGCCTTATGCACCCTCAAGAATAGATCAACATCCTCCCCAGCTTCAACGCTCTCATCAAAGCCGCCCGCTTCAGTCAAAGCTTCCCTCTTGTAAGCTACATTTGCGCCGAAAGGCCATTTTCTCTCAATCTCATTCTGCATCAACTCGATAGCGCTGGCTATCGAACTGGTTTTATTCAGGGCTCTAACTGCCCCGCCAACACAGCCAATTCTAGAACCTGTAAAGCAGCTCAGCAACCTCGCCAGCGAATTCTGATCAAGTACACAGTCCCCATCAACGAAATATACGATATCGCTTCTCGCCTTAGCAAGTCCAATATTCTTCGTAGCGGATACGCCGTTATGGTCTTTTCTTATTATGTTGACTCTCTCGTAAGCGGAGAAGGCATCCAGCATCTTGCTCGAACCGTCGGTCGAGCCGTCGTCCACTACTATTAACTCGAAACGAGCCCCTCTCTGATGAAGGACAGAACGTATGGATTGAGCTATCGTTCCTCTCTTGTTGTAGCACGATATCACTACAGAGATATCGGTGTCTGTCAAGTCGTAGCCTCTGGCAACGATGAGTTAGGTCGAATATCGAGATTTTCTAGGGATACTCTTCATAGGAGTAATTAAACAATATTCTTGAAAGCATGGGTAGGCAAATCTAAGTAAGTCTAATCATACTATGACTTCAACTGAAGGGGTTGCGTGCCGATTGCTGGAAGACTTCAACATACTAGTTTCGACCTCGCGAGGAAATGAGAGAAATACATGCAGTGAAGTATGGTACCTCCTTGGCGAACTGGGAGACAAGAGCGCTCGAGTTGATGTGACCCCAGCGATAGGTCTCGTTGTTGCTAAAACTATTCTCAATCCGGTGGATGTGGTTCACAAACTCAGAACGATTCTAAAGGAGAGGCCTTGGGAATTTAGATATACTCTGAAAGTAACTCCGATTCAAAGGGTAGTTCAAACGGATATCGAAGAGATAAAGAAAGCATCAGCAGATCTCGCGCGCGAGATAACTGTTGGAGAGACATTTCGGGTCAGCGTGGAGAAGAGGCATACGAAGGTATCTGGGAGAGAGATCATCGAAGCAGTTGCCGGTCAAGTGGACAGAAAGGTCGACTTAGAGAAGCCAGATAGAATAATACTTGTTGAGGTTCTGGGTGAGTTCTCAGGCGTATCCATTCTAAGACCTGACGACATTCTCTCCACGGAAAGAGAGAGAAGATCTCTTTAAGTCTGTGTCACTAATATTGCCATTCTCTCAATTATAGAGTTCTTCAAAGCTTTCTCAATAGACGTTTTCCTAGAAGTTATTGCCGCAAGCTCTCTTTCAGAGATTCCGTAAAGTTTCTTTAGCTCCTCGATTTTCCTCTTAGACCATTTGTCGAGCGTTGCTTCGTTTTCCACTCCTCTCGTAAGACAGAGAACTACCTTTAGAAGGTTTTCGAGCTTTCCCCTGTCATTCGAAACTGCCACCAAAGCAAGCTTGCCCGGGTTCTCTTTCAATCCAAGCATTCCAATCGCATTCTTGATCTGTCTCTGGGCCGACGCGTAAAGAAGAATCTCCATAGGTAAACCTTTAGATAGGTTAGTCTCTCGCTTAAATGCGTTCAACGCGTTCATCGTCGCAAAAAAGAGATGCTCCGCACCGGCAACTCTGTCCGGTCTTAACACCTGAACTTCGATAGCTGGACTCTTTCTCCTCAGCCTCTCAAGAAATCCTTCAACATTCCTGACTTTTGTATGTTCGATAGCGGTTATCAAAAGATACTTGCTGAATTCGCTGATCTCGTATATCAAGCCTTACGATTCACCAGTAATGATATCGACGAACTTCTTCACTATCTTCTCGTCTAGTCCTCCTTTCTTAAGTTCTTCGACGACCATGCTCAGAGGCTTTCCGTTCTTCTTTGCTCTTTGAACGAGAAGTTTGGTAGCTTCAAACCTTTCCCAAGGAAATATGACCCATGCCGATGTCTCTTTCATGTAATAGTCAGGTTTCACTATACTATGAGGCTTACAGTATAACGTCGCGATCTTGACCTGTGAAGCGCCTTTTCTCGCCAGATGTCTTCTAGCCACTTCAAGGCTTCTCCCGGTATCAGCAACATCGTCAATCACGAGTACCTTCTTCTTTCGCACATTTACTGACATCTGTTGAGTAATCACGGGTCTCTTCCAAGTCTTTCCTATATCCACGTAGAATTCGATCTTCATGTTCGCAATGTTCGGATTCTCGAGCAAATCTGATACAACCCTTGCAGGAGGCCACCCTCCTCTCGAAATTCCAAGGAGAATATCGGGTTTGAATTGAGACTTTCTGACTTTATTTGAAAGCTCGATCAACATTTCGTAGATGTGTTCCCAAGTCGGAACCTCATAGGTTACAGGCTTGGACATATTCTATATCCCTCTAGTTTCAAGCTACATTATTCAGGCTTATCGTAGCCAAATTCTGGTATGCGGCCATCCTACCGCTTTTAGCTTTTTCTTCTGGGATGTTCTAGAAAGATGTGTAGAGCATTTAAGATTTGAGATATCGCATGGTCTGACTGAGGCAGTCAAGGTCATACCTTGCCAATATCAAGTGTGTACGATGTCGGCGATATGTCTCAAGTGTCCTATCCTCTGGATATAGGAGTGGTTAATTTCTGGGAAGCCGCCTTTGGTGAAACCTTAAATCAATCCGTTTCACAACCTACTATTGATGATGTGGACTGACCTGCTCGGAATGGCGAACTGCCAGATGTCGTGATGAACCTCCACTGACCTCTTTTCGAATTCAAAAGTTCAGCAAACATAGGGATCGAGGATTGGGAGCCAGCCTAATCGGTTAGGAATGGCTTAATTCCTAAAAGAACTAATGTAGTTTCGTTGGCGTGTGGACTTGGAAGAGACGCTATATGAGATTGAAGCCTCTGACTTGAAGACGGCTGACCGAAGAATGCGAATTCTCAGATCAGTCGGCATATTCATTTTGGAAATGTTATTGTTGCTGGGGTTGTTCATGGTTTTCGGTCTGCTGGCTATCGCCATCTTCCTTTTGGCTGTGCTCCTCTTCCTTCCTTCACCTGCGGTGATAGTGCCTGCTAAGTATCGAATCACGAGCGCCGGGGTAATCCACGATAGGGCTAAGATGATCCCATTCAAGAGAAATTACAAGGTAAGGATGAATGAGAAGCGGAAATTCGTCTCGATGCTCCATCGTCGGAGAGGAGAGTTCTTGAGACTATATACACCTGAGCCGAGCAGAGTCCTCCAGATAGTTTCAGAGTCAATATCAACTTCAACGATCTACAAATGAAAAAGGAACGAGGGAAGCGGTCTCACTGCCTGCTTCCGCATTTTCCGCAAAATTGAGCGTCTAAGGGGAGAGGTGCTCCGCAATTAACGCAGAATTTCTGCGGCGGTACCTGTGGAGGAACTCCAAGCGGTGCCGTTGTGACAGGTCGAGTCGGCGGTGCGGGCGGTCTTCTTCTCTTCATCAATACAAGGGCAATGACTAAAATTATTACCACGACGACTCCGATTCCGAGGTAAAGGCCATACTGCTCCATGAAGGGTCTCTCAGAGACCAGCACGGTGACTTTCAGTTCTATGGGTTTCTTGTCTTCAGAGGAGATGATTCTCTCATTTTCAACGTAAGGTTGGACTTTGAAGCTGTAGTTGCCCGGTTCATCTGCTCTAATCTTTATGATCCATTCTTCACTCAAACCAACCGGTACGTCCTTCCCACCCGTCTGTTCTAAAAGTGTAAGTCCCTTAGGAAGGCTTGACACTTTCATCTCAACATTTTTCGCCGTGCTTCCTCCATCGTTCTTCCAAGTGTACATGATCGTGAAAGTGTCTCCGGGAAAGATTGGCTCCCCTTCTTTCGGTTCAATCGTTGCGCTTACTAGAAGCAAATATGGAGGTGGAGGAACGAGCGTGAACTTCAGAGTTGAAATCAACTGGTCATTCGCGTAGGCTTCGGCTTTCCATTCTCCAGGAGCCATTTTAGCGACTTCATACGACTCATAGTATTGAATCCAGTTCCAAGATCCTGCTTCCCAGTCAGCGTGCTTCTCCGAGAAAAGCGCTCCTCGAGGGTCGAAGACTTTGAATGTTATTCTAATTGGGCCTTCCACGTTCTCTATGTCGATGAAGAGGTAGATCTTCTCATCCGTGGTCGTGAAAGAATCCGTTACATCAATTGGAGCCCAGCGCTCTTGGCTCTTATCAATCCCTTTGCAAGCGACGAACGTGGTATTGTTTCCCAAAACGAGCGGCTGGAACATTGCGACGAGAACTGAACAAAGCAGTAGCGTCAGGATCAAGCTGGAAAAAGTCTTTCGCTTCATGGAGATAAGTGCCTCCGTACAGGTTCATGGCACCCTAATATTAGGAGGGTCGATGTAGCTTGCCTGACTTGAATTACACTCGAAACATTTCTCTTAGATCTCACCGTTCTTCATCCCCTTGAAACGGGATTCCTAGACGTAGGTTCCGCTACTATAAATAGTCTTTGTCTAACCGGGAATCTCATGCGAAAGGTTCAGAGCTCTCTTCTATGAACATGGAAACCCAAGAGAAGTACTAGATAACCCCAAAGATACGGAAGCTCTGAAGGATGTCCTTCAAAATATACGCCCTGCAGAGTTGCATAGCTGAAAAGTAGATCAGCGACAGCTGTCAATATCAATCCTAGGCTGATCAACAGCCATGCCTCTCCAAGTTTTCCTTCGAAGAATACTAAGAAACCGAGAAAAGAAAGCGCAAACAAAGCCAAGTCCATGACAGGGTAAGCCATATCGAGAGCAAGCGTTACAGAGTCGCCTTCCGAAAAGAAGATGGGCATGAGTAGAAGGTACGACGACGCGAGAACGACGGCTAGAACGGTCAGCCCGGTTGAAGCTAATGCTTTTCGTGTAACGGCAGCTCTGAACGTTTTAATGTAAAGTAGCAAAGCTAGGAACATTGGGATGTATCCCGCTAGATATGAAACGTCAGCCATGGATGGATAGGGCACTTCAACGGCTAAGACGAGCACATAGATCGCCCAGATCAGCTCGCCTAGAAACCAGAAGAACATTCCTATAAAGAAACATGACCATGCAAAGCTGAGTTCATCATACAGTATCCTAGTTACAGGCTTGGAGTACTTTCTGAACGCGAAGAATGAGGAAGCGGCAGCGCATCCAGATACGATTGGGAAGACGAGATTTGAGAAAACGAGAATGAATCTCGCGTTGAATTGGCCTACAAAATAGATGAGGGTAAGAGCAACCGAGCAGGATACTGCTGCCAAGTAACTTCTTCTCATATCAGATACGGTTTTAGATAGGAATCTTTTACGCTATAAACGGTTCCGCTACCACAGCCAAACCTATTATCTGCATTCGACAAAATGAACAAGCAAGCGATCGGCAGGCTGAGAGTGATGGTTTACATTACGCTTTACGGCGGAGTGGGGGAGATCGGAGGAAATATGGTTCTTCTCGAAGACGCTGACAATAGAGCCAGTATCTTACTCGATTTCGGAAGAAACTTTCCGACGCAGGCCAGATATTACGGGTTTCCGCAGAGACCTAGAAGTTCAGTTCAGCTCGAATTGATGAAGACCGGGCTTGTTCCGACTGTACAGGATGCACATGGGTCGAAGATTGATCTTTACGCTGAACTTGAAACGAAGGAGATTCTACGACCCTATAAGGCTAGAAGACGTGAGGTGATGGACCTGAAGAGGTCAGAGTTGTACTATAGGATTCTTGAACCTGAAACTCCCTGCAGCATATCAGATCTATTTGTTACGCATTGTCACTCTGATCACGTTGGTTTAGCGCCTATCCTCAGACGGGATATATCGATAAACATGGGCGACGCGACACATCTGCTGTACAGAGCTTACCATCAGGCTTCTGTCAAGGATTCGATAGAAACCAAACTTTACCTGACAGAGGAAGATTTGAACGCTAGGGATCGGATGAATCAGCCTAGACATAGCTATAGGACTTTTCGCAGTGGAGTGGAAGTCGCGTCTGGGCAAGGTGACCTTGCGGTTGTTCCGCATTCAGTAGATCATAGCGCGCCCGGCGCGTACGGCTTCCTTATTCACAGTTCTTCAGGTCTCATAGTGTACACGGGTGACTTCAGGACGCATGGAATCGCTAGAATCCTAACTGAAAGGTTCTTGGAGCGGGTTAGGAGAGGGGGAAAGGTTAGGGCGTTGATCTGCGAAGGGACAAACTTGGGAGAAGCCAAAGTTTTCTCAGAGATGGACGTGAAGAAATCTGCTAGAAACATCCTCGAGCAAAGCTTGAAGCAGAAGAATAGGTTGGTCGTCGTTGAAGTGCCTCAAGTTGACATAGATAGAGTTCGAACGTTCTGCGAAATCGCTTATGAGCTGGATCTTCATCCCCTCGTCTCAAAGAAGCTTGCCAACTATCTGCATGAGCTGTCCGCGATAAAGGAGACCTTCAATATCCCAGGAAAGCCTCTGCCGGCTTTAGGAAAGAATCTCGGAATATACGTTGAGAAACGCTATCCTTCACATAGGGACAGGGTCTTCGTTAAGCTTGAGCAATCCTACGGCGACTTTATCGTGGAGCAGAAAACACTTTGTGAGAAACTCTCCTCGAAGAGATTCCTGATAATAGATGCTAATGAGATCGACTTCTTCTCTCTACGTCCAAAACCGAGGACATTGTGCATACTTAGCACATGCGAACCTTTCAATGAGGAAGCCGACTTCGACTTTGAGAGGTGGAAGAATCAACTCTCTCTATTCGGAGTTATATTGTATCATATACATGCTAGCGGGCATTGCCACCCGCTCGAGCTCCAGAGAGTCGTAAGCGAACTCGAGCCTGAAGTATTGATTCCTATACATACAGAGTATCCTCAAGCATTCAGAGAACTCTTCCAAAGCGAAAGAATTCGCGTGGAAGTTCCGCAGAAAGGCGTGCCTATAGAAGTCTAGCGAAAAACAGACTACAGGTTCTGTAATGCTCTAAGACGCTTCACGATGTTTGGATGAGTAGAGAAGACTTCCAAGACCTTGTCGAGACTTGAAGGTTCTTTGGAAAGAATCTCTTGGACTAAGCTTTGATCGCTCAAATAGCCTCTAGCATGAGCGATTTGCACAGCATCCTCCGCAGCC
The DNA here is from genome assembly GCA_964533795.1 of uncultured Candidatus Bathyarchaeia archaeon. Taxonomy (GTDB): domain Archaea; phylum Thermoproteota; class Bathyarchaeia; order 40CM-2-53-6; family CAYOZM01; genus CAYOZM01. Next base: position 23,320 of record CAZHMI010000009.1, read on the forward strand.
TTGTCGGGGTCAGAAATGAAGAGAGCCTTGAAGCTATTCATGCCGCCCGAGTCTCTGTGAGACCGTTTGTATCTTCCAGTTGAGGCGACGATCTTCGCCAAGGCCTCAGAAAGCTTGCGGGCTCCGTCGTCCACTGTCAAAGCGCTAGTTCTATCCGCGTAGTATTCCCTGAGTCTGCTCAATCCGAGAACGAATAGGGTCAAGATCCAGTATGCGACCATGCTCGCTAAACCTATGACTGCAGCTAGGCCACTTTCATTCTCTCTACGTCTTCCTCCGTACCAGCTTGAGAGCATCAAGGAATATCCTAGGAAATAGAAGATTGCGGGTAGAACTGAAGCAAACATCATTATTTGTACGTCTCTATGCTTCACATGGCCGAGTTCATGCCCGATAACGGCTTCAACCTCTTCTTCCTCCAATTCCTTGAGCAGGCCTGTTGTAACAGCTACTCTGCTTCCTGCGATCGGGGACCCGTAGGCGAACGCGTTTGGTATGGGAATGTTCGCCAGCATCACCTTCGGCATCTTAAGGCCAAGCCTACTACTCAATCTTCGGATCATTCCGTGAAGCTTCGGCTCTTCGGACTCTGATACCTCTCGAGCTCTATACATTGCGTCTATAAGATAGGGAGCGATCAGCCATTGTAGAATGTTAAAAGCGACCACGAAGAAAGCCATGTTCAGCAAGCTCAGGGTTCCGATCAGACTCAGAATAACAGTGAAGAATAAGGTTGACGCTCCGATAATTACAGCTAGGGTTCCGGCCATCGACAAACGAAGCTTGAGCAAACTCAAGTTTCCCGTCTCCAAACAGACCGTCGTCTGAAAAAAACACGGGGATCGTATTTAAGTTTGATGCTTGAAACTTGAAAAGATCGGGCGACTTTAGATCTAACTCTAGCGACTCAGTTTGAATACTAGGACGCTCTCAGGTCCTTCCTCAATCTCAACTTTCTTTTCGCAAAGACCTTCAAGAAGACCTGCATAGAACTCAGGCAAATTCAAGATCGGCTGCTTGACCATCACTTTATCCTCCATAACCTCTGCCTGTCCAAGTCCCATCAGATTGAAAGCTCTTGAAAGCAGCTCGCTTTCGACGTTCTGTTTCTTCAACTGCAGCTTCAACACTGAAGCTTCTGCTGCACCATTCTTGCCTATCGTTCTACCTATCTTTTTCCGAGCGTCAGAGGACAACTCTTCAAAGAAGAGTCTGAATCCACTTTGAGAGACCAAGCCAATTCTCTTACTGTCCATACGCAGAACTCCCTCGCTCGGGTCCCATTTCAGCAAGGAGTATTTCTTCGCCAGATCTAGCATCTTGTCGCAGAATGCGGTAATCTCTAGACCGGACGACTTTATAATGGCGTAATCTTCCTTCGTAAAGGATATTGTCGTTTTGACTCTGTCTTCTTTGGGTTTTCCCAATTATTCAACCTCAATTTGCCGCGAGCATTGAACCTTAAGCACATGAGCTGCAATATTTATGCGTTTCTCTACGCATCCTGCCACGAATAGGCAGCTGTTGATGCTGGTCTAAGTGTATGAACAGTTTGCAAAGAATTTGAGCCAAGAGAAGGTTACAAGACTTGATCTTTCTTCCTTGGTCCTGATTTCAATCGTCTTTGTTGCCAGAATTGGTTCTGAAATTCCAGGTTTGTTTCTACGGTTTTTCGAGTAGTTTTGGATTAGGTTTGGTTTAGGGGGCACTCTTCGCAGATGTCTGTTGCGCTTGGCGAATGTCTGCATGCGGATTCTATGCCGGTCTCGATTAGGTCTCTCGTCTCTTCGCAGAAGGGGCAGCTTTCGTGAGTTAGAATCATAGAGCTCGATGCGCTCCTCCTTCAGACGGGAGAATCAAACAATGCGTTTTAGCTAGATATACTCTCTGTCACCGGAATAGAGAAGTCTCCGTAACATGAACGTTTGAAGCTTAGAATTCTTGCGAAGCATGTGATATACAGAACTTTTTTTTCTCGGCGGGATCAGCGAGTGGCTGTGCCTAAGCCCTAAGTCGGTGGCGAAGATGCAAACTATTGTTTTTCGAAAGCTTGAATCAGTTTGCGGAAGCCGATGATGAAAAGAATAGTTATCGCCAGAAGGACTACAGGTTCAACAAAGTCCTCTAGCAGTCCGCCGTGTGGGACGTAAGGTCGAATGAATGAGATTAATCTTCTCAAGACGATTAGAGCGAATCCTGCTGCAATCAAATTCCACGCGGTGAAGAAACCAGTTATCTTTCCGATCTTGAATACGTAGCATAGTACCACGAGGAATAGTATTATCGAAGCCAATTCCATGATGAAAGAGAAGGACTGTAGTCCGTCCATCTTCGGTTATCACCTTTTCCTCGACGCTTTGCGGAACATCTCTACGAATCTCTCAGAAGCTGCTCTTCTCGGAACTCCAGTCATAACTCGTTCATATTCAGTAAAGGGCGCAGCCACCTTAACGCCTTGCGGCGTGATCTGGAACTCTCTCAGCTGCTTATCGTGGTCGCTTCCACGAATTTTGAGTACGGTCAATGCCTTCTTCAAGGTGGACTCTATCTCTACAGTCCTCAGTAGGATTATGCAGTCGACGAGGAAGCTGAGTCCGACACCGGTTACCACGAGGTGGTCGCCGAAGACCTCATGCGACTCGGCTGTGAAAACGCTTGTCAACCCTTTCATCTTGAAATGATTAACCAATCTATACAGTTCGCCGCGGAGCTCTGAAGCCGGGATGAAGCTTTCCAGATGGCTGATCGAATCGATCACTATCCGCTTGGCATTTATCTCCGCTATAATAGGGTCTATCGGATTCCGCGACTCAACGAATTGAGCGAGAACCGGTGGGCTTGTGCAGACGACTCGAAGCTTATCTTCAGCCTCAAGCTTCCGTATGTCCCAGCCGAAGCCGGCGGCGTCTCGGTAGATCTGAAACGGCATCTGCTCAAAGGTTACGTAGAGGCCATTCTCATTGAACTTCGTCGAGCCGTTCACAAGATATTGTAAGGCAAGCGTAGTCTTTCCCGTTCCAGCGCTTCCAACGACAAGCGTGACATCTCCGCGCATTAGTCCGCCGTGAAGCATCGCATCTAGCTCAGAGATTCCGGTTGGCGCCCTCATCGCTTCACGTCTCCTTCAATCAACTTAGCGAGCTTCTCCTGGACCTCTTTATCCTTTCTTGTGTTTAGGCTTACTACGTCAAGGTTTCCGAAACGCTCTTTACGGAGGACTCCAAGTTCCACCAGCGTTCCGATCTCGGTTTCAACGTCCTTCGGCATCCTGCCGATTCTTCGAGCGATACTATCAACTGTATCAAGTATGCCCGGGTTCATGTGGAAGAGGCGTAACAGCTCGGCCTTGATCTCCGTCCCAATCAGCTTTTCAATAAGCTCATGTAAGCCAGCTTCATTCAATCGTCATCAACTTCACTATCGGCTTACAATAAGATTTGGATCACTGCTCATATAAGCCTGTTTTGCGCGCTAAATGGCAACTTTGAGATCTTGAGGAGGGTATCCAAACAAGCTCTCTACAGATCTGTTTCGCTACCATCCCCTCCAGCACAAGAGCAGTTTTACCGAAAGTTCCTTTCAGGAAACCCTTCAGTATGTCAATTTGAAGAATCAGTTCGCCGCGCTTGAGACCCGTATTCCTCTCCATGCGGTCAAGCAAGGCCTTCTTCGGAGATAAGGTATCCTCGAAGCGCTGCACGAGAAAGGAGCGAAACTTCACTGCGTTTTCATCATCCAAGGTCTTCGTTCTACTATCAAT
>CAZHMI010000009.1:27179-35825 GCA_964533795.1 uncultured Candidatus Bathyarchaeia archaeon
CAAGAAATCTGCTCAAGAAGCTTAAGGTTCTAGAATGCGCTGGGTCGTTCGTACTGCGTCTATAAAATCAAAAAGTGTCGGCGCTTAACCGCTACTCTCAAATGCACGCCTAAACTTTTCGTCGTCATGTTCTCTGTTCAAGAGCTATCGGTAGAAGTCATGGAGACGTACGATGATTTCTGAGAAAAGATCTCAACTCTTTCACGCTGACGAAAGCTCTCTCTACAGGCTCACCGTTGTGTTTGTAAAGCCATATGCTCCTCGTCCTCTTCTCCTTCAACCCTGTCATCAATTCATCGAAGGATAGATGTCCTAGGCTGTCTCGAACGACGTTCGAGTAGATTTCCTCTATAAAGTTCATCGGCGATGACTTTTTGACTGTTTCGCCTACAACTTTGAAGTATACGATTTGATGATGCTCCTTCTTATAGAGGCCGTACACAGCCATGTCCTTCAGTTGAAAGAGGACCATCGTCCCAGCGTGTACTGTGTTGATTACTGAGAGCACGTCAGCCTCATTAATCATAAGTCATCTGAATCTATTGATTCAAGTTTACATAGGGGATTTCGAAGTCTTAAATTCTATTCTCTCAAGAGTTGAGAGGGCGTCTTCAACTCTTCTTTTTTAGCGAAACATTGATAAAATACACCTTAAACCTTACAGTAGTCAAGTTAGGCGGATGAGGGTGAGGCGAATGCCTAAAGGCTTCTACGTTAAGTTTCAAGTCCCGAAGGAGATCGCCGACAAGGCCTATCAAGTGTTGCAAGTAGCTCGGGACTCTGGAAAGATTAGGAAGGGAACGAACGAGGCGACGAAGGCGATTGAGCGAGGCATAGCGAAGCTCGTGCTTATAGCGGAAGACGTTGAACCTCCGCAGGTTGTAGCGCACCTTCCTATTCTATGTGAAGAGAGGAAGATCCCTTACCTCTATGTTCCAACGAAACTGGAGCTTGGGAAGTCAGCGGGTATAGATGTGGGCTCTGCAGCCGTTTCAATAGTGGAGGCTGGGGAGGCTGCGGGAGCGTTAAAAGAGCTGATTGAAGCAACGCAGAAGCTTATGAAGAGTACGGGATCGAAGAATGAGTAGCTCAAAGGAGAAGATCGAGGAAGGAGCAACTCCAGCCGAAGTCACTCAAGTCATAGGTAGAACAGGTGTAACAGGAGAGGTCATACAGGTAAGAGTCAGAATCCTTGAGGGCAGAGATAAAGGTCGAATCATAACACGAAACGTCAAAGGTCCCATTAGGCTTGGAGACGTTCTAATGCTCAGAGAGACGGAGCGCGAAGCCAAGAAGATAAAGTAGCTTTTCGACGAGGATTTCCAATGCCGAGAACATATAGATGCTCCTTCTGCGGTAAGAGTTTCCCACCAGCCACAGGGACTATGTATGTAAAGAATGATGGAACAATCTTGTATTTCTGCTCGAATAAGTGTAAGAAGAGCGTACTACAGCTAGGAAGAGACTCGAGAAAGCTGAAGTGGACCGAATACTACGGGAAGAAGGAAAGAGGAAGATGATTCTTCAGGGGCCCTCCGAGAGTTGCTTGAGAGAACCCTCGTCTTCTTGAAGCCTGAAACGATAATGCGAGGGCTTGTTGGCGAGATAGTATCGAGAATAGAGAACAAGGGCTTCAACATAGCCGCTATGAAGCTTCTTTGGATGACCAGAGATCAAGCTGGAAGACTGTACGAGATGCATCGCGGCAAGGAATTCTACAAGCAATTGCTCGAACATGTAACCTCTGGCCCGATACTCGCCATGGTTGTTGAAGGCCCTTATGCCATAAGAGCCGTAAGGAAGATGGTCGGAGCGACGAATCCCATTGAGGCTGAACCCGGGTCTGTTAGAGGAGACTACGCACTCGTTACGACATACAATGTTATTCATGCCTCTGACAGCCGAGAGAATGCTGAAAGAGAGATCAAGATATTCTTTAAGGAAGATGAGATTCTCTCTTACGAGAAACCTACTGAGAAGAAGTATCTCCTAAGCCCATAGGCATCATCGGCTGAGCGTGATGAAGCTTTTTCAGAAGACGAGCTTCTCGATGATCCTCCAGAAACACTTATAGCGGATCGCTCGTCTTAATAGCGAGACCTTGCTGGAGCATACGAACCCGACCCACTGTAAGGTGAGTGAAATGTCACTGAGGCAGCCGATCGTCGTTGTTCTTGGACATGTCGACCATGGAAAAACGTCGCTCCTCGACAAGGTAAGAGGGACATCCGTAGCGGCTAGAGAGCCGGGAGCGATAACGCAGTGGATCGGAGCTAGCCTCCTTCCGGCTGAGGTTTTGAAGAAGATCTGCGGTCCCCTGCTGCAAAAGTTCAGGTTCGAGATCAATGTACCCGGTCTACTATTCATCGATACGCCTGGACATGAAACCTTCTCGAACCTCAGAAGGCGCGGTGGTTCCGCAGCTGACATCGCTATATTGGTCATAGACGTCACCAAAGGTATAGAGCCTCAGACGACTGAGTCCATAGGTATACTGAGAGCGAGAAAGACGCCGTTCATGATCGCAGCCAACAAGATAGATCTCATACCAGGGTGGAAACTTACTCGGAAGAACTCTTTTCTAGAATCGGTTCAAATGCAGCCGCCGGAAGTTAGAACTGAACTTGATAACCGCCTGTATACGATTATGGGAACGCTCTCTCGGCTGGGATTTCGATCGGATAGATTCGACAAGATTACAGATTTCAAAACGAACCTTTCAATAGTTCCGACGAGTGCACGAACCGGTGAGGGGATGCCTGAACTCTTGGCGGTTCTCGTCGGCCTTACTCAAGCATACATGAGAGAGGAGCTGTTGACCACATCTGGGCCAGCGAAGGGAACTGTACTGGAAGTCAAGGAAGAGCCTGGACTAGGCGTTACGATCAACGCGATAGTCTATGATGGTATCCTGAAAGTTGATGACACGATTGTACTGGGCGGTAGGGAGAAACCGATCGTTACCGATGTTCGAGCTCTTCTTCTACCTAAACCACTCGACGAGATTAGAGATCCGAGAGACAGGTTCACGACTGTACCGGAAGTTAAAGCAGCCTCGGGTGTGAAAGTTGTCGCGCCAAACCTCGGTCAAGCCCTATCCGGTTCACCGCTCTACGGGGTGCCATCCGGAGCGGGAGCACAAGGGTATATCGATCTCGTGAACGAAGAGGTTGAGAAGCTCAGGATCAATACTGATAGAGTAGGTATTATTCTGAAGACCGATACTCTCGGATCACTTGAAGCTATAACGACTTCCTTAACGAATGCAGGAATCTCAGTAAGGTTTGCAGATGTTGGCGACATCTCTAAGCGGGAAGTTGTTGAAGCAGAGATCGTCAAGCAGAAGGATCGCCTCTTAGGCGTTGTTTTAGGTTTTAACGTGAAGATGCTTTCGGACGCTGAAGAGGAAGCTAAGAAAGCGGATGTCCCAGTCTTCCAAGCAGATATTATCTACCACCTGATCGAAGACTACGGCCGGTGGGTTGAGAAAGAGAAAGCAGCTGGAATAAAAGCTGAACTGGATCGATTGATCAGGCCTGGCAGGATCAAGATTCTTCCGGGCTGTATATTCAGGAGAAGCAAACCAGCTATAGTCGGCGTAGAGGTTATCGCAGGAAGAGTCAAGCCCAGATATCCATTGATTCTAGAGGATGGAAGGCAGGTAGGCGAGATACAGAGGATTCAAGACAAGGGGAAGGACATTGGCGAGGCTTCTGCAGGGATGCAGGTCGCCATATCTATCGAGAAAGCGATCGTTGGAAGACATATCTCTGAAGGCGACGTGCTAATGGTCTCTGTGCCAGAGAGAGACGTGAAGGTTCTGCTGACAAAATTCAATGAGCAGATGTCTCTCGACGAGGTTGGGCTTCTGAACACACTCACTCAAGTGATGAGGAAAGAGAATCCTCTCTGGGCTATCTAGTGACGAAGGCTGTGATCTCTATTCGGATCTGGTTGAGCGCTGCCTCATAAGGACAAAATATAAGTGTGTGGAAGTCGGACTGATTCAAACTTGCTGTGACTAGGGTGCGGCATAGTGGCAAAATTCAAAATCATAATTTCGGATCCGGCGACGCGGAAAGTTGCTATTAGTGAGCTTGAAGGACCTAAGGCTCAGCCGTTAATTGGCAGAGAACTGGGCGAGATCGTTGAGGGTTCTCTCGTAGGCTTGGGCGGGAAGAAGCTTAGGATTACAGGTGGGAGCGATAAGGATGGAATACCGATGAGATTCGACGTCCATGGCGGAGCTAAGAAATACGCTGTTCTGACTGGCGGAACAGGATTCAAACCAGGAACTCCCGGGGAGCGTCGCCGCAAACTCGTCAGAGGAAGAATGATAACTGAAGAGACATATCAATTGAACTTGGTCGTCGAGAAACAGGTTGAGGAAAAAGCCGAGAAGAAGATACCGTCAAGAAAGACGGAGCCTCAAGCGGCTAAAGGGGTGAAGTAAAGTGGAGATTAAGGTACTGGATCAAGCTTACAATCCGCTCTTGAAACGTAAAGAGGTCAAAGTTGAGATAACTCATTCCAAGGCGGGAACACCTGACAGATTCATGATTAGGAAAGAGTTGGCTTCACGACTCAACGCCAAACTTGACAACCTCTATGTAGTCGACATGGAAACCAAGACTGGGATGGAAAAAACTCAATGTGATGTTGAGTTGTACGACTCACCTGAGAACGCGAGAAAGGTCGTTCCAAGCTACATAATTGTGCGGAACAAGTCTCCCGAAGAGAGAAAGAAGGAAGCTAAGCCTGCTGAAGTAGGTAAGAAGCCTGAGAAGAAAGAACAAAAGCCAGCTGAAGTCAAGAAAGAAGAGAAGAAGCCTCCAGAACCGAAGAAGGAACAAAGGAAACCGCTAGAAGTGAAGAAGGAAGAGATGAAGCCGACTGAAGCGAAGAAGTGATTATGGATGAGCGAGACTCCTAGCAAGAAGCAGGAGAAGAAAGCCAGGGCGAGTTCCCTTTACGAATATGACTATGAGAAATCAACAGTGAAGCTTAAGAATAGAAAATGTCCGAGATGCGGAGCCACGATGGCTTACCACAAAGCGCCTGTCCAGAGATGGACTTGCGGCTCATGCAGCTACACTGACTACGTGAAACCGGGCAATGAGTCTTAGTTAGAAGCTCAAGAAATGTTCCGCCCGAATCTACTCCTTCAGCATAGCATCGATTATAGCTTGCGTCTCCTGTTTCTTTTTCTCGTCGACTCTAACGATAACGATTCCTTCTGTTGGCTGACCGTAAATCACGATCGACGTAACCGGTGCCTCAATTATGGCTACCAAAGTTAACAAATCCTCTTCCCCATCCACGACCATCAAGGCGTCTCCACGTTCAATGGCCTCCCTTAGCGCCTGCCAAGCGGTAAGGTCCAACGTTCCAGCAAGATTCTTCGCATGTAGGATTCTCTTCGCATCAAGCTTTGTAGGCTCAGCTTTCTTACGCATAATCCTGTTATCCACAACTCTAACATCGACTGGAACACCTGCCTTGATAGCGTTCCTCGATACAACGTCTCCTACACAAATGACGCGTTTAGGCTTCTCCCTCTCGATGGCTTCCAGAACTCTAATCATATTTTGTTCCGGAGTTCCTTTGACGAGTTCACCGAGAGGAGACTTCAGTCTGACTCGCAGCTCATCGGGGAGCTTCATTCTAGGCAATTGACTTCACACGCGTTTTCTATTCTAGGCGTTCAGTAGATATGATTTCAGCATCGAATACGCGCGGAAACGCCTAACTAGCATCCGTTTCGTTGTCAGGTCCTCGCTCTCGTAACTGTTCGTTCACATCTAATTGTTAGTTATAGCGATAGTCGTGAGACCCGCATACTGGTGGAAGCTCTCAGGGCTTCGCATGGAACCGTAGGACCGAGATAATCGAACATGCGGATCTATCTTACTCGAATCGCGTATTTTCCTGGCGTTTTTATTCCCATCTTCTCAGCGATTTCAGAATTCTTCGGGTCCATTACTATTACTATTCCCGTCCAATCGTCGCTGAGATTTGAGGATTTGCAGTTGGGGCATATTGGACCATTGCTTATCATACGGCAATTCTTGCAGGCTTTCTCGTTCAACTCTTCTTCCCCACTTTCTCGCCTCGTGATCTCTTAACATCGTCTTCTATCCATTCAAGCCTCCCTAAGAATGGTTGACGCATCGTTACTCCAATCTTGCCGCCGGCTCCGCCTCTTGGAAAACTGACCGCTATTATTCGTGCTCTCACGAGATTGCCTTTTCCAATGCTCCGCCGCGTTTCCTTCCCTGCAAGCACTCCGTGCTTTTCATCGTAGGTGATAAAGTCATCCATAATCTGCGATACATGTAGAAGTGCATCTTCCGGTCCGATTCTTACGAAAGCTCCGAAATCAGTGACCTCAACAACCTCCCCCTCGACCACCTCATGCATTTCAGGGTAGAATGTCAATAGCTTGAAAGTTGCTTTATGATAGGTGGACCCATCTCCTGGAAGTATCTTTCCAGTAGGCTCCACGTCAACGTCTACAACAAGTATCACATAGCCGAGTTGTTCATCCACGATGTTCTCATATTTCATTTTTATTTGGTCGCGCGCAACCTTATCTATGGGGTTTCCAAATCTCTCAGGAGGGATTCTGACGATATCTTCAACTGTTAAGAGTCTAAACATGGTCAAAAACTCCATTATTTCTCGCAAATACTGAGCTTAAGGCGGTTAAACATATTCAGGTTCGATACCTTCGATTTCAAGGCGAGATCGTTCCCTTAGATAGATTACCGGCACATTAATATTCCTTAGCCTTCTCTTAAGCTCGAGATCCGTTGTTGCAACCATCATGCCCGTATCCTTCGCGACTCTAGCGATAGCGCCGTCTATTGATTCACTCCCTTTCAATTCTGCGTTCATCATCTTGCATTCCTTCGCAAGCTCCAGCGCATAAGCTGCTTGTCTACCGACCTTCGAGCTTCCTCTCGACAGTCTTCGCAATTCTTCGTATACCGGCTTGAGCAGAATGAATTCAACTTTCTTTCCGAGGAGGTTTTGAACCTCTCCAAAGACATCGATATGGAGTTCGATCGGGATCATTAGAAAGTTCGAGTCGAGGAGAACCTTCGCAGGCAAGGTTAATCACATGCCAGAAGAATAGTCTCGCATTTTCTCGCCCGGAAACTTGCTTGAACCAAGCTACTTTATTGTCCCGTAGCCGATTAGCCGCCAACTATCCCCGATTCTTCTACTTAAGGCGATTCTTGATCCCAGTTCAGCGCATATCGGTTTCTTCAAGGAGAGCTCCACTATATGCTCCCTAGCTGAAGTGACGATCCCAGAAGTCACTGTTGTCCCGAGGTTTAGAACGAGTGGTTCATTCATCTTAACTTTCTCAACAGCCACCAGCTGCTCCGTTCCGACAGCTCTCTCGAAAAGCTGAATATCCAAAGTCAGCTTATCCGAAGTGCTAGGGAGCATCCCTATTTTTCCTACGACGCTGCCCACTAGACCGTCCGACTTCGTAACAGATGGGTCTAGATTCGTTCCTATCCCGATCAAGCCGCCAGGTCTAGCCTCTTTAACAGGGCCGGCAGCAAGATGCAAACTCTGAATTGAAGTCGTTAAAGGTTGATAACTAACTTTTCCGCCGGCTTCCATGCGGAGTCCGGGCCGTATCTCTATCTCGTCTCCGACACGGAATACTCCTTGAACTATCGAGCCTCCTATTACTCCTCCGATAAGGTCTTCCGCCTCTGTTCCAGGTTTGTTGACTTCAAATGAGCGTAGAACGTACATTCGAGGCGGTGCATTAGGATCTCTCTTCGGCGTAGGGATGTTCTTCTCAATTGCCCGAATCAACGCATCTACATTGAGTTTATGCTGTGCTGAAACGGGGATGATGGGAGCTTTCTCAGCCCGTGTTCCTTTGACGAAACGTTTAATCTCATTGAAGTTCTCAATTGCTCTCTGTTTGTCAACAATATCTATCTTATTCTGCACCAAGATGAGGTTCTTAATCCCAACCATCTCAGCAGCCGCCAAGTGCTCACGGTCTTGAGGCTGGGGACATTTCGCATCCGCGGCTAAAACAAATAGAGCGCCGTCCATGAGAGCTGCTCCTGAAAGCATAGTCACCATTAAGCTGTGATGCCCGGGGCAATCGACGAAGCTGACAGCTCTCAATAATACTGTTTCAGAACCGCATACGAGGCATTTCTTCTTGGTCGTGTAAGCCGCTGCGCCCGCGCATTTAGGACATTTATAGAAGACAGCGTCTGCGTATCCAACCCTTATCGTTATACCTCGACGAAGCTCTTCTGAATGTCTCGCCGTCCAGATACCTGTCAAAGCTTGAACTAAAGTGCTCTTCCCATTATCAACATGCCCCAACGTGCCAATGTTCACTTCAGGCTGTAACGGAGGGGATTGCTCATTAGACGGGTTATCTTTACGGTCAGTAGACATGAGCGTTCTCGGATTGTGTAGTCGAGGGTTGAATAAAAATGTTGGTTAATGAGAAGGCGAAAGATATGATCGTTTTCAAGACGGACGTTAACGCAACGGATCGGTAATTATCCCGACTTGAGTTCGTCTAGGATGCGTTGGGTCTCCGGAGCCGGGCATCGCGTGTTTAACCGCTTTATTCATCAAGGTCTTTTCTGGAAA
>CAZHMI010000010.1:0-34256 GCA_964533795.1 uncultured Candidatus Bathyarchaeia archaeon
ACGTCGAATTCACCTACGAGAAATTCAAAGAGTACGCAGACTACCTGAAGAAACACTTGCCATACTAGCCGATTCAAGACAGAAGTTGAAGATTGCCTAATCGAACGTTCTGAAGACCTTCTCTTCTCGCAGCTTCAAGGCATTCATAAGCATGTTCCCGACTCGTGGTGGGGAGATCGTACATCTCATAGTTCGGTGCAAAAGCGAGCAGAGTGTATGGTATCGAGATGTTTATTCTGCTGATGAATGAGGAGATGCTCCTAACCTCATCAACATCCACGTAACCCGGCACTAGTAATGTACTCGCAGTCAAAACCGGAAGCTCAGATCTTCTCTTGTAGAATTTTTCGCCGACGATCTTGAAGTTCTCCAGCGAAGGCTTATTCGACACACCGCACATAGCCTTCGCGAGATTCTCGTCCCAACATTTCAAATCGAACTTGATGTTGCCGCCGCTCTCAAATGAGAGTTCAACCGCACGCTCAAGAAACTTCGGTTTCATGTAACCATTCGTCTCCCAGCAAATCCGCATGATCCGACCTTCCGTCTTCGCCTTCTCGAGAGCGAGCTCACTTGTTCGGATAGCGTGTGGCATCTGAGGGGATGGATCCCCGCCGAAATAACAGATACATGATACATTCCCAGAAGCCCTTGAAGCAAGGCTCTCAGCCGATACTGTTGGCTCTCTCTTCGCCGACAAGAGGCGAAAATGGTAGTTCTGACAGAAGAGACAGTCATAACTACATGCCCCATAGAACACTGCAAGATTCGAGTGTCCACGTTCAGGGCCTAAATTGCTCCAAGAATACTTTGGGTAGCCGGCGCCTGTGCATCCTGGACAGAACCACCATGCAACACAGTTGGTTGGCAACGGATCATAATACCATTCAAGAACGCCGCTAGAAGCTGTGCCAGCGTGCCTTACAAGTCTACCATTAAAATTTGAGACTAAACCGCAAAACCCAACCTCACCAAGTCCGATTATACAGTCGTTCCAGCAGACTCCGCAAGGGAAGCCTCCTTCCGATTTGGGTGGAAAACCCGGCAGCCCGTATGATTCCCTAGCCTTAACATGAGCCATCTTAGTAATGTGCAAAGCCTCTTCGGAACGCTCACGAATACAACGTAAGCATACACCAAGTCCAACGGTGACTGAGCGTCCGGAGCTGCCGCAAACTTTGCACTTCCCCAAGTCTACTCGCCATGGAATGAACCGGGGAATGCATCCAATAAGCCTTGCCTGCTAGTAAGAAAAGAATAATATTGTACCCTCAATCAAGCATGAGTTAGTAAGGTGAGAGAATGGCGAAAGCCCTGTACCTTGAAGATAGCTACCTCAAAGAATGCGATGCCACGATCATATCGGTCAAAGAAGACAAGTACATTGTACTTGATCAAACAATCTTCTATCCCAAAGGCGGAGGGCAACCTTGGGACACGGGCAAAATCATTCGAGGGCTAGATGAATCCAATGTCATTTACGTGGGGAAGTTCGGAGGCGAGATCTCCCACGAAGTCGACAAGCCTGGACTTAAAGAAGGAGACAAGGTACATTGCGTCTTAGATTGGGATAGACGCTACAAACTCATGCGCAGCCACACAGCAGCACACATATTGGCTACCGTTCTGTCCAGAGAGACAGGCGCTTTAATCACAGGAAACGAGTTGGCGACCGATAGAACAAGATTCGACTTCAACCTAGAGGACTTCGACAGAGACGCATTCCAAACGTACATTGCGATGACGAACAAAGTTTTGATGCAGGACATCCCTGTAAGATGCTACAACCTCCCACGAGAAGAAGCATTGAAGATACCCGGCATGGTGAAACTCGCCGAATCAGCGCCGCCTGATATACCTATCCTCAGAATCGTCGAGATCGAAGGTGTAGACAAACAGGCGGACGGCGGAACGCATGTTAAGAACTTGAAAGAGGTTGGACAAATCAAATTCATAAAAGCTGAAAACAAAGGCAAGAACAATAGACGAGTCTACTTCGAGCTAACTGAATAAAACATATGGCCAAGTCGATTGAACCTTCTCTGCCAACACCAGAGGAGCCGTGGCTGTTGGATCAACCTATCAAGAAGATTCTATTCGTCTGCGTAGGAAATCAATGCAGAAGCCCGATGGCTGAACATTTATTCAAGCAGATCCTAGCAAGAAGCCAAGACCCAAAAGCCAAAGAGATAGCTGTCACATCAGCGAGCACAGGCATATACGACGGTGCACCAGCCTCAAGAAAAACAATTGAGGTTATGCGTAGACGAGGAATTGATCTTGCCGGCTTCCGAGCAAAACATATAACGCCCGAATTGCTCGACTGGGCAGATCTAGTCCTAGCGATGGATATGCGCAACAAGAAAGCCATAATCAACATGATTCCAGATGCCGCAGCGAAAACATTTACGTTGAAAGAGTACGCGGGAAACGATGATGACCGAGATGTAGAAGATCCTGTGGGTCAACCGATCGAACAATACGAGAAATGCGCCGATGAGATAGAAGAAGCACTTGTCAAAATAATCAAGAAGCTGACTGTTTAAGATAGGCAAATTGAAAAAAGCAGCGGACCCTATTGCGCCTTATAATGAAAGCGTGAAAAAGAAGATAGACTCCAGAAGATGTTCATCAATATGAAGACGACTAGACAGACTCTCCCTTGGTTTAAAAATGCGATAAAGCCAGCAAAAAAGACAAGCTTAACAATTTATAGCCTTGAGGAAAGTATCCCTAAGAGAGGTTTCAGATGGATAAAATAGCACTAGACTTTTTGAAGGAGTTGACTGAATCCTTCGGTCCAGCTGGCTTCGAGAAAGAACCTGCCCGTGTTGTGGAGAGATACGTTAGATCTTACGCTGACGAGATCCTAAGAGACAAACTAGGCTCAGTAATATTCAAAAAGAAAGGAACGGTTGAAAGACCGCACGTAGTTCTCGCCGGACACATAGACGAAGTTGGCTTCGTTATCTCAGGAATAGAGAAGGAAACAGGGTTCCTAACCTTCGACGCGCTAGGCGGATGGTTCGATCAAGTCCTCCTATCACAACGAGTGGTCGTTAGAACGATGAAAGGAGATATACCCGGAGTGATCGCGGCCAAGCCACCGCATCTTCTCTCACCTGAAGAACTGGAAAAAGCGGTGAAACGAGATAAGATGTTCATTGATGTTGGAGCGACCTCACGAGAAGAGGCAGAGAAGATGGGTATCAGAATCGGCGATCCAGTAGTTCCGTGGTCCCCCTTCACAACGGTTAGAGATGGCAATGTTGCTTTAGGAAAAGCATTCGACGATAGAGTTGGCGCGTTCATAGCGGTCCAAGTCATACGCGAATTGAAGGAGAGTAGAATAGACCATCCTAACACGATATTCGGTGCAGCCACAGTACAGGAGGAGGTTGGAGCTAGAGGTGCGGCAACGGTCTCGCATGTTGTGGACCCTGATGTCGCAGTTGTCCTCGAAGTCGATATAGCTGGCGATGTTCCGGAAATAAGGAGCCGTGAAGCGCCGGCGAGGATGGGAAAAGGGCCGTCAATATTGACTTACGACGCTTCTATGATCCCGAATCAAACCTTGAAAGAGCTGGCGATTAGAACGGCTGAGGAGAAGAAGATCCCTTATCAACTTTCTTTTACAGCTAGAGGAGGAACAGATGCCGGAAGAATTCACATACATAAAGTTGGATGCCCCTCAATTGTGATAGGTGTTCCAACTAGACATATCCACTCGCATGTGGGACTTCTCAGCCTAGAAGACTGTTCAAACGCAACGAAGCTTACGGTTGAACTTGTAAAGAAACTTGACGCCAAGATGGTGGAGAGTCTAACAGGGCGATAGAAGATCTTAACTACATCTTCATTTGAAGACCTAATAACAGCTAGGAGGAGCCTTCTTGAGCGAGCTTGTGAAGATAGGAACGACGAAACAGTTTCCGAAAGGAAAAATGAAGAAAGCAGTCGTAGGCAACGAGGAGATCCTGGTCGCGAATGTTGAAGGAAAGCTATACGCTATAGGAAATCGCTGTACACATCTTAATGCTGAACTTTCGCACGGCGTACTCGAGGGCCTTTCCATTACCTGCATCTGCCACCATGCAACCTTCGACTTGCTGAGTGGAAAGGCATTGTACGTTCCTTTCGGCGTTACCGAACTGAAGCCAGTTCCGGTGTATGAAGTTCGAGTTAAGGGAAGAGAAGTCTACGTAATGCCCAAGGGCAAGTAAAAACCTACCCTTTCTTTGCCTTACCGCTTAACGCTCTCTTGAACACACTCCACTCTGTTTACAATAACCTTAATTATCGTCGGCCCCTGACGCGCCCCCCAAAAGCACTCCCACCTCGCGCCACTCTGACGTTGCTCATTAGCAGGCATAAGATAACTGAAATCGCACAAAAGTTTTTCAATAACATATTATCGCACGACATTCAACTTCTCAATCTTTATCTTGAGGGCTTGTCTTCGAGTAGATTAGCTCGGGAATACTGTTGGTAGCAAAGCCTAGAATCATCTTTCACATAGATATGGACTCTTTTTACGCCTCTGTTGAAATACAGCGGAATCCAAGTCTTAAAGGCAAGCCAGTCATAATAGGCGCAGACCCGAAGGCGGGAACAGGAAGAGGAGTTGTCTCAACCTGCTCATATGAAGCTAGAAGATACGGCGTTAGATCTGGAATGCCGATATCGAGGGCGTATAGGTTGTGTCCGAATGGAGTTTACTTACCAGTAAACATGCCGCTGTACGAGGACATCTCTGATAAGATAGAACGGATCCTAAAAAGGTACGCTGACAAGGTTGAACGAGTTGGAATAGATGAGGCCTTCATGGATGTCTCCGAGAAAGTGAAAGACTATGGAAGCGCGAAAGAGTTAGCTCTGAAAATAAAAGATGCCATATACATTCAGGAAGGGCTCACGTGCTCCATCGGCATAGCGCCAAACAAGTCAGTTGCGAAGATAGCTTCAGACTTCAAAAAGCCAGATGGACTTACAATAGTTGAACCCAACCAAGTAAGAGAATTTCTAGGCTCCCTCCCAGCAACGAAGATTATCGGAGTCGGAAAGAAGACGTATAGCATACTCAAACGCCTCGGACTAGAGACTATCGGGCAAGTCGCACGATATCCGAAAGAAGACCTAACTCAAATATTCGGTAAATTTGGTATCTACTTATGGGAAGTCGCAAACGGGATAGACGATAGTGAAGTCCAAGAAGCTGGGAAACCGAAATCCTTCAGCCTAGAACATACTTTCGAAAAAGACATGGATGACAAAAATCTAGTCCTCGAGACCCTACTGTCACAAGCCGAGAATCTCTACAGACAACTGACTGAGATGCAATATCAGTATAGGACGGTGACATTAAAGATTAGATTCGAGAACTTTGAGACGTTCACAAGAAGTAAAAGTCTTCCAAGCCATACGCCCGACAAAGAAGCGATAATGGCAACTGTGAAAACTCTGTTGAAAGAATTCGAAAACGATCCGCGAAAAATAAGACTCGTTGGCCTCAAAATCTCAGATCTAAGAAAACTAAGCCGAGGCGTGGAACCTATCGAAAAATGGTTGTATCTCGAGAACTCTAGGTTGAAACCGTCATGACTGAACGCTCCCCCTTCGACAAAGTAATAGAAGACAAAACCCTCAGAGCCAGAAGATACGTATTTAAAGATAGAACTCATGCTGGTGAACTCTTAGCGAAGAAGCTTTTAAGATACAAGGAAGAAGATATCATTGTTCTCGCAATACCAGCCGGCGGAGTTCCAGTCGGATACACGATAGCTGTTAACCTCGGCTTGCCGTTGGATCTAATAGTCGTAAGAAAGCTACCTATACCATATAACCCAGAGGCAGGTTTCGGCGCCTTAACAACCGACGGAACTGTCGTTCTTAACGAGCCGGTGGTTGAAGAAATTGGCTTAACCAAGGAAGAGATCGATAAATATGCTTCTCAAAGAAAGCGGGAGATTCAAGAGAGACTGAGAAGATTTCGTGGAGACAAACCGTTTCCAGATTTGAAAAAGAGGATCGTCATAATCGTTGACGACGGTTTAGCTTCAGGTTACACAATGAAAGCTGCGATTCTCTCCGTCAGAAAGCATGAGCCTAGAAGAATAGTAGTCGCAGTTCCTACAGCTCATCTTGGCGCTCTAGAGAAGATCTCACCTTATGTTGATGAGATTATATGCCTCAATATTAGAAGCGGTTTCCTCTTCGCGGTTGCAGATGCCTACGTGAACTGGTATGATTTAGATGATTCGGAAGTTATCGATTATCTGGAGAAAGCTTGGCGCTAGCGAACATTTGGAAAAGCTTTTCTAACTTAGAGCTGTCTCTAGTAGACAAGGTCGTGAATTTCGCGATGGTGATGAATAAAATCCTCAGAATAAACCTGTCAAATAAAACTACTCGCGAGGAAATGGTTTCAGATGAAGATCTAAGAAAATACATTGGTGGAAGAGGATTGGCGGCGAAAATCCTCTTCGAAGAACTGAAACCGGGAATAGACCCGTTGGGTCCAGAGAATAAACTTGTCTTCGCAGTCGGCGTTCTGGAAGGCTCCATGATGCCAGGCGCTTCCCGCTACGCAGTCTTCGCAAAATCTCCCCAAACTGGCATATGGGGTGAGGCTCACGCGGCAGGAAGTTTCGGAATTGAATTGAGAAATGCGGGCTACATTGCGATCGTTATCGAAGGTGCATCATCAACCCCAGTATACATCTATGTGAAAGACTCGCAAGTGAGAATAAACGATGCCTCAGAACTCTGGGGTAAACCTACCGGTGAGACTGAGGACAAGATCAAAGCAGAGATAGGCGAATCGAAAGCTGTAGTCGCATCAATAGGCATCGCTGGCGAGAACCTAGTGAACTATGCATCGGTAATAAGCGAAAGACATAGAGCTGCGGGAAGATGCGGCATGGGCGCAGTTATAGGATCGAAGAAGTTGAAAGCGATAGCAGTCAGAGGAACAGGGAGGCTCCAAGTCGCAAACGCCGAGAAGCTAAGAAAGCTGACGCGTACGTATGTGAAGAATTGGAAGACTCGAGGAAGAAGCGATTGGATAAAAGACCTCCCTAAGAACGGGACGGATGGTGGGCTCGAATCGTTAAATGAAGAGGGTCTTCTGCCTACAAAGAACTTCAAGGAAGGCACTTTCGAATATGCTGAGGACATAACCGGCGAAACGATGACGAAGACGATATTGGTCGGTAGACAAACCTGCCCCGCATGCCCAGTAGGATGCATGCGTAAAGTGGCGGTGAAAGATGGACCCTACGCACCCGTCGTACCTGAATACGGAGGACCTGAGTACGAGACCGTCGGCTCCTTCGGATCTACCTGCTGCGTGAAAGACCTGAAAGCTATAGCGAAAGCGAATATGCTTTGTAATATGTATAGCTTAGACACCATTTCAGCAGGTGTATCGATAGCTTTTGCTATGGAGTGTTTCGAGAGGGGGATAATAACGACGAAAGATACTGGCGGCATAGACTTGGCTTGGGGAAATGCAGACGCAATAGTCAAGCTTGTTGATGATATCGCGCATAAGCGCGGGTTCGGCGCGATCCTCGCGTTAGGTACAAGAAGGATGGCTGAAAAGTTTGGGCAAGGCTCTGAGAAGTTCGCTGCACATGTCAAAGGATTGGAGATCCCGATGCATGAACCTCGAGGAAAGAAAGGAGTTGGGCTGTCGTATGCAACGTCAAATCGTGGTGCATGTCATCTACAAACTGTTCATGACCCGTCGTTCGAGAAGGAGAACTTCGACCCAGCAATAGGTATAACCGAGGAAGTCAGTCGATATTCGACGGATAGAACCAAAGTAGATTATGTGATTAAAGGTGAGAACGACCGCGCGCTGATCGATTCACTGGTGATGTGCAAATTCTCAGGTGAAGGATATACGACTCCACAACTCGTCCAGCTCGTTAAAGCGGTTACAGGATGGAACACAAATGCAGGGGAACTGATTAAGACTGGAGAGAGAATCTTTAACCTTTGTAGAGCTTTTAACGTCCGAGAAGGAATAACGCGTATGGACGATAGATTGCCAGAGAGGATAGCGGAACCAGCAACAACAGGACCTACAAGAGGACAAGCGCTAGACGCCACAACGTTAGGCTTGATGTTAGACAACTACTACGAAATCAGAGGATGGGACAGTACTACGGGAATACCTACAAGAGAGAAGCTAGAAGAACTTGGATTGAAATATGCTGCTGATGAACTTGAAAGACTGGGCAGACTTCCAAAGTAGCCTTCATTTTTCCAAAACGATATCCGTCTAGAAACCGTCGATGAGCAAGAGCAAGCAATAGTGGCAATGGCTTTTGCATTCTGTCGAAAAGCATTATGCATCTGCATATTCTCTTCCAAAATGTTTTGCAGCCTCAATCCTGAGACTGAGTTATCTGGGAGTATGACTTTCAGAATTCAAATCAGCTAACGCAGAATCTTTAGAAACAACAACTTCGTGGATCTCAAAGAGATAGCAGAAACCTATGCGAGAACGAATGAAAGCGATTGAAGGATCCCCTCTGCTGAGGCAGTAGGTTCCCTGTGTTCGCTTAATTTAATAGAAATGGATCGTGACGGGTTCCACTACGGTACGTCAGCGTTCTCATTTAGGAACATTAATATACCATATCGAGCACGGTATCCATAGGTCTAGAGAACAATATGCGGCTCGCGCACCTCATTATTACAAGTCTTGCTCTCACGCTTTGCATGGGCCTGATGCTGCTACATTTTTCAAACGCCGTGATAGATGCAGAACTGAAGTTGAGGCTTCACGTCGACGATAAGCTTACAGTCTCCTCCGATAAACCTTCAATACAGCACCTCAAGATATCTGGCAATTTAACAGCGACAAACTACACAAGTCCCACGGAAAATGGCGTGAGAAACTTCAATTTCAGTAGCGCCCAGCCAGACCAATACTCGATCGAACTTGTATTCCACTACACTGAAGGATACTCGATCTTTATTCAAGTTCTTGAGTCTACCACCGGACGAGTTGTGAATTACCCGTCCTACTTCATTTCACAGGGAAATTTCACCATCGTACTGCAATTGAACGTTGAGAGACAGACTTCAGCTAGCGTCGCAAGAGTTGAAACAGGAAGTTTACTGAAAGGCTTATTCTCGTGGGCGACAGAATTCGGCAATTCATTTCCGACATGGGTCAAGATTCTCTACGGCATCCTAGGCATCCAGTTTCTACTGGTTGGTAAAGGGTGGATGAAGTATGAAGACTATCGAAGAAAATCTGAATCTAGCTTGCCCGCCTTTGATAGCGGAAACAAGTTGTACTTATGGATAAACATCTTATGTAAGTTTCAACTGACAGTTTTCGCCATTACAGCAATTCTAATGGTTGGGCAAGTTTTCCTAGTGTACCTTCTAAGATACATGTTTCTAATTGCATTGAACCTAGTCTCACTATGGGATCTCTACGTTTTGGGCTTCATGGCTGGTATGACAGCTATAGTCTATGTGACGAGGGCTGTTCTTGAGAGATATTTCGATCTAAAACCTATCGATGAGGGGTGAGCATTGGCCGCATCCATAAGAGAAAATTCATCGCTGGACAAAGCTGCGCAGTCATTCTTCGGGTCAAATCCTCCGTGGTGGATGAAGAGAAGATGGCTTCGGCTTCTCGCCTATCCTGCTCTGAGACTGGTTGATCCCAACTACGTCAAGTGGTCTCGCGGAAGGATGTCACAGAGGCGGTTTACAAGAATTAAGAAGAGACTGGATCGCGAGTACCCGCCAGACAAGTATTCCGCTTCAAATCTCGTAGGCAGAGATAAAGAGCATGATTTACTTTTGGATGCTTTCCGACTTCACGTATTGCGTCATCCGTTGTTCCTTAGGATGTTCGACAAGGAAGACCTTCCTAAAGCCGTATGCTTGACAGGTCAAAGTGGAACTGGAAAGACCTTCATCACTCTCGTTAGTTTGAGACAGATGCTTCTTGAGGCGCACCAACACGGAATCTTGGTCTCACCGATCATAATACGAGGATCAGATATTTACTCTGAATATTATGGACAAAGTGTAAAACAACTGAGCCGTATCCTGCAACACGCCTGCTCGGTTCCTTCAGTCGTCTATTTCGACGAGTTTCAAACTTTAGGCCGAAAAACTCGTGGCGAGACTGGGGCTGAGATAGAAGATAATAGAGTTCAAGACGAGTTGAACCGATGGCTTGACAAGATATTGAATGGGGAAGCCCGTACCCTCGTAATAATGGCAACTAATGCTTACGAAAGAATTAGAGAAGATATACGTCGAAGACTGACTCGAATAGATTTAGACTCGGGAGTCACACGTAACATGCTCTTGGCTGTGATAGAAGATTGGCTAAAACGTGAACGTTGGCATAAACTGTCAGCGGATGAAATTCTGCAAATATTGGAAAAAGAGGCGGCCGTTCAAAGAAGAAGTTCAATAACTCCGAGCGACATACAGAACGTCTTTCGAGATGTAAAGAAATCTAAAGAAGCACCAATTGTGGAGACTCTGAAGAAGAGTTCCTCTTCAATCAATCAAATTCTAAATCGATCGAAATGTGATGTAGAGCTGCAGGATTTCGCTATGGCAGCCAAGAAGATGAAGCTCTACATGGAACGGGAGAAATCAGAAGAAGTTATGGAAGCAGTCTACGTGATTAAACCGAAGGAAAAGAGAGCAGACATAGGCGGCTTACATGATCTCAAAAACAAGATCCTTAATCATATAGCGCTGGCCTTCAACCCAGATATGGCAAAACTTGGATATGAAGCAAATTGCCGTTTTCTTCTTCTCGGTCCACCGGGAACTGGAAAAACGACCCTAGCCTTGGTAGCTGCTGCTGAAAACGATGTAAACTTCATCAGAGTTCGCGGTGGAGAATTGATGAGCGGCGCATCCTATATGGGTGAGCCTGAAAAAAGGATAAAGGAACTCTTTGCGCTCGCAAGAAGAAAAAGCCCTTGCATACTATTTCTAGACGAGGCCGATGCCATCTTCTGGGGAGTGGACTCGACAACGAACAAGATTCTAGCCCAAGTAAAAGCTGAATTGGGTGAGATAACTCCTGAAGATAGAATCGTGGTTATAGCTGCTTCGAACAAGGAGCACCTAATCGATCCAGCGACCAGAGATAGATTCGAACCACACATCTACTACATTCATCCCCCTCTAAACGATGAGGAATGGAATGAGGTCGTTAGCGTCCATCTTGCCAAATACAAACGATTCTTGCATTCTGAGGTAGTAGCTCCCCAAGTGACCAAAATGTTTCGAAGGCAGAGGAACTTGAGTCCGAGAGGCGTTGCTGAAACAATAGCTGAAGCACATCGCCTTTGGGCATCTGAACTCGCTGCGGTCTGGGAAGCGAATCAAGCCGTCAAAAATGGGCGACACGAGCAATGCAGAATTAAGTACCATGAGGACTTGGCGAGATTCGAGGAGATGCTTGAACAATACAAATGCGAAAGAATTCTTATTAATCGTGAAAATGCTGCGCCTACGAACTATTTGATGCGCCTACGCCATTTTGAAAGAGCAATTGGAAACCTTGAGTCACTGGAAGATAGACAGCGGAGAGAGATCGAAGAGTCTTTGATACTGACCGAAGCAGAACCTGGGATATCATACGGGTTATATACGACTGGCATGGGGTACGGAGGAATCCTATCTGTAGAGTGTGTTATTCGCCCGTTGACTGCTGGGGAAACTCCCATATCAGTGACAGGCCAAGCGTTGTCTACCGTGATAGGACAGACCCCTGTTCCAGATGAATCTGTGAAACAAAGCGCTGAGAACGCTACCGAAGCTGTTAGAGCTTGGCTTTGGAAACGAATAGGCTTAGACCTCAGCAAATACCATGTGCACTTTCAAATAAGGAGCCTTCTTGAAGGCGCCCCAGGCTCAGGCGTATCGGGTCCTAGCGCTGGATTCGCGATGTTCTGCGCACTCGTATCAGAGCTATCAAACACTCCATTACCCAGTTCGAAAGTTATGACTGGAACCATTAGCGTCAAACTAGGAATCGGTCCCGTAGGAGGCGTTGGAGGCTATGGTAAAGATTCCGGAAAAGTTGCTGCAATCTTAAAAACGCAGAAGATCAGAGTCACCGATCTAGCTTTACCAGAGGTAAACTACACAAGTGCAATCGACGAAATGAAAACTCTAGAAAATGAAGGAATTTCAGTCCACCCAATCAACACTGCGCACGAAGGGTTAGAGGTAGTTTTCGGTCTCACAGAAGACCAAATTCTTGGCAAGATTATCTCATCGCTCAAAGTACTGGCAAGACTTGACACAGATGATAATCATACGAAATCTGCCAAAGTCATTTCGTAACAGCTTTTACTCGCACTATCTGCAAATATTATTCCTCAAGACGACTAAAACTAACAATTGTGAGTCAGGAGAACCCTTGCTCACATCAAATTGACCTCAGGTGACCTGAAACGAGGCAACTGATTATTCTGCTTCTTTCCATTCTACCGTTAGTCTTCTGTGTCTTTCAAGAACCAGCATATGCGGATGTTATGCCCAGTGCCAAAATAGTTCGGATAGAATACCCTGAAAGGGTTTTAGTAAACGAGCGATTCAGCGTCAATGTCACTATTCAATACGTTTACCTGAACTGGACGATAGCTGATCTAGGTATTCAAGATCCAGAGGAAATCGCCACTCTTGACTGTATCAGATATTACCTCACAGGGAGCGATGTGAAGACCTACTCGTTCAACCTTACCGCGCCACCTATCGAAAAGGTGTGGCATCTAGAGGCGATAACGCGTTACTGGTTCAAGAACAACTGGCTTCTAGACGATTCTGATGGGAGGAAATCATTCTGGATTGAAGTAACAAACAGATTGGGCCTTGTAGTTAAGGTACCTAAGGAAGGGGTGCATGTCAGAATAGATGGAAGAGAGTACATAGGCGATTCTGAAGGCGTGATTCGAACCGAGGTTCAGCTAGGAATTCATGTGATCGAAGCTCAATCCATGCTACAACTCAAAGAAGATACTCGAATTCTTTTTAGTAAATGGAACGATGACCTTAAGTTGAACCCAAGAACGATACTGATCGACAAGCCTATCGTCCTAGAGGCCATGTACATTACACAATATCTGTTGATCGTCGAATCCCCATATGAGAAATGCTTCGGCGCGGGCTGGTACGATGTCAATTCAACCGCTACTTTCACAGTCCAGGAATCGGTTCCAGCAAGGGACCTAACTTGGATTCTTGGTGTGAAATATAGCTTTGAGAGGTGGAGCGGAGACTCGACATCATCCAATTCAACCTCAAGCCTTGTCATCGATAGCCCAAAGAGAGTATCGGCTACTTGGAAGACAGATTATGGTTCGGCTTACATAATCAGCCTACTCGTAATCGGCGCTGCAGCCACTTGGATAGCGGCGTACCTGAAGAGGAAGCAGAAATGAAAACCGCCGCGTTCTTACTGCCGCTTCTCATATTTTCGATAGCGGTATCGCAGGGGTCGCATCAGACTGAAGCTGCGCCAGCGATCGTCTCGATAGAAAATTCGGAATGGTACTATTGGAAAAACTCCGGAAGCGATACCTGCCTAGTCTGGCTGGGTGGAGGTAAAGCGTTCGCGGATCACGTTACAATCAACCCATACTATCTAGAATCCTTGAACACAATACGCTACATTCAAGACCTATCAACCCAATACAGCGTCCTCGCATTATACAAGGGTCCTGAAGTTGAATACGTTTATGAAGCCGAATCAGAAGTCAACGTTCTATCCTACTATGATAATAGTAGATTTCTCCATGAAATCTATGAGTGGATAAAGGAAAACGGATACGCATACTCATACTTAGTGGGATACTCTACTGGAGGAACAGTCGTAGGATACGAGCTTGCTGTTAGAGATAGGAACACGTGGGCATCTCCAAACGGAGGAATAATCGTAAGCGGAAGAGTCGACCAATCGATGAAACATTGGAAAGGGACAAGCATCTATGAAAGCGCGGACTACGCGCGAAACATCCGAGCCAACATCCTCTTGATCTACGGGAGGATATGGAGTGAAGATTTATGGCCTCAAGGACGAGGATACTATCAAAATGCGCCAAACAGTGGGTCGATCGACGGCAGACCGTACCACAAAGAATGGCATTTGCTCAACGAGTCTGGACACGAAGTATGGACACAAGAACAAACGGGGATCTACGATCCGACGGCGTTTCACATAACAGTGAACTTCATCGAAAAGTCGAAGACTCTTTCATTCAAGAGTGTAGAAGAGGCAATCAGTAGGGCAGTAAACGGCTCCGGCTTTATGCCGGAAAGCAAAATGGGAGTTTACATAGCTGACGTCAAATCGCCGAGCAAGGTGAATCCGGGTCAACTGTTCAAGATAAAGGTCAAAGTTAGATATACATTCATCGAAGAAACGCGAATCGCAACGGCTCTTTGGGACATGGAATCTGAAAATCTATTCTCCGCATCAGAAAGCATTATTCAAGGAGATGGTGTTAAGGAATATCTTCAATCGGTATATGCACCGTCCAACGAAAAGAATTGGTCGCTTGCCGCCGTTGCGTTAAGTTGGAGTAACAATCAACTCGTTCTGACGAAACCGGTTCTTTTCAAGGTGACAGTCTCTGACAAGCATCTTCTCTCGGTCGAATCTGGGTATAGCAACATTTCAATCGTCATCGACGG
Organism: uncultured Candidatus Bathyarchaeia archaeon; assembly: GCA_964533795.1. Taxonomy (GTDB): domain Archaea; phylum Thermoproteota; class Bathyarchaeia; order 40CM-2-53-6; family CAYOZM01; genus CAYOZM01. The sequence continues at coordinate 14,704 of CAZHMI010000010.1, forward strand.
TGCAACCCTCAGAACAGATCGTGAAGGAGAGGTTCAGATAGAAGTTGACCCTGGCATGCATATGATTGAAACTCAAGAAGTCGTTCCTTTAGATAAAGGCTCAAGGCTGGTGTTTAGAAACTGGCAAGATGGCGAGAATTCGAGCAGGATAACCGTTACAGTTACCGGTGATGAAACGGTTAGGCCCGTTTACGTGCGACAATATTATGTTGCAGTAAATTCTTCTCATGCTGAAACGGAAGGAACTGGATGGTATGATGAGAACAATAGGGTAAGAATCGCCATAAGGCCAAATTCATCGAGGAACAATGCAGGAATCTTCCAAGCAATGCACGCCTTCGAAGGTTGGAGCGGTGATGTTGATGGCGTGGACACACAGGTTGAGATAACAGTGGATCGGCCGATGCTAATTATCGCGGCTTGGAGAATGAGATATGACTTCTTGATCCAGAATATCGTTGTTTTGAGCATCGCTATATGCGCGGCGTTAACCGCGATCTTTGGGTATAGAAGTTCGAGAGCCAGCCATTGAACGAGTCTTCAGCATTCACCGCATGTGCGTTTCTCTAGTCTCGTCGCAAGATTTCTGACTCTAGAAGAAGCTCCGCGAATGATGGATGATCCATGTCCTGGAAGAATTGACTCAAAATCCAACCTGCTCAATTTCTTGACTGAGCGCCTCACCTCAAATGGGTCCATTGAAGTAGATTCCATAGGCTCTCGGACTTCTCCACCCTCACAGACGATAGTATCGCCTGAAAATAGGACTTTCAACTTCGAGTGGTAGAGGCATATGCTTCCCGCGGTATGTCCCGGAGTGAAAATGACTTCCAATCCTCCAGAACTCGGAACATCCATGCCATCATTAAGCGGAACATCAACCTCAACTGGCCGAATTCTAAGGAATGGTTTCACTATTCCGAAAGCTACTCCCAGCATACCTCTCAGCGTAGGGTAAGGCGCAACACCCGAGATACAGCCCACATCATTCTTGTGAGCGGCTACGATGGCTCTCGTCTTCTTCTTGACCTCAGCTGCGCTTCCAAAATGATCTACATGGCAGTGCGTCAAGACGACACTGGAAACGTCAGAAGGCCTGTATCCAAGAGTAGAGAGATAAGAGAAGATTCGCTTCGCGTTTCCCGGCCACCCTGTATCCACTAACGTGATATGATCCCCTATTAGTAGGTAGACATTCACTCGAAAGCCCTTGAGAAGGTGAACTCCTTGAACTATCTCCACGGTATCACATCCCCTCAACCGCTCTCTTGATGAACATCATTTGGAATCTTAAGTTTGCGGACGAAGACAAAACTCTAGTAACATAATCTTGTCTCAGCGACTCGCTCAAGCGTAAGTCAATTGCCGCTTGCGGAAACAGGAAAGCCATCCTGAAGAAAATGACGACCTTTATGACAAACTGAAGACTCGTGGGGTGACGAGGATTGCAGTGCATCCAATACGGAAAGAATAGGATAATCAGCAAGCTAGCTAGTTTTCCACAATCTTTATTCATGTTATGACCTAATCAGAGCGAAAAAGGAAGTAATTCGAGAACGTAGGCTCCAAGTGATCTTTAATGGTCCGATCTGAACATGCCTTGCTGCCCACATGTTGGTTCACTTGGTTCTGGAATTTTTCGTACCGCATGATGGTCCCAGCACTACTACCCGCGATCCAAGCTGCATTACTACTTTCAAACTGGCAAGCTGGAATTATCGTCGGGCTTCTCAACCTTGGTTATGCAGTCTCGGCTTACCCGTCCGGACTCTACTCAACAAGGTTTGGTCCAAAGAGGATAATCTCTTTCGGAATCGCCTTGACAGCCGTATGCATGTTGTTCTTCACAATCTTAGAATCGTATCTGATGATGGTAGTCCTAATCTTCATGGCAGGTCTAGGTCTCGGAACATATCTGCCGCAGGGGATTACGCTTCTTTCGCAACAGTATCAGAAGCGCAAAAGAGGAACAATTATAGGAATCCATGAAACAGCTGCTCCCGTCGGACAAGCCATCGGGCCTCTCTTCGTCAGCATCATGCTCCTACCATTAGGATGGACCGGCTCTATACAGGCGTGGTTCACTCTTGCAGTTATTCCAATAATCTCATTCTTGTTTGTTGTTCCAAAGCACAAAGCGAATCCAAGCATAAATGAGAACCAGCATGAGGCTCGAGAATGGCCCCTCAGACTTTACGTGACAGTAGTTCTATTGAATAGTTGCGTATGGTCAGCCAACTTGGGGCTACTTTCAATGATTCCGATCTACATGGTGCGGGTATTTCTGATGGACGTCGCCTTCGCTGCATTCCTTGTAGGCGTCACGAGATTCGGAGGAGCATTTGGACAAGTCATAGGAGGTTTTCTCTCAGACGCGGTTGGAAGATTCAAGGTACTGATTACTGTTGTTGCAGCAACAGCTGTCTTGACCGTAGGAGTGGCCTTCGCGCCTTACGGTCCCATAATGATAGTGTCCATGGTGATTCAAGCGATTTCAACAGCAGCCTTCTTTCCTGTGATATTCGCAACCGTTTCTGATTATACCTCTTCTAAAACAAGAGCCAAAGTTCTCGGCATAATAAATGCAGCAGCAGGTTTAATTGGTGGGAGTTTATCGCCAGTCATCATAGGTTACTTGGCGGACAGCTTCGATTTTAGAACCGCCTTCGTATATCCGGTTGCCCTAGGATTTTTCGCTTGCTTCTTCATAATGTATTTGAGAAAGCAACTCTCGTAAGAAACTATGGAAGGACTCTACTCTGAACACGAATTAAGCGGGGGCGTGAGGTTGACACGTAACTTTCCTGAAAGACTATGCAACTTCACGCTACTTGGAACAACGGGTTACGAGGAGGCGCTTGAACTCCAGAAGAAGATTGCGGAAGCCTGCCGAGACGATCGAATTGAAGATACGTTACTTCTTCTTGAACATCCACCTCTTATCACGATAGGGCGAAGTGGCAGCTTCAAGAATGTTCTAGCATCAAGAGAAACCTTGCAAAAGGAGGGTATTCGCGTGTATACGGTTGATAGAGGCGGAGATGTCACTTACCACGGTCCTGGACAGTTAATTGGGTATCCGATTATGAACCTCGCCAATTATGGTAAGGACGTTCACTCCTATGTGTATAAGATTGAACAATCTATCGTCGGGCTACTGAAACAAGAATACGCTGTTGAGGCTGACATTGTCCAAGGCTATATCGGCGTATGGCACGGCACAGACAAGATTGCCGCGATAGGCGTAGCTGTCAGATCCTGGATCACAACGCATGGTTTTGCGTTGAACGTAAATCCGGATATGAATCATTTCGCGATGATACACCCGTGTGGGATAAGGGATAAAGGAGTAACCTCGTTGAGCAGAATACTAAATAGAAAAGTAACCGTGGATGAAGTTGCGGAGAAATACCCAAAGTATTTCGGTGAAATATTCAGTGTAGAAATGAATGAAATAACCTTAGAAGAATTAAAGAGGAGTCTCCGTTGAGCAGCAAGAAGCCTAGTTGGCTTGTCGCTAGAGCTCCGCAAGACAAGCCTCTGCAACAGATGCGAAGACTGCTCGACGACTTGAATTTGCATGTCATATGCGATCAAGCAATGTGCCCGAACATCGGTACTTGTTTCGCCTATGGAACCGCAACTTTCCTTATACTTGGTGATACTTGTACAAGAAACTGCCACTTCTGCGCCGTCAAAAAAGGGGAAGCTCGCCCTCCTGACCCTGAGGAGGCTGAACGTGTCGCTCAAGCTGTTAAGAGATTGGGACTAAAGCACGTCGTGGTAACATCGGTTACTCGAGACGATCTAAGAGATTTTGGAGCTGGACAATTCGCCTCCGCTGTCGCAAAAATTAGAGCTCTCAATGCAGATACGACTATCGAACTCCTCATTCCTGATTTTAAGGGTTCAATTGAAGCCTTGAGCGAGGTTGTGAAGGCCAAGCCGGATATTCTTGGGCATAATATTGAAACTGTGCCTAGGCTGTACCCTCAAGTGCGTCCAAGAGCATCCTACGAACGATCTCTCAAGCTTTTAAGGACGGCCAAAACACTCAACCGTTCGATTTTGACAAAGTCAGGATTAATGTTGGGTTTAGGAGAAAAGGAGGATGAGATATTAGTCGTTATGAAGGACTTGCGCTCTGTCAATTGCGATATATTGACGCTAGGACAGTATCTACAGCCTTCTGAGAGGCAACTGAAAGTTGAAGAATACATCAAGCCCGAGAAGTTCAAGGAGTATCAGGAGATAGGGTTACGCCTGGGTTTTGCATACGTAGCCTCAGGACCTTTGGTTCGAAGCTCATTCAACGCAGGAGAATATTCTCGGAGACTTGTTTAGCGCAACTCTTCAATGAAAGCAATCGCTTGTTCAACGGGGACGTCGTCTCCTTCAAAAGCAACAATCTTGCGGATCGTTCCATCGATTGGAGCGGTAACCTCGAAAACGACTTTCTCCGTTTCAACCTCTAATAGAGGCTCTCCTTCTTCTACGCTATCGCCCTCTTTCTTGAGCCATTTAACTATCTTGCCCTTCTTCATGGTTTCTCCGATTTTGGGCATGATAACTGTTCCCATAGAGTAACTCCCGGCGGACTCGGCAATACTTTGAAAGTATCGCATATTTTACTGTTCCTCATGACCGTAGTATTACATAGCGATTCGTCTAAACATGACAGTTTCGACAGAAGTAGCTACGATCGAGAAGCTTAGAAGACTGTCGAAATCGAAAAGCAAGGTTCTAGTTTCTAATCGTCGATACTCTTGCAGCGTTTATGCTGACGATCGATTGGTTCAGTCGGGCATAAAGGCTCCTCGAAAAGCAGTGTTGCTCTGAGACACTAGCTGATTGAATTTAAATGCGCTACTATGTATACTCTAAATCGAGGGTTCTCGAAATGACAAACGGTTCTTACTTAATTGGAACAGATATAGGAACCTTAGGAACAAAGACCATTTTGGTCGATCCCTCAGGAAGAATCCTAAGCTCAACGTTTGAGGAGTACGATGTTCTAACCCCCAAACCATTATGGGCTGAACAATGGCCGGATGTGTGGTTCAATGCCGTATGTAAAACGATAAGATCAGCGATAGAACAATCGAATGTGGCCCCCAAGGAAATCGCAGGTGTCTGTATCAGCGGACTATACGGAGGATCAGGAGTCCCATGCGACAAGGAGATCAAACCGATACGCCCTTGCTTGATCTGGATGGATAGAAGAGCTGGAGATGAGGTTAAATGGGTACGCAAAAAGATAGGTGAAAAGAAGTTATTCAGAGTGACGGGCAATACAGTTGATCCATACTACGGTTTCACGAAGATGCTATGGATAAGATTCAAAGAGCCGAAAGTTTGGAAAAAACTTCATCAATTCGTTACTCCAAATGCTTATTGCATCTTCAAACTAACTGGGAAGCTCTCCATAGACTACAGTTCGGCCGGAAACTATGGAGGAATATTCGATATACACAAGCGAAGATGGTCTGAACCGATGATGGAAGAGATGAGCATACCGAGGGACTTCTTTCCTGAAGAGATACTGGCGTCCAAAGACATTGTCAGTGAAGTAAATGATGAGGGCGCGAAGCTTACGGGATTAAGTGCAGGCACACCTGTCTGCGCAGGCGGCATAGACGCACCTATATCCGCGTTGAGCGTAGGCGCTCTGAAAGATGGTGATTTAGCCTCAATGCTCGGAACATCCATGTGTAATGGATTTATTCAGGACACTTTACGGCTTTCTATGAAACTTGTGAACTATCCATACGTGGCCTTTGATAGGAAGAAACTCTACTCATTCGCAGGATTGACCACCGCTGGCGCCTGCGTAAGATATTTTAGAGATAAGCTGGGAGAGACCGAAGTATCTATAGCTAAAGAGAAGAATGTTAGTGCTTACAAGATATTGGATGAAGAAGCTGAAAAGATTCCACTCGGCTCGGAACAGTTAATGTTTTTGCCACACATGATGGTTGGGGAAAGGGCTCCTTGGTGGGATCCTTTCGTAAGAAGCTGTCTAATCGGATTAACCTTGCACCACACAAAAGCTCACATCTTCAGAGCTTTCCTTGAAGGAATCTCCTACGCGTTCAGATATAGCGTTGAAACCGCATTGGAAGCAGGAATGCCATTGAGAAGAACAATCTTGGTTGACGGCGGTGCTAAGTCAAAACTGTGGCGGACGATCCTAACAGATATTACTGGTTTACCGATGATCTATATTGCGGGTGCACCTGGCGCCCCTCTCGGAGACGCGCTACTGGCAGGGGTTGGAACAGGCATACTGGAAAGTTACGCAATCATTAACGAGTGGTTGGAGGTAACCGAGACAACAACTCCCAACAAGAGAAACAAGCAACTGTACGACAAGTACTATCATGTCTTCAAGAAAATTTACAGAACCAATGAGGCGATCTTCAAAGCGCTCTACAAAATGACTTAGCTACTACAAAACATTGAAACAAGTCCAATCAGACAATTTCATACCTCGACTGTTAGAATATGTATCAAACTTTTATGTTGAACTCAATAACATATGATAGAAGAAGAATGGCAAAGGACAAGATTCTGAAGTATCCAACCGTCCCCATCGAAGTATGGCCCGACAAGAAGATCGATGAACTTGTTGGAGAAATGAGCTTCATCGGATTTCAAGGAAGAAGACTTTCAGAGGCTGTTGATGTCTGGTCAAAGATGCTCAAGAAGAGGAACATGGTCATTTGGTTTGGTTTGGCGGGTGCGATGGTTCCGGCGGGGATGAGAAGAATAATCTCATACTTTATAAGACGCAGAATGATCGATGCGTTGGTAACGACTGGAGCTAATCTATATCATGATTGTTTTGAAGCATTGGGAGGAAGGCACTACATCGGATCAGACTTACTGAATGACGTGAAACTTAGAAAAAACAGAATAGATCGAATATATGATGTTCTCGCAAGCGAGAAAAGGTTCTACGCGGTAGATCTTTGGATAGAGAAAGAGTTCTGCGCGAACCTAGTCGATGATTATCCATACTCGACGAGGGAAGTTCTCTATTCGCTCGGCAAAATGCTAAACGAGAATTGCCGAGAGAAAGATTCTATTTTGGTGAGTGCCTTTAAGGCTGGAGTGCCAGTATTCTCTCCAGCTCTTTGCGACAGCTCGCTCGGATTTTCAATAATGTTCGCAAATAGAAGAAGGGGAAGAAGGATAATTATTAATGAGATCAAGGATATTGACGAAACGTCTAAAATAACAGAGAAATCCAAATTGACTGGAGTCATATTCATCGGCGGGGGCACTCCAAAGAATTTCATTCAACAAACAGCGGTAATAGCGAGCTATCAAACTCGACACAACAAGAGCCACAACTATGCCATACAGGTGACTACGGATATTCCAGTATGGGGAGGTTTAAGCGGCTGCACGTTCGACGAAGCCCAGAGCTGGGGAAAGATCAGCAGAAATGCTCTTAAGGTAACTTGCCATTCAGACGCTACAGTTACTTTACCGATAGTGGCTCACGCACTCAGCGAAAGATTCAAGAGACTAAGAAGAAACGTTCCTATCTTCAATTGGTCGGAAAACGATCTCAATGTTGATTTTCAAAGAATGCGATTATGAAGACAATCAAGTTATGCTAGGACATTCCATTTGTGGAAAGGCTCTAAGAGCAACGCCAATACTAACTCTAGGTGGTCAAGAGTGGTAGTTCTCATGTTTTCCACATTGCGACCTCGCAACGATCATTAGCTGAACTGAACCTCTTCCGAAAACGACAAATATCATGAACGTTTGAGATATGCAAGCAATCTCTGAACCTGGATGACGACGATAAACAATCGTATTTAAGAGAAAGGCGTCGAAAGTGTTTGGAGTTAACATTGCAAACGAGGCTCTGCGGAAGATTGTCATGCATACCCAGAGCTCCGACGAAAAGGTCGGCTTACTGATCGGAACCGTGGCTCAAGATGGAATGTGGGTGACAGATGCCATAAGCGGATATGGCCCTGCCCACAGCAGCGGTACTATTCTACTTCCTCAGTCATTAGCCAGGATCGCTGATGACATTATCAAGGGCAGGATTGAGGGAAGCATTGTCGGTTGGTATCATTCTCACATCGGCCACGGAATTTTTCTGTCAAATACAGATATTGATACGCAACTGAAACTCCAACAATTCTCACCGTACGTCGTAGCTCTAGTAATAGATCCCACAATCAATCAGTTCGGTGTATTCATCTACGATCCTAGATTCGGATTGATTCAATTACCTTCAAGTCAGATAAGAATAGTCTAATGTAGCAAGTGAGGAGGAAAGATGATGAAGTTTTCCGAAGTTGAATTTCTTACAAGACTTGTTGAAATAGACACTAACGCACAAACCAAAGCTGGTTACACTTCATGTGCAACGTTGATCGAGAAAGAAGCAAAGAAACTCGGGTTCAAGACAAGGGTTTTTGATTCAGCCAAAGAAACACCTGACAAGAAGCCGAGGCCAAGCGTAGTTATAGATCTCGATGTAGGAGCAAAAGATACTGTTCTATTAGTAACCCACTATGATGTTGTCCCACCGGGTCCTGGCTGGAAGCATGATCCATTCAAACTTGTGGTTGAAAGAGGGAGGGCCTTTGGCAGAGGTGCAACTGATGATAAAGGCTCGATTGTAGCTGCCCTCGGCGCGCTCAATCACCTAGGAACGCGATCGAGGATAAATCTCGCTCTTGTAGCTTCTCCGGATGAGGAGGTGGGAGGAGAATTTGGCATCGGATACCTTCTAGACCACAAGCATATAGACGGAGACGGAGCGGTGATCTTAGATGCTTCTCCAGAGATGGTCAGCGTGGGCGCTTCAGGCGTCGTATGGGGAAGAGTAGTCGTAAAGGGAAAGCAAGGACATGCAGGATACCCACACAAGGCGCGCAATGCGATTGAAGCGGCACTGCCATTCCTGAATGATCTGAGAGGATACTCAAAGATACGAGAGAAAGTTAGATCAAGAATTCTTGCTCCGCCGGGGTCCCCGCACAAATATATCTGGGGAAGATTCTCACTCACAATCTTGAAAGCTGGAGAAAAAGAGAATATAATCCCAGGGCTCTGCGAAGCACGTTTTGATCTACGCGTCTGTCCCGATGAAGACTACATGACCGCTAGGCGAAACTTGAAAAAGTACTTTGACAAGCTCATTGCCGAGCATAAGATTGATGCGACGCTAGAGTTGTCGAAGCAAAGATTTTCAAACTACCATACGGATCCTAAACACGCTTTAGTAAGAAACTTTCAGAACGCCGCGAGTATCGCAGCGAAAAAGAGATTGAAAATATGCGGTGAGTTGGGAGGCAACGACGGACACTTCTTTGCGAAAAAAGGCATCCCTGTAATATCCTTTGGGACGAACCGAATAGAGTGCAACTTTCACGGCGCTGACGAATTCGTCTATCTGAATGACATCAAATTGGTAGAGAGAACATTGGTTAGTCTCGCAAGAAATTGGACCTAGATTTCAAACTTTCATGATCAAGAACCTGTCGACACCATTAAGAATCCTACCATCGATATGATCCACACAAGGCGCGCATGTCTTTTACCCGTGCACCCGTATTTTCTGGTCACCATCCAGAGTTTACGCCTTCAGTCCGTGACCAGACTACATCTCCTGTACCGTTCCCTCACCATGTTTTACTAGGATTCTAGAGAGTTTTATAGAGAAAGAAAACTATACATGTAATTGGTTTAGAACAATTACTAGGTGGAATTATGGAAGAGGAGAAAAAGATTGTAGGCAAGGTGACTCACTATTACCCAAAGATCAGTGTAGCAGTAATCGAGCTGCAGGCACCTATCAACATTGGTGACAAAGTTCTGATCAAAGGAAGCAGTACCAACTTCGAGCAAGTTGTCGAGTCGATGCAAATAGAGCACAAAGACGTTAAGAGAGCGGAAGCGGGGCAGTCGATAGGCCTCAAAGTTAAAGAAAGAGTTAGAGAGAACGACGTAGTATACGGATAAAGAGAGAAGGAATGAATATCTCTAACTGGTAATTCGACAGGTATATGAGTATTAGCTACGGCGTAAGGTTTGCTCCACCACAAGCTTCTGGCTAGGCGTGCCTCTTACATAGCCGATTAAGTCGGCTATCTAGCATTATATTAGAGTTTAGCAGGGCGGTCGCGCAGACCAGTGGTCTAATCTTATCTAGTTCCTCGGCGTAGGGATAAAATTCTAAATAGAGAGTTGAAGGACACAACTAATGCCGCGAGCTTTCATCAAAAATGTGGATCACGATTGAACCGCAGTCTGCTGGAATAAGTGTCTTGCTTACTTGGGCTGACTGTAATGAGAGTCAGAAGGAAAATGATAGTAACGCTCGTCCAATTCTTACTTATCATACTGTCAGCCCATCAACTTCAACCCAAAGAAACATCAGCGGTCATAGGCGATCTCGCAACGGTTTCTCCCGGTAAGTTCGATTGGTACCTCGGGACAGCCGAGGATCCCATAGTGCATAAGGACTATCCAAATAGTACAATAATAACGAACACTGTCGGCGACCTGCTCTTCAATATAACTTTAAACGGACCTAGGCGCTCAATCTCAATCTACATCCCGCCAGAGTTTGAAGGCCTAACGTCCGGAAACACTACAAATGTTTGGACCAGCATTACTAATGACTACAAGTTCGTATCTGTCTCAAAGTTGCCGGTAACGGATCCTATCGGCCCTGACTGGTGGAAGATAACGGTCTCCACATCCTCTTCAAGCGGCATTCCAGCTGGCTGGCATTTGGTGAAAATCTTCAATCTAAAAGCGCCAAGTATTGCAGGACGATACTTCTTCAAGATATTCACTTGTCTTCTAGGTTCTCCTTTCGAAACGTCAATAGGCTCCGCCAATTTCCCAACGCTCGTCGTCAAAGACGAATTGAACCCTGCATATATCTCAGGGCATGTCCTCTATGGAGGAAACGAGTACTACGGATACTATTATGGCAGTCCAGTAAATGTTCCCGGAAAAGTTGTAGCAGAGGGAGTGACTCCTCAGGGAAGAGTAGTGAAAGCTCAAGCTTACTTTAATGCCAGTGCAACCGGTTACTACACAATCTATGGTTTAGCTCCCGGAACATACAATTTGACCGCCTCCGCCGCTGGCTTCCCTCCAGCGAGGATGACACGCCCTGTCTCAGTACTTGCTGGACAATCGCTGGATAGAGTTGATCTATATGTGTATCCTGGTCCTGAGGTATGTGGAATAGTCTGGTCAAAATGTCCTGTGCAACCTGTTGATTGGGGATGGATTTACGATACAGCTGGAACGCCGAGGCCTCGCCCCATAGCGATCGAATTGTTGGACATCAACGGCCGGCTTGTTGCTTTTACCAGCGGATCGACCAGCCCGACCTCTGTGAACTACAACTTCACTTTAGGAAACGCAATAGAATATGATGGGCATATTCCTCAAGATCCTGCTGGCTATGTCTCTGGGTTTTCATCAGGTGATTATTTGGTTAAAGTCTATGTGAATAACTATCTTCAGCTGAATACAACGTATGTCCATGTATTTAACGAAACCGGGTCTATATTTGTTCCAATAGACTTGCTGAGGACCGGCCTATTCAATGTGACGATACACTTCAAAGATTCACCTGGGCTTCAAGAGACTCCAACCGGAAGGGATCACTATCTGGTCATCGAAGCTTACGACTCATATGGCACGTTGAAAGGATGGAACATCACTTGGGTTCCAAGAGGTAGCACAAACAAAGCAGTCGAGATAACAGGGTTCCTCGACTTATTCTATCTAAGAGGAATTAGAGATTATGGACTGTATCCTGCAACCTACATGATAAAGGCCTATATGGGTGGATACATGCAGCTGGAGCTGCAGCATGCTACTGTAGATGGTTGTTGCGACATAACCAGCATAAGCTTTGAGATGGTCAAGGGAGGAACTATCAATGTCACCCTCTACTCTGTCGATTGGCAAGATCCACGCATTCTTAGGCCTTGGTTGTATCCAGGAAGGAACATAACTATCAACTTCATAGATCAAACCGGAAAAGATTGGGGTTCAACCTATATCAGCCAGCTCTCGACGGAAACCTATGTGTCCTTCAGCTACTACGGAACGGACTACTATGCCCTAACCAAGAGTCCTTACATCTACTACTTAGGACTACACGACACCGCGCTACCGACTGGAACCTACAGCATGAAAGCATACACGGCCGGATACTTACCAAGCGAAATCACTTCTATAGAGATAACAGCAGGAGCTGTAGGAGATATCAGAATGAACCTGATTCAAGGCGCAACTATATACATCATCATGAATTTCAAGACTGAAGGCTTGCTCGCACCAATAAGTACGTTGGCGGCAACGCCGATAAGGATTGAGGTTTTCAATTCTATAGGCGAGTTGGAAGGCGCCTCAATAGGTTACGTACCGCCAAACATTGTCCAAATATCATGGCCAGCTTTTGATTTCGCCAAGATATATGGCCTCGACTCGTACGCTGGCACTTATACTATCACTTGGACGAACTATTTCCACACAACAGACGGTAAGCTACAGAAGGATAGAGGATTGCCGGCCGATACTTTTTTCGTGAAAGCCTACGTGCCTGGATACAAACAGCGTGCAGATGTAGAGGCAACGGTGTCTTTGTCTGGCGGAGCGACCGTTATCTTTGATATGGAGAGGTTGGCGCATATACATGGAGTCGTTCGTTGGTTCAATATGTTCGGAAACTTGTCACCCCTCTCATGGGCCATTATCAGCGGATACAACATGAGGCAAATTACCACTAGCTCTTTAGACGGAGTCTACGACTTTTGGATTCATGATGGCGATATTTCAGTCACTGTTGCGCTAGATGGATACGAAACACAGACAACGAGTGTACATGTCACTCTAGGATCTGAGACTGAACTGAACTTCAATATACGGAGTCACGGTGCACCGATTCCTGAACTCGACCCCTCTCTAACTACCTTTTTGTTTACAACTGCAGTTGTTTCTTTAGCCTTGAGGAAGATTGTGGTATCTCGACTAAGAAATCGATTAACATTCAGAAGAGGCATAGAGGCATTATAGTTAAAGAATAAGGGTTCGTTCTCATCGAGTTAGTATGCTCTACGGTCTCCCGAAAATATCTGCTGCTGTTGCAACGCCGGAACCTGGTTTTACATCAACCCCTAGTTCCGCGAGAGCCACCTCAATTGCAGCTACGGTAGGTATAACGTACATTGGTGAAGCAGTTACACCCATGTGGCCTATGCGGATTCCCTTCACCCCGGTTAGAGCTCCCATCTCAGCGATTAGAATGTTGAATCTCTCGTCGAGTATTCCCTTCAGTTTGCCTATATCAATGCCGTTGGGAACCTTCGCTGCAGTAATTGTGCTGGAAGCTTCTTCTTCTCTAGGAACTATTTCGAAACCGAGGGCTCTAAGACTTGCTCTGGTTGCTTTGCCAGCTATGTAATGTCGTCGATATCTCTTCTCAAGTCCCTCCTCTAGCGCCAATTCCGTTGCACGTTTTAGCGCTAAGATAACTGAGCATGGCATCGATGATGGGAACGGGTGGCCCCAAGAGCCCCATTCGTCTATGAATTTCTTCCAGACTTGGAGATTGAGGAATCTGGCTCTCATCGGAGTTCTTCTATCCAACGCGACCTTCCAAGCCCTATGGCTAATAGCGACTGGAACAACGCCATTAACACTGCCTAAAGCTTTGCTGGCGTATCCAATGCAAATATCGATGTTCCAGTCATCCATCCTTACCTCAATACCGCTGAAAGATGATATCGTGTCGACGACATAGAGAACGTTGAATTCTTCACAAATCTCGCCGATCTCCTTTACTGGATTGAGGACGCCAGTACTTGTTTCAGAGTGGACAACGAACGCTACCTTGATATCTTTTTCTTCTCTCAACTTACGTCGAATCTCATCTGGATTGACCGTTTTTCCAATGTCAGCCTTGATGTCAACAGATTTTCCTCCGTGCATTTCGATAGAGTTACAGAAGACCCCTCCGAAAAATCCATTCAACACATTCAGGACCTTATCCCCGGGTTCTACAAGATTTCCAACGGCGAGGTCTATAGCAGCATTGCCTGGGCCTGGGAGGAGTAGAATAGACTGGTTTGTATTGAATATTCTTTTCAGCTTGTCGCATGTTTCAGTGTGTATCTGACCCCATTCAGATCCATAGTGTGGTAGAACAGGATTGGCCATTACGGACAATACTTCTGGGTCTACCTCTGATGGACCTGGAATCATCAGAATCTTCCTACCTGCCATCAGGTTCACCGCGTTCTCTATTCACATAGAGAACCTTTAAATGGTTTCTGCAATTCTTAGCCAAGCCGTATTTGCTATGTTAGAACGCTGGATGTCATACAGTTTCATTGCAGTCGACTAGTGCTTATCCGGGACTTCGCAATAGAAAGGAGTGCATTTTGATGTTAAAAGATCTAATATACATTGGAGATATCCCCGCTGTAGCCGGGAAAGGGTCTTGACCGCGAGGAAAGATTCTGCCAAATCTTGGCTCATACTCATTTTCATACTATTCTGTTTGTTAATGACCGCGAATAGTGTCCGTTCTTCAGTTGGTAGAGCTTTGATACTGTCGCCGGTCGAGGATAGCCACCAATTCAGCAAACTCGAGGACTTGATGAACGACCTTACCTCGATTGGGTATTCTGTTGATGTATTGAATAGCTCTCAAGTGACAGTTGAATTCTTAGAATCTACTCTAATAAACTACTCGATCATAATATTCAGAACAGAATCGATTGAATTTGAAAGGGAAGCTCTCTCGTTTCTAACCGGCGAGATAGTCTCTGAAGAAACCATCAATAAATATCAACAAGAGATTTCAGATGAACTTGTGGCGCACACTTCAAGTAAGGTCTTCAGGATTTTCCCCAAATTTATCGAACATTTCTATGCGCCAAACGGCCTTCGAGGGAAATTGATCTATTTCTTCTCAGCCTTCTCGAGCAGCTTTTCATCATCATTCATGAAAGCTGGAGCTACAGTGTTCATTGGATATTCGGGTGATGTCTATTTGGAATGGGGTATAGGCGACCGCGCTACTACAAGTCTCTTCGATTTCCTTTGTAGAGGGTATGATGTTGACCAGAGCGTCCGAGAGACAAACAGCTGCTTAATAGCGGGTGGGGCGTTTCTGCCCCATTCAATACCATATCGTATGTGGGAGAGGGAGAGTTCACAATTACCTCAGTTACATCGACAACTACCAGCCAAACCTCGGCCACTACAACCGTCACGAATACCTCTACATCATTGACAACTACAATTTCTACAACCACAACGACCGGGGCAACTTCAACGGTTATCCCTGAATTCCCATCGTCAGTGACCCCGATTATTCTGCTCCTCGCATTAGCCCAGCTTCTATCTACAAGAAGCCATTCATCATCTCGTGATGAACGATCAGATAAGATCGTTTGAATGGACTACAACTTTCTATTCGGTTGCTATCAGAAATTTCGGGACAAAGCTGATCCTAGTCTTCTAGCAATTAGCTCTCGAAGGCATCGCATTTCTATGTATAACCCGAAAGTTCTAGAAAACTATCATAATCCAAGAAACGAGGGAAAGGTCAAACCGGAGTCACATAGGCTAAGAGACATGGACTATATATTGATTTAGACAATTTTTCGCCCTTTGGTGAATCTGATGGAAGTAACCCTTGCCCCGAACCAGTTTCTGATTTCACTCTGAACAGTTCATGTTCATTCATAGAGGCTATGGTGTACCCTAATCTCCTAACTTCTTCAGCATATACATTCAAGGCAGATAACTGCTTTATCAACAGATCGAGAGCTGTCGAGTTTATTTCTATCGCAACCTGTTTGCCGTTATTGTTCTTGAATCTAATGGAGATATTTGACGAGCCTTCTAGTCTTAATCGTTTGTTTCCGATGGTGCATCCCGTTGCGACTTGAACTCCATCTATGATACATGAGTAAGGGATTGAATTCTTCAGCATAGCTGTCACAGACAACTTCGGATCGCCCTTTTCAACCTTCAACTTTGTTAGGCCGATAAGTCCTGCCCTAACCCCTATGACTAGGAATGGCCCGAAGTGACCGTGAAAGTTTTCAGCTTCTTTCAAAAGAGTTATCAATTGTGAACTAACATTGCTTAAGGTTTCCTTCAACATAAGCCAACCATCCAGTTCCACAAGCAATTTACATATGCATTATTGACTACTGGGTAGAACTTTCCTCCTCATCAAAGCTCCAACAAGGATGACCCCTATAACGCCACCGATCATTCCCCCGATGGCGTGAAGCCCAGCGAACGTAAGAACGGCTGTTACGCTGATGAATCCCATAAAGAAAACGCCAATAATGCCTCCGGCTACACCAGCACATAACGTGGAGAAGGAGACTAGAATCCGAAACCCGCTGAGTCCCTTCTCGAAAGCGTTCTTATACCCAACAGCCCTAGTCAAGACATCAAAGAGTATGCTTGCAACTACGAAGCCTAGCATATGGAATGCTCCTGGTCTAAACATGAGCGTCAAAACTGTAACTACCAGTCCGGTTAGCGATGCTGAACCGAACTTCCCTGTCCACCAAATAACTAGGATCAAGGATATGAAAGCTAGCAGGTCGCACATGAAAGGCATACGAGTAACCTGCCAGAAGATGGGTGAAATCAGAATGTTCAGGATCGCCCACAGCGCAGCCGACGCAGCGACAGCCGCTATGTCCTTTGTAGTGAAGTAGGTCATGAGTAATACCTCTTGAGACAAAAGTATTACTCAGATTTAAGGCTTATCTCACTAAAGATTCCACAAAAATAGAAGCCTCAAGACAACGATCCCTATGCTTGATATCGCGTTTACACTCTTAGCATACCACTTCAGAGTTCAACTAAATCGCCTGTCGCCTAGCTTCAAGGATAGCCCATCAGATTTATAAGTACGAGTTCTCGTAGTTTCTTCTTCGTTGAGGAGTCAGAGATGAGAGCTAAAATTTCACCCTCAATAGAAGACTACTTGGAGAATATCTACAAGCTTGAAGAAAAGCATGGTCCAGCGAGAACGAAAGAACTTGCGGAAAGGATGCATGTAGGTTTAGGCACCATAACAAATACCGTGGAGATGCTTGAGAGACAGGGACTTGTTATGCATAGACCGTACAAAGGAATTAAGCTGACGAGAGAGGGAAGAAGAGTAGCTCTAGATGTGATAAGGAGACATCGACTTGCTGAACGGTTGTTAACCGATATTTTGGAGATAAATTGGAGTAGAGTTCATGAACCTGCTTGTAAGCTTGAACATGGCATTACTGAAGAGGTCATTAAACCTCTCGGAAAGATTCTAGGCCACCCTAAGACCTGTCCACATGGAAATCCGATTCCAACAAGATGCGGAGGAATAATCGAAGAGAAGTCAGAATCCCTAGTTGATCTGAAGCCGAACGAATATGGGACCATAGTCAAGATAACAGAGGAATCCCCCGACCTACTGCAGTATCTCCATTCATTGGGCCTTGCGGTAGGAACCTTGGTGAGAGTTGAGAAGAAGGTTCCGTACAATGACTCCGTGGTCGTGAAACTGGATGACGTCGAATACTCATTAAGTGGTAAGGTCGCCTCAGCCATATGGATCAGGAAATAGTCTTAAGGCGCTTTCTCATGTCAATTGACCCAAGGCTACTAGAACTGCTTGAACTCATTACAACTGCAGAGACTCAAAACAAGCCGGTGAAAACAGAAGAACTGGCTCGTGAACTAGGCTATCCTCTCGACGATGCGAGAAAACTTCTCGAAAACGCACTTAGCGAAGGCCTAGTTGAACGAGTAGGTGATGTATGGAGACTGACGGATAAGGGGCGCGTTGAAGTTCAGAGCCATAGGGAACATTACATTCATGAAAGGTATGGACACAGGGCAGGTTTTCTAGGGCGATTGGCAAGATTTGTTGAAGGAAGTATTCAGGATTGGCGTGGTCATTGGCGCGGCAGGCACGGTCTTGATGAAAACTCGTTGAGAGGTTTCTACAGGAATATTCAAGATCTTGAAGGTCGCGTGGAAGAGACTTCCAGTTTGGTAGAGCTGTATCCAGGCGAAAGAGGAACTGTTGCATTCGCGCTCGGTGGGTATGGATTAGTTAGAAGGCTTGCAGACATGGGTTTGACTCCGGGAACTGAAGTCACTGTCGTTAGGAACGCTCCATTCCGTGGACCACTAGAAGTATCGGTGCGAGGGACTCGTCTCGCACTTGGTTATGGTGTAGCTTCAAAGGTTTTTGTCAAACGACCTAAGGGAGCAGACTAATGGAAACTAAGCGTCGTATAACTGTAGCCCTAGCTGGGAATGCCAATGTCGGGAAGTCTGTGATATTTAACCAGCTCACAGGCTTAGACCAAGTCGTAGGCAATTGGCCAGGCAAAACAGTTGAGCGTGCCGAGGGTACTCTACACTATCACGGATACACCGCCAAGATCATTGATCTTCCCGGCATATACTCGCTATCCGCATTCTCGATAGAGGAGATTGTGGCCCGCGATTATATCGCTATCGAACGACCAGACGTGATAGTAAGTGTTGTTGATGCCTCGGCATTGGAGCGTAATCTATACTTTACGATCCAATTGCTTGAGCTAGAAGCGCCGATGGTTATGGCTTTGAATCAAGTTGACTTCGCTGCCAAGAAGGGCATAAGAGTGGTTAGCGAGAAACTGTCGAAATCTCTTGGAATACCTGTCATACCCACCGTAGCCATTACTGGAACCGGCATAGATGCACTATTATCAACGATCGTTAAGGTCCTTGAAGGCAAGATCAAGCTGACTCCCCTTAAGATCCGATACGGCAAGGAGATCGAAGATAGACTTGAGAAGATCGAGCTAACGATTAGAGAGAAGTTGCCTGATCTGTCTGCGAAGTATCCAGCAAGATGGATAGGGGTGAAGCTCCTTGAGAAAGACGAGGATATTATAGGAAAAGTTGAGGGCTACAAGCAGGGACGCGCAATCTCAGCCTTCGCTAGCTCTATCGCTGAGGAGATTGAGCGGATACACGGTGAACCCTCGCCTGTCGTTATAGCGTCTGAGAGATACAGCATCGCCAGTGGAATGGCGAAAGATGTAGTGCACATCGAGGCTCCTCCGAAGCTACACCTAGAGGAGAGGTTGGACTCCATCACAGCTCACAAGGTCCTTGGCTACCCTATTCTAGCTTTAGTAGTGGCGGCTATGTTCGCCACAATCTTCGTCGTAGGAGATATCTTGGTCGGCGCTCTAGAGGAGCTCTTTGAGAATATATTGATTCCGGCTACGCTCGAGTTGCTCTCGACAGCTCTTCCATCCGCCTTTGTTGATCTAGTCTCGAAGGGTTTCCTGTCTGGGATAGTTGCTGGCGTGACCATAGCGTTACCCTATATAATTCCGTTCTACATTATCCTCTCGATTCTCGAAGATAGCGGCTACCTGCCCAGAGTCGCTTTTCTCTTGGATAATCCTATGCATAAAATTGGGTTGCACGGCAAAGCGTCGATCTGTCTGCTTCTCGGCTTCGGC
>CAZHMI010000011.1:0-33981 GCA_964533795.1 uncultured Candidatus Bathyarchaeia archaeon
GGCTTATCATGAGGCGGCTGGTACTGAGCATAAGCCCCAGATGAGGAAGCAAACAGCAGAATCAGGATGAACATGAACGGTATAAGCTTGGAAGATACGTTCATCTCGTCAATATACTCCAATCTGATCGGTTATTTGGCGCTAATCCAAAACGAGGACACTTCTTAATCGTTGAGAAGTCACCCGTGAACGCTGTTCTTCGGAGAACATCTTATACGATCCACGACTCAGATTAGGCAAGACCTTTATTCCTTCGTAAGGGTCACAGCAAGATCTATATGGGTTGCAACGACTTGGAACGCTGCTTTATGAAAATCATCTATTGCTAAACCATAATCGACAGCGCCGGAGTAATGGTAGTCAAGGAGCCATGAGCCCCATTCGGCTTCGGACGCACCGCGTGCAGGACTCCTATCAACCCAATCAAAGTATGCGTCGATACGAGCAATTATCTTGTCAACTGCGGGACCTAGTGATGGATCTGATTTGACCGCTACGGTCTTAACGCTTCTCCAGTATTCTTTGGCATCCTCTCTTGCTTCTGGCGGCTCCTTTATCAGCTCGACAAGCAACAATCTGTCATTCTCAAGCTTCGCAACAATCTGCTCTATCGAACTAAGTTTTTCATTTAGAATCTCGAGACGCCCCTCCAACCTTGTAAAATTCTGTCGTTCTGATTCCAAGTCACTACGAGCTTTCTGAAGCTCGGCCTCAAGCCTCGATACTTCCAGCTGACTATCAGCAAGTCTCGGCTGAAGGTAAGCATATGTGATCCCGAAGCCTACCGCCATACCTATGATTAACATAACAAGAGCAAGAATCTTCATTGAATGAATTTTGCTTGCAATCGACAATTTCTCACACTCACGCAAGAAGATAGTTTCATCATTCCTGCTAATAAATCAGAGGGCCGTTGAAGATAAGACACGCTCTCTTAATGAAGGATGTCGTGCCGGAAGAAGAGAACTACGCTTGCATACTGGAACTTGTTTAAGCATTATGCATAATAGTTTCTAAAACTTGGTTGGGCCCGTAGCTCAGCATGGATAGAGAAGAGCTATCCCATAGAGAGGAAAGCTTCGATAACTACTCGCATTTCATCTATTTCAACCAATCCTGTCGGCGAGAAGACTCTTCCAACATGCCCAGCTTGTTGATCATACGAAGCATCAATTCCACTCCAATCTTCATCCTTTACCTTGATCCCTAAATCCCTAACCAGAATATTGGCTACCATCGTAGACTTCTTTTGGCCGACTCCATTAAACGCGTCGAATCTCGCTACAAGCTCTCTTCACGTTGGGAAATCATTCCAAATATTCTCTGCATTATCACTGTATCAAGACTGGAAGTCGTTATGAGTCTTAATGAATACACGTCTCGAGTTGCATCCTGCCTAGAGAGGCTTGGCCTTTCGTTCGACACCCATATCTCTTCTATACTGAATCCTTGGTCCTTGTTTTTCAGGATCCGATCTCGAACCTTCTGGAATCGACTCTCATCATCCTTCGGCGACTTCAGAATCAGTTCGCGGACAACCGTTGCGCCTCTGGGGCTCAGGTCGTAGCCCTCGCTCCGTCTGGTCACAAGGTCTTTCGCACGTAGTTGTGATAGAACATCGCGAAGATAGCTAAAGTTGCAACCAAGTTTGACAGCCAGATCCATCCCAGGATAGCGTCCGAAACTCAGTTCAAACAAGGCATTTCTTGCAATCTCGCTGGAGTTTACGAGTTCGCTAATCTCCTGCAGCTCTTCGGATGTTACTTTCGGGTATGCTCAAGAGCTTCCAAGGATCCCTACCGTGAATAGACTCACTGAGCGGTAGCTGCTGCGCATATCTCCTAAAGAGTGTTGGCGGATTGCTCTCAACCGTCCAACCTTCTCGACTGATCTTCACGGCGCGCCAAGTGTGATCATCGGCTAGGTCTAACCATATCGCACCTTCCCGCATACGATCCCCATGTTGTGTGGTTGCTCGGCGCCGAACCATGCCGTCAACTCCTCCTGCGTTACAACTCTTCTTTGGTACTGTTCCCACTTGAAGAGCGGCCGCTTCTCTCCTTGGCGCAATGGAATGATGTTGAGACCTAGCGTGCTGTAGAATCGGGCAAAACCAGCTATGTTGGTGCTGGTGGTCGAGCCGCCAAGATTAAGAACGCCGTGTACATTTTCCGTGGAGCTTTCAAGGTGAACCCTCCAGAGGAAACGCCACGAGAGCTCTGTTGGCCCCTGCCGGGGCTGGCATCGCAAAATTATCATGATGTAACCTCCTCTAGCCTAATCAATCCGCGGCGCTCCAACTCTTTCCGAATAGCTTCCCGGATTAATTCAGACTCGTTTAGGTGCGTGTCCATCTGTACTGCTTCTTCCAGCAATCGACGCATCGTCGAGGTGATTCGGAAAGCGGCAAGACTCCGAAAGAACTCATTGCAAGCGGGTATTCAAAGAGTTCTGTCTATGCTATGCAGAAGAAGCTACAGGAGAAGCGCACTAGTCTTGAGGATGAAAAAGATGAGTTGGTAGCTAAACTCTTCAGGATGTTTGAGGAGAAGAAATCGCCGTGTGATGCGGTCATTGAGCATCAGATTCGACCTGAAGTAGCTCAAAACTACTATCGGAAATGGCGTGAGCTGAAAGCACATTCACCTTTGAATGAAAAAGTGAGACTGCTGTGGTTCATTTTCAATCTTAATCTAGGATTATGCAAGTTGTTTGATCAAATGTTTGAAAAGATGGAAGAGTCACCATCCTTTGAGCGAGTTATGCCAGATTCAAAGTTTAATTGGTTCTTTAGAGGAAGTCTTGCGGAAACTATAGTGCATACATCGGTTTTGCAATGGACCATGCACGTGAGATGCTTAATCTAACTAAAGATCTCTTGGCTTGGAATACATTGGAGGAGTTATATCCTTTTGAGAACGAATTTAATATGAAGATTCTCAAGAAAATCTGGCATGGTTGACTAGTTCTGCTACAGTTCTCAATGCTTGATAAAGTGACAAGGACCCGTCTAGCCATAATGCATCGGAAAGGGTTCAGAAAGCCAGTCTTTCATCCAAAGTTCAAGCCTCTTCGACGGCTCTTCTCTGGTTATCTTCTCTTTCTTCCTAGCAGGCTTCCAAGCCTCAGCTGTTTCAACAAGCATCTCTACTTCTTTCCTTTCACTTCTCATTTTTCTTAATACTTCAAGTCCTTCAAAGACTTGTCTCTCTGATTTCATCAAACAACTTGATAACTGAACTTCTGATTTGGTTGGTTCCTCTGCGTGAGCTCCTATGGCGTGTGAGCTAAATTGAAGCTTCCTTCATCATCCTCTTATACTTTTATCGCAATGCGTCCACAGTAGGATAGCCGCTCAAGGCATGGCTCATTCAACTTACCGACCTTATCACAGGACATAACAGTGCCAAGCCTAGCCAAGACTACACAATCTCCAGATTTGTCCGCAAAAATCATTTCTGCAGTGTAAAGCCTTGTACATGGGGTCGTATTCCATACGGCTGCTGCAGACTGGGCAATTTATGTAGCCCTTCCATCCGCAAATGATGCTTGAACAGGATACAGCTCCAAGATCCTTGCCTTGCAAAAATTTCCCGCATTGGGGGCATACTGGATAATGCGAATCAAGCCAAGCTTTGAGCTTAGCTTTCCGCTCGATTGAAGTCTTAGCAGATGGAGCGAGTGTAATTCTGGCCGGAGGTGAGACTAAGGCCACGCCGCATTTATGGCAAAATGTCGCCTCCGAGATATTTGGTGCACCACATTGAGGGCATCTCATAATCCGAATCCCGCAATTCCCACAGAAGGCATACTGCGGATCGACCACAGCTCCGCATTGAAGGCACCTATTTACGCGATGTCCACAGTTTACGCAAAACTGGTCCCGCGAGCCGAGAACAACTCCGCAACTAACGCATCTAAATGAACGGTTTTTAGAGTTCAAACTGAAATTCCCTCTAGTCGTCGTCCGCACTTTACGCAGAAATTCTCGGCGTAGGAAGGATTTTTAAATCCACAAGAAGAGCAAATCTTCCCTTGAACACTTGTTACTATAGTTGGTGCCGGCGCTGCATAAACCGCAGTAGGTTGATAAGCCGTAACTATCCCAGTTTCTGTCTTTTTGACTTGCGCTCCGCTAACGAGAAATGCTATTCCTAATCCATCGAGTACGTAGCCTACGTCATACATAAAATTGCATAGCTCAGGAGGCTAGTGAGCTCCATAAGATAATAACAATCCCGCGAAGAAAAGAAGAAGACCGAACAGCAAGAGCAAAGCTCCGACATTCGTCAGCCGTCCGCCTAGTAGGCTATAGTCCGCCCGCTTATCATAGCTTCTCTTAGAGTATATTACCATGATGACTACCACCAGTGCTAACAATAGAAGCCCTACAATAAAGTATTTCTCGCTCATACTTCTGGGCATTCGCAACCTAGTGACTTGGATGCTCTGTCCGTAGAGAAAGACCATGCAACCTGAAATGCTGCGTTTCAGCGCTTCTTCAGCAAATAAGAGAAAAAGCAATAAGACGAGTCGCACCTAAACAGTGGGAATGAAGATCAGGCAATGGCCAATGCAACTCATAATACGAGGTTTAAATAGTATGCTACAATACGAGAAAAACCGAAAGTCCGCACCTTATTTATCTATTCCGCATCAAATTCGTTTCTTTTAGAATTGGACGCCACTTTTCTGGGACTTTCTTTCTTCTCCTCGCTGGAATACCGTAACAAACTGATCTTCTCGGAATATCCCTTGTGACAACAGATCCGGCGCCGACGACGGCGCCTTCACCCACAGTTATCCCAGCCATCAACGTTGCATTCGCCCCTATACTTGCTCCTCGCCTAACCGTCGGCCCAACCAGTTTGACTTTCTTCTGCATGGCGTACTTGTCATTAGTGAATACGCAATACGGGCCGAGGAACACGTAGTCTTCAACATTCGAATGTAAGCAGAGATAAACGCCAGTCTGTATCGAAACCCTTCTCCCTATGTTGCATGATCCATCGATAACTACATCCGTGCCTATTCGAGAGTTGCCGCCAATTCGGACATTCTCCCTTACTATAGCGTTGTGTCCGAACTCAACGTTATCACCGACAGTTACGTCTGAATAGATAATACATCCAGCTCTAATCCGGCAGCCTCTTCCAATCGTGAGAATCTTTCCTTCAAAAGATTTTAACTCTGAACTTCCGCTCTCCAAGATCTTGGACAATTCATGCCTTGTAGGATGGCCGAGAACGCAATTCGACCCTATGTAGGACGATTCTCCTATCTCAGCGGGTCCGTAGAGAACCACATTTGAATCGATTCGGACAAGCCTGTCCGCTTTCACGTAGCCTACAAGCCTCGACCCAGGACCGATAGAACATTCTTCAGCGATTTCCGCTCTCGCATCCACGGATGCAGTGGGATCTATCCTTGCGGTCTTATCAATCATTTGCAAGGCACCGATTACGATTCAGAGTTAATGCTAGCTTGTCCTTTAAAACATAGTGTGACGAAAGTGCTCGTTCGAGTCGATCTCGTAGTATTCAGGCAATATGATCGTGGCGGAAGCCCTTCAGGTTGTTTTCTCGCCTTGTCCAGTTTTCACTTCGGCAACCGCACCAGTCGCCGTAGTCATGGCAAGTTTAGAGTTACAAACCTATTGAGCTTACTGATACGACTGAGAAACCAGTCGATGTGATGGCACGTTCAGTCCGGCGGTGTCAACGTGAACTCTAAATCAGGGAAAATTGCTGCTAGAGCTCTATCTTCTTTTGAGGCGGCTGTGGATAGGTCAGCTTACTGTGCGCGAGTTTGAGATCGACAAGGAGCTCAGCCATCTTTATCGATGCTCCCAACGGATCTATGACTGGGATCTTCAGTTTGTTCTGAAGCCAATGTGCCATGCCCGTCATCCCTGTGCATGCCAGAATGATCACGTGTGCTCCATCTTTCTCCACAGCTTCTCTCGATTCTCTAAGCAAAGCTTGCTCTGTCCTCTCCACATCCTTGTTCAGATCAAGCACAGGAATATCCACAGATCTAACAGACGCCAATCTTGTCTCAAGACCTACTAGCCTTACAAGTCGAGTCAACATGACTTTCACACCGTCCGATATGGTCACCATAGAGAATTTGGAGCCTAGAGCAGAGGCGATGAGAACAGATGACTCGCATGCGCTGGTCACCGGGATCTTAACAAGCTCTCTTCCCGCGTGCAGGCCACAATCACACATGCAACTAATGGCAACAGCGTCGAAACCCTGCCTTTCAGCTTCCTTAATCCTCTCAACAGCGAAAGGTTCTGCCATTGACGATTCGTACACCGACTCAATAGATTCAGGGCCCTTATCTACACTGATTACCTCTATTTGCGTATCTTTGCGAGCGAAGGTTCTAGCCTGAGCAGCAGTCACTTTCTTGAAATCTGAGGAAGTTATCGGACAGAGCACCATGAGTCTCAATTATTCGACCACCCTTCATCTGCTTGGCAAGCACTGCGAGTATGCGGTCTTGACTATCTAAGGCTTATGATAAGATGTGAGGTCTAGAACTCAAGAACGATCCGCCAGTAGCGTTTCCGTAGTTCGTTATGCTAGAAATCTGAATCAACAGATAGGCTTCCTACGATTCGGGCAGTTTGAAAGCAACTGTGCATGATTGACTTTCACAAGTAATAGTCGGAAAATAGTGAAGGCATTCCAGCGCTTAGACCGATGTTGGCTGCATTTTTCTCTAATACCGCAATCAATAATACGTCTGCATTGTGAAATCAAGGCTTTGAGATAATGATTGTGAGGGAGCTTGGTTGACCAAGCCTCATCCATACTTGCCTACAGGCGTTGAAGAAATACGAAGGGAGATGATGAAGGAAATCGGAATAAGCGACATCGACGAGCTCTTCAAAGACATCCCGAGCGAAGTGAAACTCGAGAGGAGCCTTCAGATACCAGGCCCCTACTCTGAACTCGAATTAAGACAACAGATTACAAAGACTCTAGAGAAGAACACCTCGAGTAGCGATATTCCGGTCTTCCTCGGCGCTGGTGTTTGGCCTCACTATGTGCCCGCTGTTGTTGAAGAAGTTGTTCGAAGAGGGGAATTTCTAACTTCATACACGCCTTATCAACCGGAAGTATCTCAAGGGATGCTGCAAGCACTATTCGAGTATCAAAGCATGATCTGCGCGCTCACTGAGATGGATTTCGCTAACTGCTCAATGTATGATTGGGCATCAGCACTTGGAGAAGCTGCAAGAATGGCTTCAAGAGTTACCGGAAAAAACGAGATTATAGTGCCGCACTACTTGCATCCAGAAAGATTGGCTGCTCTAAGAGCGTACTCCGAACCTGCAGGAATAGAGGTAATTGAAACTCGACAGGATGCGGAGACGGGGCAGATAGTTCTGGAGGATTTGGAAGAGAAAATTTCAAGCAAAACCGCCGCGGTCTACATCGAGAACCCCGCATACCTAGGCTACATAGAAACTGAAGTCGAAGCGATACAAGATGCAACGCATAGAAAGGGAGCACTTTTTGTAGTTGGTATAGATCCGATCTCTCTGGGAATCTTGAAGCCTCCGGGACGGTATGGCGCTGACATAGTGATCGGGGAGGGGCAGCCACTTGGAAATAGAATGAACTTTGGAGGTTCGCTTTTAGGAATATTTGCGTGCCGTGGGGAGAGGTTGCTGCGGCAGATGCCTGGGAGAATAATCGGGATGACCACGACCGTAGATGGTTCACAGAGAGCATACTGCATGGCACTTCAAACTAGGGAGCAGCACATAAGGAGGGAGAAGGCTACATCAAACATCTGCACGAACGAAGCTTTGTGCGCTATTGCTGCAGCAGTCTACCTTGCACTGCTAGGTCCCAAAGGCCTGAATAGCTTGTGCAAAACTATTTTGACGAAATCTCAATATGCGATGAAGCGGCTGTCAGAAATTAAGGGGCTACGAACCCCGGTCTTCAATGCGCCGCACTTCAAAGAGTTCACAGTGAACTTTGGAAGATCAGGCAAGACTGTTGATGAAATCCATCAGCTTCTTTTGAGGAAGCGAATTCACGGTGGTAAGATAGTCAGCCGCGAGTTTCCGGAGCTCAGAGAGACAGCCTTGTACTGCGTGACAGAGATTCATGCAAGGCAAGATATCGATATGCTAGTAGAATCGTTGGCGGAGATTTTGGAGGGATAGATCTTGGATTTCAAGCAGGCTAGATGGAATGAACCTCTAATATTTGAGAGATCGCGTCGAGGAAAGATGGGGCATCTTCCTTTACAACCGGACCCAGTGGAAGCGAGAATGGCTGGGGACTTGGATTCGATTATACCGAAGAAAATGTTGAGAGAGAAGGACGCTGATCTTCCCGAGGTTTCTGAAGTGGAGGTTGTTAGACATTACACGCGTCTCTCACAAGAGAACTATGGCGTGGATCTGGGCATATATCCGTTAGGAAGCTGTACCATGAAATACAGTCCAAAGATCTGTGAAGCAGTTGCAACCTCAAACAAGATTCAAGATCTCCACCCCTATCAAGATGAGCGCCTTGCTCAAGGTGCACTGGAGATCCTCTACAAGCTCGAAAGATGCCTCGCTGAGATAACAGGTATGTACAAGTTCTCTTTACAATCATCGGCTGGAGCGCATGGGGAGCTCGTAGGTACGCTGATAATCCGGGCTTACCACAAGTCGAAAGGTGAACTAGAAAGAAGAAACGAGATGATAGTGCCAGATGCAGCTCATGGAACGAACCCGGCGAGCGCAACCATGGCGGGCTTCAAGGTTGTCGTAGTCCCTTCAGATAATGAGGGTTGCGTAGATGTAGAGGCGTTGAAAGCGACCGTGAGCGAACGAACGGCTGGCCTAATGTTGACGAATCCGAACACGATTGGAGTATTCGATAGGAATATCCTTGAAATATCGAAGACGGTCCACTCGGCTGGAGGGTTGCTCTACTACGATGGAGCAAACCTAAACGCGATATTGGGCAAGACAAGGCCTGGGGACGTGGGGTTCGATATAGTTCACGTTAATATACACAAGACTTTCGCGACACCACACGGAGGCGGAGGTCCAGGCGCAGGACCTATAGGCGTAGTGGAAAAGCTGGAAGATTTCCTTCCTGTGCCAACTTTAGAGTTCGACGGGGAGAAATACCATCTTAACTACAATAAGCCTTTGAGTATTGGGAGGGTTAGAGGCTTCTACGGGAAAGTTAACGTACTGCTGAAAGCATACGCCTACATTCTCTCAATTGGTGCTGGAGGTCTTGAAGAAGTGGCTGAACTTTCAGTTCTCAATGCAAACTATGTGGCTAGAAGAGTATTGAAGGCTAAAGGATACGACCTCCCCTACTCCCCGGAAAGACCTAGAAAACACGAGTTTGTCATAAGCGCTTCTAGACTTAACAAAGAGACGGGAGTCCGTGCTCTGAACGTTTCGAAGAGGCTTCTCGACTATGGTGTGCATGCTCCAACCATGTACTTCCCATTGATAGTGGACGAGGCGTTAATGGTTGAGCCGACTGAGACTGAGAGCAAAGAAGACCTTGACAACTTCATCATGGCTATGACTAGAATAAGTGAAGAAGCCTATGAAAACCCCAAAGCAGTTCTGGAAGCACCTCAAAATACGGCTATCACTAGAGTGGACGATGTTAAAGCATCGCACCCGAAATCCATGTGTCTAGCTTGGAGGACCAAGCGTTAACCTACATGCTTATTAACACCGAAGAATACAATTCAGGGAAATCTCCAAGACCAGAATGAAGATTACGTGTAATCTTACCGGAAGGCGGTGATTATGAAGGTTAATGCGAAGTTCTTCGCTTCGGTTAGGGAGATTACGGGAAAGAAAGAGGAACTGGTAGAGCTAAAGGACGGTTCCACGGTAGGGGACCTACTAAAGATCCTGTCGGAGAAGTACGGGAAGAAGTTTAAGGAATATGTATTTGATGAGAAGACAAACTCTCCGAGGAACAGCCTGCAGTTCTTAATGGACGGGCGAAGCGTTACTACGATGAGTGGGTTGCAGACAAAACTCTATGAAGGGTGCCAGTTCGCAATAATCCCCCCGGTCGGTGGAGGGTAAAGCAGCCTCGCGCTCTGACCATGGTTCATAAAGGAATACTCGATGGAGTGTTCAAACGAGGAGTATCAAGAATCTAACCCTCCAATACAGCAACCTGCCCACACAGCAGGAATCTTCTCTTCAGGTAGCGGAAGCAAACTCGTTTACGTCGAGAATTACGGATGCGCGTCTAACAAATACGACTTGGAAATTATGCTAGCTCTACTCTCGAATGCCGGATATCTACGACATGCAGAGGCATCTTCTTCAGATATCATACTCATCAATACGTGCGCTGTCAAGAAGCCGACTGAAGATAGAATACTTTCGAGACTCAGCTTCTTGAGTTCATTGAACAAGCCGATCGTAGTATCAGGTTGCCTGCCAAAGATAAATCTTGACGCCGTAGAGAATGCTGCGCCACACTACGCAGCAGCAATAGATCCATTCTCTATTTCGCATATAGTAGAGGCAGTTCAAACGGCTGAACGGGGAGGGAGAGGAAAGAGATACTTTTCAGATGGGCCAGCGATCAAGCCGATATTGCCTCATTCGAGACTCAACAGATTTATCGAAATTGTTGAGGTTTCCGAGGGCTGCGCTGGGGTATGCGCCTACTGTTGTGTAAGATTCGCCCGAGGCAAGCTCCATTCTTACCGCCAAGACCTTATTCTTGATGGAATTCGAAATGCAACTCAAAATGGAGCTATGGAAATCTGGTTGACGGGCCAAGACATCGGAGCTTACGGGAGAGATATTGGAGTCAAACTTACGGATCTAGTTCGAAAAGTGGTCGAGATTCCTGGTGAGTTCCGCGTCAGACTTGGGATGATGAACCCGAATTGGGTTGGAGGGATGCTCGAAGAGATCTTAGACTTGTACAAGAACCCGAAGATCTACAAGTTCGCTCATCTGCCAGTACAATCAGGCTCAGACACGGTCCTTAGAACGATGTTCAGGCCGTATCGGGTTCGCGACTTCGTGGAAATCGTCGAGGCACTCAGGGAGGAAATCCCTCAGATAACCATAGCCACCGATATGATCGTGGGTTTTCCCACAGAGACAGATGAGGATTTCGCTCTTTCATTGGAGTTAGTGAGGAAAACTAGACCAGATATAGTCAACATATCGAAGTTCGCTCCTCGTATTGGAACGGTGGCATCTAGAATGAAAGAGCTGCCTGTTTCCGTCGTGAGCGAAAGGTCGAAGCTGCTCTCCAGTATTTGCGCTCAGATAAGTCTTGAAAGCAATCTGAAGATGATCGGCTTCGAAGGATGCGTTTATGTTACTGCGAGGAATTCGAAAGGGAAATCGATCGGTAGGACGAGCAACTACAAGATCATCGTTCTTCAAGATGCTGGTCTTCTCGGTAAGAGGGTTGTTGCAAAGATTTCAGGGGCTCACTCGCGGTATCTGGAAGGCACAATTCTAAGGTTTAATCACGGGTTTCCATCTGATAATCCTACGGGGCAACATAAACACAACGAGTCCGAAAACAACAAAGGAATCTGACTGGAATTCGCAGATACTTGTAAAAATTGAACGAGGCGGTTCGAAGCCTGCTGGGAGAGACGGCGTGCTTGGTAATTCAAACGAAATACGATTGAATTACGCAACGCTATATAGGCTCGCACAATCAGTATGGTACTTACCACGTACTCAAATAAGAGCAGTCTTTTGCGAGGAATGAATTTGCGGCAGTCAGCTAAAGCGTATCAGGTCAGTTCTTTCAAGCCTTCTACACCGGCGATCCGTCAACCCGACCTCGCGAAGATCCTTGTGCTCGGGGTAGGCGGCGCAGGGAACAGTACCGTCAATAGGTTGATGGAGTCAGGGATTACAGGCGTCGAATGTATCGCTGTGAACACTGATAAGCAACAGTTGGACTCTACGCGTGCTCACATCAAGATCCTAGTCGATGGTGACATGACGAAAGGCCACGGCGCGCAAGAATCTATCATTGAAATATCATCGCTACTCGATAACGTTGATGTCGTATTCATTACAGCGGGGATGGGTGGCGAAACAGGAACAGTCGTAGCGCCGGTACTAGCCGAGCTGGCAAGAGAGAGCGGTGCAGTCGTAGTGGGCGCTGTTACAATGCCTTCTAGAGCCGAGGCTGAGAGGCATTCGCTTGCAGTTAACGGATTGGAGGAATTGAGAGAAGTATGCGATACCGTAGCGGTTGTTGAGAACGATAGAGTTATGGAGCTTTTTCCGATCCCTGCGAACGATTACGTTTTCTCCATGGCCGACAGAGTCGTAGCGAATATGGTCAAAGGGATAGCCGAATCTCTCGCGGCACCAAGCCTGATCAACATGGATTTCGCAGAGTTCAAGACCGTGATGAAGACAGGTGGTATAGCGATCGCAGCTATAGGAGAATCAAGTTCACCGTTTAGAGCGGAGCAAGCGGCTAGAAATGCACTAAGTTCTCCACTTCTGAGAGCCGACTGTAGCCAGGCTACTGGAGCTCTCATACACGTGTCCGGGGACGAGATGTTATCTCTCGCAGAAGCTTCGAGGGTGGCCGAGGTCATTACTGAAAGTCTGAGGCCTGGGACATTCGTTACATGGGGCGCAACGGTAGATTCTTCGATCTATGATTCTCTTCGTGTTACGCTTCTTCTGACTGGCGTAAAGCCATCTCAACTGTTCAACGAATTCGGGGTGATACCTGTGGAAATGTATAATCTGGAGCCTGATGTCGGAACAGATCAAAACCTTGACTTAGACTTAGACCTATATCAGCTGGAGAACAGCTAGATCTTTCTCCTAATGTCCAGTGTTGATTTCCTTAACCTATTCCAGAGTGATGTTGCGTTACCGTAGGGCTTGACTCTCCCTTCCTTGACAGCTAGAAGTACGTCCTCGATCCCTGTTGAATCTGAATCTACCATCGTGTAGGCGTCTCCGATAGTTTCAGGTATGTGTGAATCGCTTCCGCCGACCATCGGAAGATTGAGTTCTTGCGCTATTCTCTCTGCCTTCCGCTTTGCTTTCTCGAAGAAGATGACTGAAGCATTAGTCGTTTCGATTGCGTCAGGTCTCACTCGCAGAGTGGAAGGATCTACACTAGGACTGAAATAGTCGTATGGGTGCGGGATTATAACGATCCCGCCCAAGCGTCTTATCTCGATAATAGCTTCGTTTGTTGGCGTACCTCTACTTATGAGACGGCTTACCCCCAGCGCTACCAAATGGCCTTCAGCAGTGCTGACCTCTATTCCCGGAATAACTAGGGCGCCCTTAACCTCGACTCTAGGAAGAATATCATGTTCCGCCAAGGCTACACCATTCAGTCCGCGCCTACTAATAATCTCTGGGAGCAGTTCAAGTTTCGTATGGCCATCGTATGAAAATCTTGTATGAACGTGGAGGTCGATCTTCAATTTCATGTAGGTCGCCAAGCTCATCTGATGACTCGCGCATTTCTCTTCTTCTCAATCTCCTTAGCGTCAACCTTATGGAATATCGGTTTCGACTCTCCCACTCGATGCCTTGACCGAAGGCGAAGTTTTCCGGCATCCTCCCATTTCTGCGAATGAACGCTCCCTGGCAGGTTAAGAAGTTTCCAGATCTTCTCAGCCGTGGAAGGCATGAACGGTTCAAGCAGTATAGCCAACGCATGAACCAATTGAGCAGATATGAAAAGGGTTGTAGCAGCCTTCTCTCTATCTTTCTTGATCAAATGCCAAGGCTCTTTTGTGCTTAGGTATTGGTTCCCCTTCCTAGCCAAGTCTACGATCGCTAACAAAGCATCTCTTAACTTGATCTGCTCGAATAAGCTTCCAACATGTTTAGGAGAGTCTTCCACCTCCTTCAGGAGACTCTTGTCAAGGTCCTCCAAGGGCCCTACCAAAGGAATGGAGTCTTCAAAATAGGTATGGAGAAACGTCAATGTTCTATGGATGAAGTTCCCTATCGCATCGTTCAATTCAGAATTTATCCTTGCTTCAAATTCGCTCCACGTAAAGTTGGCATCTTTCAACTCCGGCCTTATCGCCATCAGTACAAATCTCCAATAGTCTGGTTCAGCCAACTCCAGAGTCTCATCCATCCAGATGCCTATTCTTCTACTTCGGGAAAACCTTTGGCCCTCGAACATTATGAATTCAGTCGATGAGACTTGCCAAGGTAGCAGGTAATCGTCTCTGGTCGCCATTAATAGAGCTGGAAATATTATAGTGTGGAAAGGGATGTTGTCTTTGCCGATGAAATGAACATTCTTCGTCTCCTTATCGAACCAGTATTTCTTCCATAACTCCGGTTGGCCGTTCTTCTCAGCCCATTCGATGGATGCCGAAACGTATCCTAAGACCGCTTCCATCCAAACGTATATGGTCTTCCCTTCAGCTCCAGGAAACGGAGCTGGAATACCCCACTTGTTGTCGCGTGTAAGCGCTCGAGGCCTCAAGCCTTCTTCGATCCATCTATGCGAGAAGTTTCTGGCGTTGTCAGGTAATTGCGGGTTAGAATCTATAAAGTCTTTGAGCTGTTCGCCAAACTTGGGTAGATCGAAGAACCAGTGTTTTGAAGGCCTAATAACCGGAGTGGTTCCGCAGAAGACGCATCTTGGTCTCCTAAGGTCCACGGGATCCAGTACTCTCCCACAAGCGTCGCATTGGTCTCCTCGTGCTAGGCTTGAGCCGCAATGGGGGCATTCACCTTCGACGAATCTGTCTGGCAGAAAGCGTTCGCATTTTGTGCAGAATGGGAGCTCGACCGTCTGGCTGAAGATGAAATCGTTTTCATAGATTCTTCTGTAAAAATCCTGTACAAACTTGATGTGGGTAGGGTTCTCCGTCCTAGTGTAGTTGTTGAAGTGAATCGCAAACCTGTCCAGTAAGCTGCATATGACCGCGTGCTGTTTGTCGGTCAAGTCTTTTGGTGGAACCCCCTCTTTGACAGCTTCAACTTCTATGGGCGTGCCATGCTCGTCCGAGCCGGTTACGGAAATGACATCTTCTCCTTTCAAACGCAAATACCGCGTGAAAACGTCTGCCGAGAGGAGATGTATGAATGTTCCTAAGTGTGGAACCATGTGAACGTAGGGCCATGCGGCGCATACTATCCATTTTCCCATCTTCTTAGCAACCTCAAAAGGTTTATCTTGGGAAATCATCAGGCTCTCGAAAGCATTGTTGGTCGAATAACGGTTCGGTAGGCGAGATCCCTCCAAGATTAAAACTACAACGGCAGCTTGATACTCATTAATCTTTCCAAAAACTGGTCGCGTCCAGTTTGGAATGGATTTAATAGAGCCACAGTAATCTATTGATGAAAGGTTGGTATCCAAGATTGAGCCAAGACTACATGAAAATGCTGAATAGAGCTCTTGAGAAGATTCCGAAGAAGCCGACCACTGGAGAACGGTTTGAGATGCCAAAGCCGTCTACTATTACCATAGGAGGTCGAACTATCATTCAAAACTTCGGAGAGGTTTGCACTCAACTTAACCGAGACCCCCATCACATTCTGAAGTTTCTTTCAAAGGAGATGGCTACTGCGGCGACATTTGATGGAACCCGAGTTATCTTTCAAGGAAAGTTTGGGGCTCAATCGATAGTACGGCTACTTGAGATATATGTGAACAGATATGTGATATGCCCGATATGTAGAAGACCGGATACCAAGGTTGAGAAACAGGGCAGGTTCTTCTTCCTTGTATGCGAAGCTTGCGGGGCAAGGTCTTCGGTTCTTCCGACATAACTTGGAGGCCGATGATTGGATAAAACCTGCTTGAAGATCTTCCACCAAGGAAAATACGTTTTAGTTGCGGCTTGTGACGGCAATCTCCTCGGAAAGACATTCCGCGAGGGAAAATTGAAACTTGAGGTTGATAGGAAGTTTTACGGCGATGCTTCGTCACCGATTGAGGAAGTGATGATTGCGATCGAAAAGGCTGACATAGCCAACCTCGTCGGGGTCAGAACAGTGGAGGCAGCGGTCAATAGAGGCCTCGTGGACAAACAAGCTGTCGTTACAATAGCTGGAATCCCCCACGTTCAGATAGTGAAGATCTAGATAGAATGCTTAGTAGCTCCGGTCGTAACAGGAGAGCATTTCCACTAAGGGAAATGATGTTCTATTTAGAAACCGATTTCGCTCCTGAGCAATTGACACAGAAACTATATCTAGCTAGATCGAGTTCTATATGAACGTCCCGTCATTGAGGTTTCGACATGGGAAAGAAGAAGGTGCTCAGTGAAAGCCAACTCAGGGAGATGGTTCTTCCTGACACAGGTCAATTACTAGGTATTGTATCCCAAATGTTAGGTTACGATAGGCTTCTTGTAAAGTGTACTGATGGCCATGAAAGGGTCTGTAGA
Organism: uncultured Candidatus Bathyarchaeia archaeon; assembly: GCA_964533795.1. GTDB lineage: Archaea > Thermoproteota > Bathyarchaeia > 40CM-2-53-6 > CAYOZM01 > CAYOZM01. Next base: position 16,399 of record CAZHMI010000011.1, read on the forward strand.
ATTAGAGGAAAAATGAAGAGAAGGGTTTGGATAAAGGTTGGCGACGTGGTTTTGGTCGCGCCTTGGGACTTCCAGACTGAGAACCGCGGAGACATCTTGTGGAGGTACACCGAGAGTCAAGCTCAATGGCTTAGAGGTCATGGGTATCTAGCTGCATGATGAGGAGACTACTAGGTGAAAGGATGGGAGACAAAGGTCGAGAAGAAGGTTAGACTCAAAGAAAGAAGGTATGAAATCGACCAACTGATGAAAGAGAAAAGAAGCGAAGAGATGGAAGCTCTCGAAGAAGTTTTCGATAAGTCAACACTCATGATAATTTATCACATGCTCAATACAGGACAATTGAAGAAGATCCACGGAGTAGTGAAGGAAGGGAAAGAGTCTCGCCTATATTGGGGTATAGGCCCTCGAGGAAAGGAGGTTGCTGTCAAAATATATCTAACTTCCTCGACTGAATTCAGGAAAGGCAGACTCGTATATATTGAAGGCGATCCGAGATTCAGTAGAGCAAAAAGAGATACAAGAGGGCTCGTTTATCTCTGGGCACAGAAGGAATTCAAGAACCTAGAGTCAGCTCTTGAAGGAGGAGTTAGAGTTCCAAAACCGATAGCGGTTAGTCGGAACGTTTTATTAATGGAGTTCATCGGTAGGAGAGGTGTTCCTGCACCTTTGCTTAGAGAAGCAGAATTGAAGAACTCAGTCAAAGTCTACAGGAAATTGCTGAGATATCTACAGCTACTTTACGGAAGATCGAACCTAGTCCACGGGGACTTGAGCGAGTATAATGTTATGATTTGGAGAGACCAACCTGTACTCTTCGATCTATCTCAAGCCGTTCCTTTGGATCATCCCCTCGCAAACATGTTGCTTAAGAGAGACATAGAGAACCTAAACAACTACTTCGATAGCATAGGTGTCAAAGTCGAATCTGTAGATAAGATAGTCAGCTGGGTGATGGGTCGAAGTGGAGACTAAGATCAATACTGTTGTTCCTGGTGACAGGATCGGCGCTCTGATCGGTCCAGAAGGAACGGTGAAGGCAAGGATTGAGCGCGTCTTTGATATCAGGTTGACCGTGAACAGCGAGAGCGGAGTCATAGAGTTAGCGCCGAATGAAAGCAACAATGATCCAGTTAGCTTACTCAAAGCGAAAGACGTAGTCACCGCAATCGGGAAAGGGTTTACTCCTGAGAAAGCTTTCATTCTCTTCGACGACGACAAGGTCTTGGATGTACTGGATCTTAGAGATCTATTCGGCCGGAGCGAGACGGACATACAAAGAGTCAAAGGAAGAATAATAGGAAGCGAAGGAAAGACGAGGAGGATAATCGAAGAGATGACTGACGCTAGTATCTCCGTGTACGGCCACACCATCGGGATTATAGGCGGATATGATGCCGTTTCTACAGCTAGAGAAGCTGTAGAAATGCTAATCAAAGGAAAACAGCATGCAACGGTGTACAAATTCCTGAGAATCAAGAGAAGAGAAGCAAAAAAGAAAATGACCTTAGAGTTGTGGGAGAAACCGCCTAAATGATAAGGAAAATCGGTCGAAGCATTGAAGCATTTGTTGAAATTGCGCTAACTTGTCGAGACAACGATTGCCGTCAAGAATACTCGATACCAAAATTAGAAGGACGTGCATACTACAGCCGAAATAACAATCCATACATGACTGGCGGATAGTCGATGACCGAGGTCTTCGAAGAGATCAGTCCAGCAGACTTCTTCTACAGAAACCGAGACATAGCAGGATTCACCAATCCTTCACGCGCCATCTATTCCACAGTTCGAGAACTCGTTGAGAACTCTCTGGACGCATGCGAGATCAACAGCATCCCACCCGACATCTACATCCGAGTTTCGCATGAGTCCGGACCGACAGAAGGCCCAGGGGTCTACAGGATAAGGGTTGAAGACAATGGATCTGGCCTACCGGAAGACATAATCCCTTCAGCTTTCGGCCAAGTCCTCTTCGGCTCGAAATACAAGCTTAGACAAACTCGAGGAACTTTCGGGTTGGGAGGGAAGATGGCTATCCTATATGGCCAAATCACTACCCATTCAGAAGCATACGTGATGTCAAGTACAGGCACCTCTAGAAGATTCGAGTATCGTTTGATGATGGACATTCAGAAGAACAAGCCTATAGTCATCAAACGTAAAGCCCACCCAAATAAAGGCAAGTGGCATGGAACCGTAATAGAATTCTCAACAGAAGCCGATTATGTCAGAGCGATGTCGAAGATTCTCGAATATTTGAAGCAGACCGCGATAGTCGCGCCATACTCTGAAATTACGTTCGTCGACCCAAAGGGGAGACTCTACAAATTCGAAAGAGCGACGAGAGAAATGTCCAAGCCTCCAGATGAGACCACGCCACATCCTCACGGTGTAGATGTTGAAACAATGAAGAGACTGATCTCAATCACAAATTCGCGGTCAATGCACGAATTCATGAAAAAGCATTTTCAAAGAGTCGGAGACAAAATAGCTAGAAGATTTCTGAATTTCGCAGATATCGGAAGTAAGAAGAACCCGAGGAAACTCGGACCTGAGGAGATCGTGAAGCTTGTTAACGGTATGAAGAACTTCAATGAGTTCTTGGCTCCGGATGCTAGTTGTCTATCTCCTCTCGGAAGCAAATTGCTGGAGACGGGAATAAGAAAAGAGCTGAATCCCGAATTTGTAGCAGTTCATCAACGTAAGCCAGCTGCCTACTCAGGGTTCCCATTCATTGTCGAGGCTGGCGTTGCATGTGGTGGAGAGATTCCTTCATCCAGCGGAATACTTCTTTATCGTTTCGCGAACAAGATCCCTCTACTATTCGATGAGGCGAGCGACGTCTCTTGGAAAGTTGTGAATACCTTGATGAATTGGAGACATTACAAGGTTACGCCGGAAACCCCGTTAGCAGTATTCGTGCATATCTGCAGCCTCAAGATTCCATACAAGACCGTTGGGAAAGAGTTCATAGCTGACAGACCCGAAGTTGAACATGAGATACTTAACGCGCTGAGGGAGGTCGGAAGACAGCTTTCCCTCTTCCTATCCAGAAAGGAGCATATGGAGAGGGAGAAGAGAAGACTGGACGTATTCGCCAAGTATCTTCCAAAGATCGCTTCATTCTCAACCAAGCTAGCTCATAAACCTAGAGAACCAAGCGTCAAGCCACTTCTCAAGAGTATAATGAAGTATGGAGCGGAAGAAGAAACGGAAGTTTCTGAAAAAGGTGAAGAGTGATGCCGAAGAAGAAGCCCACAGGCTCGATAAAGCTGAGGAAAGAGAAAGTTTTAGCGGGTCTCCAGAATTTCGGTCTAGGGATATACAACCAGATAGTGCAGAGAGAGTTTCCTTCTATCAAGATGCCGAGCCGATCTATCCACAATATCTTCTACGACCCGAAGCTTAGGCAATACATTCTAGGGGACAGAGGCGTGAAAAGAAGCTCGAGAAACGTTAGACATATTAGACCTTTCACTCAACTCGTCTGGACAGCATCCTTCGTGGATGAGCTAACTAGATTAAATAAGACGAGTACTTTGAGGGATGTCTTCTACTCAGCTCAAGCCTACGAGATGAATTTCGTAGATCAAGCTGAATCCGACAACATCATCACCGATCTTGAAACTGTGGTCGCTAGTCCAAGAGAAGACTTTAACGTCTTCCCAGAAGAAAGATCAGCGATCTTCGGCGACTTGACGATAGAGTATACGGTTCCAGGCTATGAGGGAAGAAGGCTGAACCTCGCGAGCCATCCAGACGGAATGATGATAGGACCGGCGCTGACAAACGCAGAGTTCGTCGCATGTAAGGCAGACAAGATCATAGCCATAGAGAAAGGCGCGCTCTTCACAAGGTTCGTTGAAGAGAAGGTGCATAAGAAGTTTAAAGCGATTCTGATACAGACTGCTGGGCAAGCTCCAAGAGCAACGAGAGCTCTGATGAGGAGGTTGAACAAAGAACTCGGTCTTCCAGTTGTGATTCTAACCGACGGGGACCCTTGGGGTATGCATATTGCGATGGTCATAATAAGCGGATCAGCGAACGCAGCTCACCTTCGAGAACTCAACACGCCTGACGCAAAATGGTCAGGAGTATGGGCTTCGATAACGGGAGATGAGCCCGTCGTTATCTCTCAAAACGGGCTTATTAGAAACGAGCCGATTTCCAGAATCGTTGATCCAATCATAGGTTCGGATGGTGATAGAGCGGTTCATTTGGATGGCGGCGTGGGGATCCAAGCGCTTTGTTGCGATTCGAGTGGCAAGATCTCGATGAAACAGATATCCGGAGTTGTGCGCCACAAATATGATGATCCTATCTATGAGATAGTTTCGGCCGGAGGATACAGAGTTAAGACTACTGGCAATCATAGCGTGCAAGTTTTTGATACTGAAACTTGTGAGCTACAAGCAAAGCCTGTTGCTGAGCTTCGTAAAGGCGAACTGTTGGCGAGTTGCTTCCGCGTTCCGAACAACGAATCATTAACCTCGGTGAATATAGCAGAGCTGATATTGAAGGAAGGTTCGATTCCTGATGACCATCTGTTTGTTGTGGGAAAAGAATCGCGTGCTCTTGCAAAAGAGGTTAAGTCAAAGTATGACAAGAAAAAGATGCGTTTCGAATATCCGACGCTCCGAAACCATGGAACCACCAAACTATCCTACTTTAGAAAGGAGAATCGCTTGCCTACTAGCGGTTCCCTGCGACTACGTTACAGCAGGCATGGCGTTCCGGTGGTTCTCCCTATAACCAGCCATTTCGCTAGACTTCTAGGGTATCATGTTGCCGAGGGAGGATTCTCGTGCGGGAAGAGAGGATTCTGCTGCGAACTGACATTCTCCGGCTCAGAGATGAACTATGTCAAAGATGCGGTAGATTGCATCCTGCATACCTTCAGGCTCAAACCGAAGATCGACTATTTTGAAAGCAAGATTCGGGTGAGGTACGGTGGAACTCTACTTGCGAAAGTCATCTCGGAAGTGCTTGCTTCAGGGAAGCATGTTCGTAACAAACGAGTCCCATACATTATGTTCAACGTTCCTGACAGATTCAAGATCGAGTTCCTAAGGGGGTATTTCAGAGGAGACAGGATGGTTAACTACAGAGAGAACACTCGCCTAGCCGCGAAGACGATAAGTAGACTTCTTGCAGCAGATCTTGTTATCTTACTCCGCCAACTGGGCTGTGTCGCTTATACTTACAAACAGGAAGAATACTATGTCGTTGCCCTAGCGAATACAGAGCCCATCCAAGAACTTGTTGATGAATTATGTGGCAAAAATGTGAATGTGAAATCTAGGCTTCTTTCTTTACCCAGTGACATTATATACCCGCTGCGTGATCAGATCAAACGTTCTATGCCATATGGAAAACGAACGCAAATTTATTACAAGCTCTTTACCAACGGCGGAAATGGAAGAATTGGCTACAAGAAACTCGAAGAGATCCTGCATATGATTTCGAGTAACAACAATCGATACCTAGAGACGATAAGAACGCTCGTCGAAAATAGGGTTGTACTCCTGCCGCTTGTTGAAAAGAAGCGTTTGAACATAGAGTCGTCAAGAGACGTATATGACATTGAGGTCTCGAATGACCATACCTTCGTTGGGGGACTTGGAGGTATAGTGCTTCACAACTCAGATATAGTTGACTACAAGCTTCCAAGCGACAGGCTCAGCGACCTCGATATCAAGAGGCTGTACGAGCTGCAGAAAGACCCTCGGTACGGAGGGGAACTTTGGAAGAGAGAGATAGAAACCTTCCTTAAGATCAGAAGAAAAGCTGAGCAAGAAGCCTTCAGCAGATATGGGCTGACTTACATAGTTGATGAGTATCTGCCGGCGAAACTGGAAGCTATGGAGAGCTACTGATCGTTTTGTCAGTTTGAAGATTATTAACATGTAACTTACGATCTCGTTGTTGAGCTCCTGAGAACTTGTTTATTGCTCTCTCAAAGAAGAGTACTTTCGATGAAAAATGATAAGATGAGACGAGCGATAGGAATTCTGTTCCTTCTACTGGTAACCATGGTCTCAATTGCGATCGGGACGTCTAAGTGCAAAGCGCAGGCGGCGAGTCACCTAGTGATCAACGAAGTTGAACAGAATCCCGCTGGAGACGATAATGCATCTAGAGCAGAGTGGGTTGAACTTTTCAACCCTCTGAGTAGGCCCGTAGATCTAAGCGGTTGGAAGTTAACCGCAACTCGTGGAGCGCCAAGAATCACAAGTTTCGATGCGAATCAATCAATCGTCGCTGGCGGCTACCTCATCATAAACCATACCGCCGAGTGGTTGCTCAATGAGTACGAGGTTTTGGTTCTCATAAACCCTCTCGGTATCGAGATTGATAGAACTCTAAATATGACTGATGTCAGCGATGACGCTAGAGCATGGGCTCGCGTGCCGAACGGGCGGGATTCTGATCAAGATTCAGACTGGAATCTTCAGCAGTCGACGAAGGGTTTCTCTAACAATCGTATCCAGCCGAGTACAGTCGAGTCATGGCATATCAAGACTCAGCTCTGGATTCTGAGGATAGCTTATAGCCGCCTGCCTAAGCAGATTCAAGATGTATGGCAGTACTATCCAGTGGAATTGGCTGAAGGAGTAGCGTATCCAATCACGCATTCCTGGAATTCCACGTTGCATTTCTATCATCCACACACGAATTGGGGCGGAGCGCTAAATGAAACTTTGAAGTGGTACAGGTATTTCGTCGACAATCAAACCGCTGGGAAAATGCGTGAAGCAGTCTTCAGTGCAGGCGTAATGGCTCACTACGTAATCGATATATCGAATCCGCTGAACACTAACCAATCCAAAGCTGAAGAAAGCATCCACACAGGATACAAGTCGCACGTGGAACGAGATCAACCTTATTTCCAAATTGCGGTCTTCGAACCGGATAACGTCAAGAACGTCACCGCCTACATTATAGCACTAGCCTACTCTTCTCAGGCTTATTACTCGAATCTGATTGAGAGCTTCACTCCAATCGCTAATGAACCTTATGGGTGGAGTGGAGAAACCCATAGAATAACCTCCATATGCCTAAATGTAGCTGTGAGAGCTGTAGTGTCACTTTGGCTCACTGCCATAGAGAAAGGCTACTTGGTTATGCCTGAATTCGATTTAGCGAAGAGAAGCTTCCCCATAACAACCTTGATCGGCATGATAGTCATCTTGGCGATCAAGAGAATGCAGATTGCTCATACAGTGTTCTAGTGTTCAGCTCTAGCCTACCAGTACACAGTACTTGTAGGAGTCCCTTTCAGAACCGCCTCGGTCTCCTCAGGATTAAGAGTCTTCCTTGCGCCTTTAGTATAATGCCAATCGAAGCAGCACCATCGAATTAGTTTCACTTCTTTGTCTTTCAAGCTCTCAGATAACCGCTCTTCCGGTGTCCTCTTCGAGAAACCCACCAGTCTCACCGTGAATATGCACTTCTTCCATACATTACCGTATTCATCCTTCTTCGTTTCGGCAGTCTCTTGGATATCCATTGTTGTTCCTTGCAATCTCCTAGCCTTATCCACAGCCGACTGGATTCTAACCATCTCTCTCACCTTTCTTAGGATCTCTTTCTTATATTGGATACGTCATATATCAGATTTGACCATCACGTCGATGAACTTCCTTTTTTCCTCCATCTATTCTTTCTGCTTTGCGAGAAGATCCTGTGAACTAGCGTCCTCCCAATTCTACTCGAGAAGTCAGGCGGTGCCCAATCCTCTTCAATGTGGCTTCTTATGACCTTCCCGAAGCCACGTCGGTATTTTACAGCAATCTTCCTGTATAACAATGTACCCTTTCTCTGCCACATCGGCTTCTCCGACAGGTCTACTCCATACCTAGCAATCAATTTCTCAATCTCAGCCGAATCCAATCCTTCGAGTTGAGCAGCCGCGGCTCTCCGATTCAGTCCCGCTCGAATTAGGGTCCAATATCCATACGCGTTCAGACAGTTTCCGTTCGACTCTCTTTGCCTCCACGCGAGATACTGGAAGATCAGTTCGGATGGCGTTAGAATGGTTCTCGAATCGAAAGGGGCGACCACTTGCTTTCCGAAGATCTCGTTGACTGCCAAGGTGAATCCGCTTGACACGACGCTTGCTAGAACGGAGTCCAATTTCTCTACACGACCGCTGAAGGGTGGAGGAGGTAGGAACAGTAGATTCACTTCATCGCTACAAAGGTAGCATAATGAAGGGTTGAAGCCTGATGAGTAGACTGCTCTGGCTCCTCGGACGAGGCATCTGGCAATTCTTACGTCAAAAGGCTTCTCCGCATTCAGCGATTTGCAGAGTCTGCTGAATCTTCTACCGTCTAAGCGAATGAAGAACTCGCTGTTTTGCGGTAATCGAAGCTTGGAGAAGACTTCGTACTCTTCAGGCTTGATCAAGGTCATATCTTCTTCGAAAGAAGATCGTTAAGACGCGTTGATTGGGTTTTCGGACTCTAGAGATTAGAAATCCTTCAGCGTTAAGGGAACTCTATCCATTCTCAGCCTTCAGGGCGCTTAAATCTTCCAGAATCATTCGAGCGTCCACAACGCTAGCCCCTTTCTGATACACCATGATCGGATTCAAGTCCATCTGATTGATTTCGGGGTTATCCATAATCAACTCCGACGCTTGCAGAAGGATCTTTATGATAGCCCCCTCATCAGCGGGCGGTTGATTCCTATAGCCCTTCAGAATCGGGTAAGCCTTTATCTCCTTTATCATTTCTCTAGCGTCCTCTTCTTCTATAGGAGCTATTCTAAATGTAACGTCCTTCAGAACTTCAACGAATATTCCCCCTAGACCGAACATCAAAGTTTGCCCAAATTGGGGATCCTTCAGTCCGCCTACTATAACTTCAGTCGACGCCGGAGCCATCTTCTGCACCAATACGCCGATCAGTTTCGCAGATGGTTTGTGGCGCTTTGCGTTTTCAAGGATCTTCGCGTAACCGTCTTGGACTTCCAAGCTACTCTTCAATCCAACGAGAACTCCGCCAGCCTCGGTTTTGTGAAGAATCTCAGGAGACACTATTTTCAAGACGACCGGGTAGTCGAACTTCTCCGCGTACTCGACAGCTTCACGCACATTAGAAGTAAGAGCGAACTCAGGCGTCGGTATTCCATATTCAAGGCATATAGTCTTGGCTTCAGGCTCTAAAAGATTCATTCTTCCTTCTTCTAAAGCTTTCTTGATGATTTCCTTCGATCTTCGGCTCACAGCGATTCACTCCTGCGCTTTCTTAAATTCAAAGTTATAACATTTAACTTCGACTAACCTAATTGTCCGTATCGAATAATAAGTGTTAAGCCAATGTCAGTCGTCTCGATCGACCGTTTGATCATGGTTGGAACTGTTCACGTTCAGAAATCCAGCGTAGAGAATGTGAAGAGGATAATCTTTGAAACGAAGCCTTCCGTCGTTGCGGTGGAACTTTGTGAAGACAGATACTGTCTGCTGAAGACTCGAGTCGAGACGTCTTCGATGCCTACATTCAGGTTTGGCATTATTCCTTGGTTGCTCGCTGTCCTCGAGAAGACTGCTGGAGAGAGGACGGGAGTCTTTCCTGGCGCTGAGATGGTTGAGGCGGTAGCTGCTGCTGTGAGGCTCGGCGCGAGGATCGAGTTCATAGATATGCCCATCCAATGGATTATCCGGCGAATTCAATCCATACCTTTCCGAGAGAAATCTCGACTGGTTCTGGACGGTATTCTCGCGCTTGTAACGATACTCATTGGCGTAAAATTCGAAAAGAACATCCCTGAATCGCCCGATGAGCTTGTGTTGAAATTCAAGGGTCGCTATCCCAGCCTGCATAGACGCTTGGTTGAAGAACGGAATAGATACGTAGTTCGACGGCTTGCTTCGATTCTCGCTTCAACTGACGGAACGATCGTCGCAGTAGTAGGTTTAGGTCATCTTAACGCTCTGGCAAAGGAGCTTTCGATGGTCAAGGTCCCTAAACCCTACTACAGCATTTCGTTCAAGTGGTCTATCTGACTTTCTGGGAGCCCTCCTTAAGAGTGAATGCAGCAGACAATGCTCCTCTAAGTGCTTTCCACCATTCTTCAGCAAAACTGATTAGGACTACATCGCCTTCTGACAATGAGAACTCTCTCAGAAGCCTTCTCGAGTCTTCCGGACTCAAAGCGCACATATCTTCAGAGGTACCTGGGATCTTCAGAGTGCCTTCCTGATACATCAAGATCACCGTTCCGTTCGCGCCAGCCTTTACAGCGGCATCTCTTTGACCTACCCCTAATCCAACCTTATCCGCTCCGCTCTGAACTTGAATCACCACATTGATCGGGCCGACGCCGAAAACATTGAAATCGTACATTTTCATGTTTTTGATGTTGGCATTCTTGAAGAGCGCGTCTAGTCGCGTCTCTCCAGCCCTCGTCAAAAAGGTACCGACCTTCGATCTGCTATTGATATATCCTTCTCTTTCGTAAGCTCTCATTATTCCACGAACGATCCCTTCAGGCATCTCGAGCATGGCGCTAAGACGATAGCGTCCCACAGTCGCTTCCGTCCGGATTGTAAGCAGAAAGAATAGCTCGTTGAGTTCAGAGAGCTTCTTCGACAAATCTTATACCTGTAAAGTATTCTGCTTGGACTCTCTTATGGTGGTTCTGGTGGAGGAGGCGGCCAGCTAGAGTAGGCTGCGTAAGACCAAATCAACAAATCTCCATCCGCAACAAGATACTTGTCGCAACCAGTCTCTCCGAGAATCCATTTCTTCTCAGTCGGCTCCCATCGATACCAAAGCCAGCCGTGAGTACTATTGCCTTCAACTCCGTTGATGGATACTACGAATGCACCGTAGCCGCCCATAGTATAATTCAATTCAGCAAGTCTACTCGTTACGCTTAGAAGAGATTCTCCAGATACAGCAGCGACGTCATGATGCCAAGTTCTGTAAGAGGTGCCATTTCCATAATCCACTCCAAGCTCGACGGTCAAAACAGATTTGCCAACTCTCTCCGCCAGCATATTGTACTGCCCATAATAGAAAGCTGCAAGCGATGTTGTAACTATGGCCCAACATAAGAAACTGACAGCTGCCAACCTCCATACTCTAACTTCTCTACCTGAGTCTTGCATAGCCATGTTCTCTCAACTCCTTCACAGCTAACAATAATGGAACAGCTCCAAAGAAGAACAACACCGCATTACTAAACTCATGAATCAGAGCGAAAGGCACTCCTGAAACCATTATGCCGGCCACAATAGGCCAGTTAACGGAACCGAAGTACAACCATGAGAAAGAGATTCCACTAACGAGATTCGTTAAGAGATCGTATGCTGATGTGGCGAGAAGCCCTGCTAAAGCAAATTCATAGTTGATCAATAGTGGTCTCTTTCTCGAAGATTTCTCGAAGATGCTCGGGTTGAGCCTTCTCAATGTGCCGCCGACTATACCGTAAATCGACTCGCAAATCATCGCAGCTATCCATATCAAGAAGTCGAATCCATAAGGGTTCAAGCTACCGTAGACCGCCCAGATCAAAGCTCCAGTGCACACGCCGACGAAGCTTCCGAAGCAGAAGCCGCTTGAGAATACGATCAAATCCATGATCTTCACATTGGGTAGCCAAATCAGTACATAGTTCGTTGCCAAAGATAAGGCGACGAGCGAAGCGATAACGCAGACATCGATTATTCCCAGCTTCCTTCTGATTATGAACAATCCTAGGATCGATATCCAAACTGCTGCCACCAGTATGCCAACCAAAGGTATTCCTGCAAGGCTTTGAGCGAGTAGCGCTTCGAGCCAGTTGGATATGCGTAATGCCTTCTAGGTTAATTAACCTAGGCTAGACTAGGCTAATTAACCTACTTAACATTATCGATGAAGCCAGCTCAAGGCTTCAATTCTTCGCCACCGCTCAATATTCGAGTCAATGCGGCGTTGACCTCTACGAACCCAGTCTTTTCCTTCGCAGAAACAGGTACAGGTTCGAAGTTCAGGCCTGTTCGAGTGATTGCACGCGCTAAATCTCTACTTACAAGCGAAGCGGTTTTCCCCAAACGTACCTCTAAAGCTTGTTCAAGCTGCTCAATCTCCTCAGACCAAATCACCATTTGATCAAGCTCATCAGATGTAACCAGATCCGTCTTCGTCAATAGGTAGACTTGAGGTTGCAGCAGCCTATTATAGACTGCGGCAGCCATAAACATGTTAGAAACATAATTCAATGGGCTCCTGCAGAATGGCGCATCGAAGAGATAAACGGTCGCGCTTGAATCATACGTCATCGCATGCGAGATATAGGGGCCGCTCTCTCTAAACGCGAAGAGCTCTATCTGTCCGGGAGTATCGATCAAGACAATATCTGCTCCAGAATCCTCGACGCTCTCCTTTATCTCTTCGATGCGATCTCCGACCAAATCAGCGGCCATCAACAATGCGCCGTTAGGCCCAAGCTGATACTCCTCCATTATTGCGTCAATATCAACGAACGCCCTAACATCAACATCTGGGTTATACGGTAAAGCAGTAGCTCCAGGGTCAAGGTTCAAGCTGATTGCGTTCTGATCACTCATCCTAAGCCAATCTAGAAAACTCGCAGTGAAGACCGACTTCCCTGAGCCGGCCATCCCAACGATGAAGACGGTGTACAGAATAGAGACCTCACGTTTGAAAGAAGAACCCGAGAGTTTGAATTAAGTCTTATTGGTAGATGTGGTCAGCCATAGCCTAGACTGTATTCAGACCCTAGTCCTAGGCGTGTCTTGGCAAATCGAATGACCGAGCCCCGTAGTCAATGAAGGGCTTATATCAAAGAAGTCCGAACTTTCTCTAGGCTGCTATGAGGAGCAGGCTAGAAACTGAAGGGTGATGGACAACCTGGGTTCTGATGCAGCCTTCATCAGGTCTTTCCGAGTATCTTAGCCATGTCGATTATGGCGTTGATCACTCGTTCTCTTGCCTTTCCTAGGTTCTTCTCTGTGGATGAGAAGTGGAGTTCAATAAACGCGCCCGCTCTTCCCTCCCCCCGTTTCGGATGAGACTTGATGTATACTTTACGGTTTTTCCGCATCACTCTATCAATCAGTGGAGAGAGTGCTGACTCAACAATACCCTTAACGATCATGCTGGATTCGTAGAAAAGGAGTTTTCCTGACTTTCTTCTTATCATTTCGACAATGCTCCTCTCAAAGATAGCTTTCAATTCGTTCGGAACTCCAGGCAGGGAGATCAATTTCGTGCTACCATATTCAACGAGAACCCCGGGAGCTGTCCCGACGGGGTTCGGTATAGGGCTAGCGCCTTCAGGAAGAATAGCCATCTTGACTCTCGGTTTCGTTAGCCTCAATCTCTTCGGAAGACTGATCGCTTTGTATCTTTCTGTTACGAGCCTCAAGGCTTCTGGATTTAGCTTCAACCTCTTACCTATTGCTCTCGAGACGCCTTGCAAAGTCTTATCATCGAAAGTAGGACCGAGGCCGCCGGATGTGATTACGAAGTCAACTTTTCTCCTCAGAGCCGCTACCACTGCGGAGGCTATTTCTCGAACGTCATCTCGGATTTCTGTTATTCGCGTGACTTTGCCGCCGAAGCGTGTTATTTGATATGCAAGCCATTGAGCGTTAGTATTCAACGTCTTTCCGATTAGAATTTCATTCCCCACGCAGATTATCTCTACTGAGCAACCCAATTCCGATTTCCCCGAACATTCTGCACACCCTCAATCTACTCTTTCTTCGAGAGCCACCATTTCAAGTACTCTTTCTGTTTCCTCTTCCGCTGTTCTTCACCGGTCTCTCTATTTCCATACATCTTGTCTTTTCCTTCCATCAATTGCTGGAATGTAAATGTGAGGCCGCAGCTTTTACATACATATTGCTTTAACGCGGAATCGTATGAGAGATTTCCGCCGCATTCCAAGCAGTAGTATGGCATCTAGGATTTGATCCTCCTCGCTATGCTAGAAGAACCGTTCTGTTAGTTAAATCTTGGTCTTAAAGGATCGATGGAGTACATGGGTTTCCAGCGAAAGAGTTCTATCAGGTTACTGTTCGTAGGCAGAAAACATATGAGACTATTGCTTCTGAACTTTTCAAGCAAGATGGAATAACATGACAGAGGTGATTACGGTGAAAATCAAATATCCTGAAACTGGTGTTTGTGGTCTTTCTTGCAGACTGTGTCCCACTTATCATACACGGGCCAAAAGCAGATGCGGGGATGCAAAACCGAATAAAAGAATGGCCTTCGGCTGTTCTTTTATTACTTGCGCGTTGAAGAGAAAGAAAGTCGAGTTTTGCTGGGATTGCGAGGAAAATGAGACTTGGGAGAAGTGGAAAGAGCACAGAGAATTCGGCAAACGACATGACACATTCAAATCTTATCGAAAACTTGAGGAAGATGTTTCTTTCATCCGGAAGGACGGTGTCGGCGAATTTGAGATTCCAGAAAATCAGAGAGAAGTTGCTGAAGGAGATGTTGAGAGGATTTAACAAGGGGCGCTCAAAGAACTATTGCGTAGCTACTGCTGCCTTGGAAATCGAGGAGTTGAGCAAGGCATTAAGTGGAGCAAAGGAGCGATCGAAGGGATTAGAGATGACAGAGAAAGCAAAAGTTCTGCACTCAATGTTAGATGCAGTTGCTGAGAGTGAAAACTGTTGTCTAAAGTTAAGAAGGTAAACAACAAACCACGGAACCCGGAAGACTAAATTTTATATACTGATTTGACGCATTGATCGTGGTAAACTCCGAGCTAGGAGTAGCTTCCAGATGATTGGGTGTCCCATGCTGAAAATCGTTCTTAAGGTCACCAAGTCAAGCATGGGCTTTAGACACCTTTGAACTGGAAGAAGAATACACTAGCTCGTCATTCTGCTTCCAGGAGGACTCCGAAACGAGTAGAAAACATAAACAACAAACATATGCTGCGGAAATGCTCGATGAGAGCAATCTCACAGCAGAAGATTATATGCTAGAGACCATTGAGACGATACGCCGACAACTGCAAATCGAAAGGAATTATCGAACAGCTCTTCTCTTCGCTCTATGCATTGTTGAGAAACTGGAAGAGATCGTTGATGAAAATGATGGATCTGAATAGATGAGGGTAGATGGTCCAACATGGAGGAGCTTGATCTGGTTAGGAAAGCGTTCGAGCTCGCGGGATCTAAGAGAGCTTTCTGGCGTGAATGCCTCTTCCACATGGGTCAAAGTCCGAATACAGCTTTGATCGAGGATGTTCTGGAGGGCAGGAGAAGGCTCAATAAGCATGATCTAGAGTTGGTGTTAGATTATCTGAAGAAACACGGCCTGCTCTATTTGCCTTGGAGATGACGCTCCAGAAAAGAAGCCTTAAAGAGTTGTTGAGGATACTGATTACAGCTCATGTTCTATATTGACTTATACGTTTCCGAGAGGCAGTCGCTTAATCTTCCTTCAAAGCGATTTTGGAGATGGCTCTACGTGAGCCTAAGATTCACGTAACTCCTTTTCAGGAATGTAATAATACTCGCCCTTCTCTTTTTGCATTCGATCTATCTTGCTCTCAGGCTTGTTTACTCTAGGTCTACCCGTCACTGGGTCTCTCCTGAAAGTGATCTTCATATCGGTTAGAAAAGAATTCATCCCGTCTCTCAGAGAAACCGGGCTCTCAGCACGTCCTTCAGCTCCGGGCACTCCGGTGAAGATCATCAATCTATCTGCGATGAAGTCTTGAGCGACTATATCATGTTCCACGACGAAACCGAATGCTTCGCGACCTTCAACTATCTTCCTAATAGCTCGTGCTGCTGCAAGTCTTTCTTCGACATCTAGGTATGCGCTTGGTTCGTCTATCAAGTATACGTGAGCCTCCTTGATGAGGCAACCTGCAATCGCCACGCGTTGAAGTTCTCCTCCACTTAGTTCTTTGACATCTCTATCGAGAAACTTTTTCAAAGCTAGAGGTCTAACCAGTTCATCTTCAAAGAAGTCAGTTTCATATCTTTCTCCACCCACTTCTCTTAAAAGCGAATCGACGGAACCTTCGTATTGGGCGGAGATGTACTGCGGTTTATAGCTGACGGTCAACCCTTCTACTGGAGGTGATTCTCCCTTGTCAGGTTTCTCCATCTTTGCTAGAAGCTTTATGAACGTCGTTTTACCTATGCCGTTCGGTCCTAAGATTCCTATAGTTTCACCTTGTCTGACCTCGCCAGCGTCAACTTTCAGTTTGAAGCTTCCGAAATATTTCTCCATGGGAGACCAACTCAGTTTCCATCCTTCGACCGGCTTCAATTCTCTCGGAGGTTTCACATGGAATTTTATCGGTTGTGATCTGAACCTCATATTTTCGTCTGGAATGAAACCGTCCAAGTAGATGTTTATTCCAACTCTAACACCATGTACATGCGAGATAATTCCGTACGCTCCAGGCTCGCCGTATAGGACGCAGACTTGGTCTGATAAGTAATCAAGCATCGCT
Organism: uncultured Candidatus Bathyarchaeia archaeon; assembly: GCA_964533795.1. Taxonomy (GTDB): domain Archaea; phylum Thermoproteota; class Bathyarchaeia; order 40CM-2-53-6; family CAYOZM01; genus CAYOZM01. The sequence continues at coordinate 32,848 of CAZHMI010000011.1, forward strand.
AGATCATGTTCAGCTATTAAGACCGTCTTTCCTTCGTCGATAAGGCTTCGTATAGCTTTTGCAGTTCTCAATCTCTGACTGACATCGAGGTGGCTCGACGGTTCATCAAAAATGTATACGTCAGCTTCACGGCAGATCGCTGCGGCAATCGCCACCCGTTGAAGCTCTCCACCGCTCAATACGCCAATAGATCTGTTCAAGATAGTCTTCAGTTGAAGATCTGTGACAAGTCTCTTCAGTTTTCCTGTTCGGTCAGCTTTCTGCAAGAGCGTAGAGACTCTACCCCTAACGTGTCTCGGAATCATATCGACGTACTGCGGTTTGTGAATGACCTTAAGCCTGTTTCTTGAGAGTCTCTCAAAATAGTCTTGGAGAACTGAACCTCTGTAACGTCTAATCACGGTTTCCCAAGCGGGAGGAGAATCGTATTCTCCAAGATTTGGTCTCATCTCTCCAGAGAGTATTCTTAGGGCGGTCGTCTTTCCCGTTCCATTTCTGCCGATCAGCCCTGTGATGAACCCTTCTTTCGGAATTGGTAGCCGGAAGAGCTTGAACGTATTTGGGCCATACCTATGGCTGCACTCTTCTTTAAGCTCTTCAGGTAAGTTTATTATCGTTATGACTTTGTAAGGACATTTCTTAACACATATCCCGCAACCTGTGCAAAGGGATTCGACTATCGTAGGAGGTTTGTCCTCGCCATCAGAGAAGACTACCACATCGATTCTGTTCCGAACTTCTGGGCAGAAGTTTCTGCATTCATGCTGACAGTCTTTCGGCTTGCATCTTTCCCTATCGAGAACCGCGACCCTAACCATAGTATTTCAACCAAGTCAGTAGCTACCACGACGCTCGACAGAAAACAAAACACAGATTGATTGTAAAAAGAGAGAAGTTCACGCGGGGGCTACCATTCTTCTTCTTCCCAGCCCTCTTCCTCGCCCCATTCTTCCTCCTCGCCCCACTCCTCTTCCTCGCCCCAGTTCTCTTCTTCTCCCTTCGTGAATCTCATCATTTTTGCCTCCGCAAACAACGGAGCTAATTGTTGCGTGTCATGCCGCGTTCTTAAAGCTTTTGGTTAAAATCCTCAATCTGGCGTAACTTTCTTACGAATCTGAAGATACATAGCCTTCA
>CAZHMI010000012.1:0-33366 GCA_964533795.1 uncultured Candidatus Bathyarchaeia archaeon
CTCTAGGTCTCTCTTCCTCTTCGTCGTAGCAACGAAAACTGTGCGAGGAACCTGCTCCGTCATGCCGAAATAATTGAGTGCGCTCCAGAAACCTACGTAGTAGACTTCTATGAGGTGCGGCACGAGCAGAAAAGGAACTTCTGACCACGAGCCTTTATGACCCGCTCTTGCCGGTATGAGCAGATACTTCCCTTTCTCTATCTCCTCGATTCTCTCTTTCTTCTTCAGGCGGTAGATTACATTCCAGACCGATGCCTCAGATGTGCCCAGGATTCGCTTAGCGTCCGCTATAGAAAAGGCTCTCCTGTTCTCTTTTTCTACCGTGAAGAGCAGTTTCAGTTCATTCTCTCCAAGCATTATTTCTCGTGTCACCATACTCTCGTTCTAAAAGAGTAAGGTTACACAAGTATTAATAGATGATGTATGAACACCCAGCGGACATCGCGCGTCTCCAAGGATGGTCAGTTGGTAGGTAATTTGATTATGGCTTCATTCGTCGACAGCGTTGTCACATACTCCCATCCTTGTGTAACCCGATTTTTCACTTCATTGACAGGCACTATCTTCTGTTTGCTGTTCCAGTTCAGTCCGAGTAATTGTAGACTCTCATTCTTGACAAGCTCCCGCATGTGTTCAGATAAGAGTTTTGAAAAGTCGTCAATCTCAATTATTCTCTTTCTCAGTGTATCCCTCAAGAAACGGGAATTGGCGGGCCCGGTGGGATTCGAACCCACGATCCCCGGCTCACCTCATCTAGCGCAGTTTAGAGGGCCGATGCTCTCTATGGGATAGCTTCTCTCTATCCATGCTGAGCTACGGGCCCCGCTTCAACATATCCGAACTGGACAAATTCAGTTATAAAGCTTCATTATCTAAGATGGCTTCTCGGCTTCATGAACCTTATTGCCAATAGTCGCATTGTGAGAGAGCAGGCGCGATAACTTTAGTTGCCAACGCGTTGCATACTGGAAAGCCGAGTTGGAATAGTTCGCCATGGTATTGGCGCTAGATGAACAACGTTACGTTGGCTTCCGCGGCGATCGAGAGAAACGTTGCCGCACCAACCATCTTGTCGACTTCCGGAATCAGATCCTCGCCTTTGATGTCGAACATCGCCAGCGTAGGTGTGCAGGCGTAGATCTTCAAATTCCCTGTCGCCTTAGTGGCTTTCAACATCTCATAGGGCGTTGGGTACTTCATTTCCTTCAGCCTCTGCCTCATCGGCTCTTCAAGATGCTTATGGGTTGTGGGCAGTCCCGCCTTGTCCATCTCTCCTTTTCTAAGCATCATCAGACCGAAGAACGTGAAGTAGGCGTGAACCTCCATGCCTAAGCTCGCTGCCGTTTGGGCAAGTATGAAGGCGCAGTACAACTTGTCTATTGTTCCGCTCTCAACAACCAGCGCAAGCTTCTTCTTTTCACTCTTCATGACTTTACTTTCTCCTCCGGGCATCAATGGTCATGGAAATCTGCGGCTTATATAACCACCTAATCTACGAGCTCTAGAACTATTTGCGCCAGATCATTCACTTCTCAGCTTTTCAGTCCACTTTACCAAGGCATCTAGAAGATCTTTGATGAACCCTTCCGTTTCTTCGTCTTTCAAATTTCCATTTTCATCGAATTTCTCGTCTGCAAAAGTGATCATGACTTCAGGACTATTAACCGGATACATGTTTAGGAAAACGAAACACTGGCGGAGATGGTATTGTGCTCTTGCCGTACCGAGCATTCCTATCGAAGCACCCATCACAGCCACAGGCTTACCGTAAAAAGCATTATCGTCGTACGGCCTTGATGCCCAATCGATAGCATTCTTCAAAACTCCTGGAACAGAATAGTTATATTCAGGTGTTGCGATCAGGATCGCATCCGCTTCTCTGATTCTCTTCTTGAATTCCTTCACCTTTTCTGGCGGATTCTGCTCCAAATCTTGGTTGAATAGAGGAATTCCTTCAAGGTCAAAAACTTCGATTTCGCAATTGTACGGAGCCAGTTTTCTTGCGGCGTTAAGAGCCATTTTGTTATAGGAGCCTTTTCTAAGACTACCAGCGAAGCCTAGGATTCGTATTCTAGCCATGCCTTGTAAGTTCTGACAATAACCTAATATTCTTTTCTCAAACCTATTTTGAAGGCCAGATCCTTAAGTGGCTATTTTTTAGAACGAATTTCTAAATTTGTCGATGCAGAGAACTTGATGAATTCTTCCGAGCACGGTCTCGATTGAAGCCAAATTTCATAGCGCTTTATTCAAAGATTTTTTAAACCATTCATTAGATTTGAGACAGAGATATTTCTTAATCATTGGATCATAGAGCCTCATCTGACGGAGGAGAACCCAATTGAAACGATCATGTATTGTCCATACGCCGAAGCTTACTCTTCGATCCATCGACTGGCAAGATTTTTGTGAACTAGAAGTTGCTTGAAGGAACTCTAGGATTGCTAAGGGATGTCGTCGAAGGCCCTGACGGGCTACTTTGTATTCTTACTAGCAATCGAGACGGGAGAGGAACTCCTACAGCCAGCGACGATAAGATCGTCAGATTGACTCCGGCATAGTCCGATCTCCTAGGGAACTGGCCAGGGGACTGAAGCACAGGCGTTACTCGTTTTTGAGTAGATGAGGCCCTAGGCGGAATCGAAGCTGGGTAAATCTTACGTAAGGGGAGAACTGCCCGGCGGCAAACCTAATTATAAATCGTCCCTTCAAAGACAAGAAACCGGCTGACAGAAAGTACTCCTCGTCATGTTCTACCGCGTCACATTATCTGGAAATACCCGCTCGATAGCGATCACGCGATGTGAAGACAAATAAGCGGGTTATCCGGATTTCAGTCTTGACGAAGAATAGGGATAGGTGTTGTGATTAGAATGCCTTATATTCCGAAAGAAGATAGGGGGAAATTTGATCGCATAGTCAAAGAGGTTCTAGAAGCTCTCAACGAAGATGTTGAGAGACAAGATGGAGAATTGAACTACTTCTTCACAAGAGTACTGCTCTCAGCGTATAAGCCAAAATACTTTAACTATAATCGAGCGATGGGTCTCCTAGAATCCATTAAGCAAGAGTTCTATAGAAGATTTGTTGCCTCTTATGAAGACTCTAAGATCAAAGAGCATGGCGATATCAAATAGATCCGGCGGAAACTACGTGAAATGGCCACGAGATTTATCTTTCGAGGTTTCAGCCAAATATTCTCCACGACGTCGATGATCAAACATTCCATATTTATTTGTGAAGAGTTAAAATCATGATTTTGTCGTCCTTTTTCAGGATCTTGCCTGCGAGATCAAGAACAGCTCCAGACTTGGAGATTAGGACTGAATCACTTGTTGCAACAATGTCTCCGAAGTTAAATGTGGATACGTCAGCCCGCTTCACTGCGTAAGCCCCTCCGCTTAAACCTGAATTCTTTAAGGTTCTTCGAACATACGAGGCAAGTTCGCCGCTCTTGCTCACTTGAGCGTCGAAAAAGAAATTGGTCTCAGCCGGTTTCAGTTCCTGTACTGCTCTGATAATCATGCGTAACGCCTTCTCGGTTATGCTCGTTATTCTATGCTTTCCGTGGACCGCTGAGATGTCTCGAATAAAACCGTCGTCGCAGAGAACCAGAAGTCCGCCGTGGAGACCGCTCTCAACGGTTATCAAAACATTATATCCGTCTATGGCTAGCTTGGAATCTTTCACCTTGTCAACGGTGACAATCTTCTCTTTATGCTTCGCTGCGGTTGAAGAATCGTAAACAGCCCTGTATAGCAAAAGTCTCTGCTTCATAGACAGTTGATACTTGTCAACGACCAGTTTCAGAGCACTTTCTCTGCGGTATCCTCTCTGAAGAAGGTATCGGAGGTCCTCCGCCGCTTCGAAGACCTTTGTCTCCAAGTCTCTCCCAATCTACTCTATGTAGATCGCAGGTCTGTACGGTTGCGCTAATTGAGCTCTATTCTTCGGATCGTACTTCGCTGGATCGTCTTCACGGTAGACTTTGACCTCTGCGTCTAGCTCCTTCTTGTAAAAGTTTCCAGCAGCCTTCAAGGCCTCAAATTCATCTATCAAGCCTGTCTGAAGTCTACTCCGCCTCATGTCAGAAGCTATCTTCAACACATCGTCACAGCATTTCTGAACGAACTTCGCTAATTCCCTAGCTCTACTCTTCATTTCAGAGTCAGCTAGCAATTCTTTCATGAAGTCAGAGAAATCGAGTTTTCCAGTTTCGGCTTTCTCCAAAGCTTTCAAATAGACTTTCCATTTCCAGTCAGCTGACGTATAGAAATAGACGCCCTTGGCTTTGATCTTCGTCGCCTTAGCTATATTCGCTGTGTCTTCCAAAGTGCTTTCAACGATACTTTCAGTTCCCTCTACCATCACATCTATCCGCTTGTCATCATACTTCGGCCATTCAGCCTTCGATATGAAACCGGCTCGGTCCATTTTCTCCCATATCTCTTCGCAAATGTAGGGTACGAACGGCGCTAACATTCTCACTCTAGCGTCAAGCGCCATCTTAAGAGCCCGAGCCATCGACTTCTCTCTTTCAAACGAGTCGTCGACTGAACATCTCCTCAAGTACCATTGAAGGTCTTGATCGAAAGTGTATAGCACATGGTGAACAGCTTCTCTAGCTTTCAATCTGTCCATCGCTTCAGTAGTAGCCTTGATAGCTCTCTGCAATCTGCTTAACAACCACTTGTCCTGAAGGCTGAACGTAGCCTCTTCAGCCGCCTCCATCTTCATTACGTTAGAAGCAAATGCGTAAAAGCGTTCCAGTTTCTCTTGCAAGGCCTTCGTCAATGCAATACTGAAGTCTGCGTCTTGGAGAAGCTCCGCTGCGATCAGCATAGCCAACCTCAAAGGGTCAGCTCCGTAGTTCTTTACGGCTTCGCGTAGCGGGACTATATTTCCGAATGATTTTGACATCTTCTTTCCTTCCATCAAGACGCTTCCATTGACGACTATCTGTTGAGGCCAGTTCTTCTTTGGGAAGATGGCGACGTGATTGAATATGAAGAAGGTCAAATGGTTCGGCACAAGATCTCTTCCCGAATGCCTACTGTCCAAAGGGTAGAAGTATGCGAACTCATCTCTAATCGATTGAAGAGTCTTACGATCGATACCAGATAACTTAGAGACTTGGCCGAGCTCTCCTTTCCCTAAAAGGACATAGTCGAAGACCTCGTCCTTCAATTGCTCCGCGTCAATAGCCTGATCCTTGAGTATACGCGCTATTGCATAATACGCCATGTAAATTACCGAGTCTGAAAGGCTTTCGATGATCCAATCCTTGTCCCAAGGAAGCTTCGTGCCGAGCCCAGATTTTCTGGCACAAGCCTTTTCACGCAACCACCCGATCGTGTACTCGAACTCTTGCCGTATATCCTCGGGAAGAATGCTCATTCCGTCTAAGCATTCTTTTGCAGCTGTCTTCCATTCCGGATTCTCGTAGTTGATGAACCATTGCTCTTCGAATATCTTGACTATGCACTCAGCGCCGCAACGGCAGAAGACGGGTCTATTCATAATCTCATACATGACATCGGCTTTCCCAGTTTGAAGGAGATCTGCTTTCACCTTATCTTTGGCCTTGGCTACTGGAAGCCCAGCGTAGCCATCAGTATTCGCCTTCATCCGCCCTGAATGAAACTCATGAGCGTAGACCTCCTTAGTTGCCTCGTCTAATCGATTGTCATTCTGGTTCTTTATACCCATCCTTTTTATCACATCAATCGCGGGAAGATCGGAATACCCCTCTACTTCGATCATTGAGATTGGGACAATAGAGTCTAAATTGTCACTTGTTATTCCATAACCAGCAACTTCATCAGGTTTCGCTTTCAGGTCAATGAGCGCTTGATAGTCGTAAGGCGCGTGTCCTGGAACAGACATAACGACTCCAGTCGCGTTGTCAGGATCGACGAAAGACGCGGGCAAAATAGGGATCTTCATCCCTATTACTGGATTCAGAACGGACTTGCCGATCAATTCTCTACCCTTGAAGCGCCCCTCCTCCGCGATTTCTCTCCCAAGAAAACGAAGCTTTCTTACACATTGAACGCTCACTATCCATTTCTCATTTCCGATTTTGACATGGGTGTACTCTGCTTCAGGGTGTAACCATATGTTTGTTACTCCGAAGATCGTCTCAGGCCTTAACGTAGCCGTCGGCAAAACATATTCTTCGTAATAGAACTTAAGTAGAGTGAACTCTCCTATCTCGGGTTCCACGTCGCCCACCGTGTCATGTTGGCCGACTGGGTTTCCGCAGTTCGGGCACCATCCAACGGGGTGGCTGCCTTGAATAACAAGTCCCTTCTCTCGTAACCTCTCGAACTGCCATTCGATAAAACGACTGTATTGAGGATCGATAGTGGTGAATTCTCTTCGCCAATCAATAGAGTAACCCATCTCCTTCATTCCACGCTTAATCTCTTCATGGAAGTACCGAGCGATCTCTAGAGGTTCGGAAAACTCTTTGACAACGCTTGTTGGAACCTTATAGATTCTTGTGAAGGTGTCTAAGAGATCTTCATCGCCTGAAGCTAGTCGTTTAGACATAGCTAGTATGGGCGTACCCGTGTAATGGAAAGCCATAGGGAAGAGTACATTGTAGCCTTGCATTCGGCGGTATCGGGCGTGCACGTCAGCTAGCGTATAAGTTCTTCCATGCCCAATATGTTGAGGAGAGTTGGGATAAGGGTAAGCTACTGTGAGAAAGAACTTTTTCTTTTTCTGGTCCGGATTCGATTCGAAGATATGAGCTTGCTCCCATCGAGATCGCCATTTTTCTTCGATGCCAGCCCAGTCGATAGGCGTATGCTTCACCTTCTTCGCCCTTTCTTGGCCAGAAGTTTCTTGATCGCGGTCAAGACTTGATCTGCTCTCTTGACATCGGTTCCTCCGCCTTGACCGAAGTAAGGCTTGCCTCCTCCTCCGCCTCCAACTATCTCGGCAAGTTTCTTCGCAAGATCTCCGGCATTTACACCCGCCTTCATAGCCTGCTTGCCCGCAGCTACAAAGATTCTCGCAGTTTCCTTAACCAAGACTAGCACGCATACTGCTGACGGTTCAGCCTCAACCACTTTACTCGATAGCATAATCAATTCATCCTCGGTTCCAGATGTCCTCTTTGAGGCGACGAGCTTCAGTCTCCCGACCTTCTTTGAATTCATAAGGAGTATTCGTGCTTCTCGAGTCGTCGCTTCAGCTCTGAATTCTTCAACCTGCTTTGCTAGAATCTGCCTCTCAGAGAGAAGGTCTGAAGCAGCTTTCTCAAGCTTATCTGGAGCCGCCTTGAGGATTTGAGCAGTTCTGATCAGTCGCTCTTCTAGACCTTGAATTGCTTTGAGGGCCGGTACTCCCGCTACGAATATTAATCGTTCAACCCCATCTTGAATTCTTTCAGCGCGAAGTATCTTTATCAGTCCAACTTCACCTGTCTGCTTGCAATGAGTCCCGCCGCATGCCTCGACGTCCCAGTCGCCGACCTTGACTACGCGTATCTCCCTTCCTGGAACAGCCCCTCCTTGATAAAGCCTGAAACCGTATGCTCGTTCAGCTTTCTCTCTAGGCATCCACGCGGTTTCAACTGGCATGTTCTTTGTAACAGCTTCGAACGCCAAATTCTCAATCTTTTCTATCTCGTCTTTACTGAGGCGTTCGTAATGAGATATGTCAAGCCGGCTCCGATCAACATCTTTTTCTGCCCCAGATTGCCAAGCATGTTCTCCAAGTACTCTTCTAGCTGCACCTATCAGTATGTGCGTAGCTGTATGATGACGCATCAAACTGACTCTTCGATCCCAATCTATCTTCCCCTTAACAACCTCTCTAACGCCTGGAAGCTGACCCTCAACGATGTGAACGATCACGTTGCCAACTTTCTGAACGTCAATCACATTCACTGACCCACGCTCAAATCTCAAAGTCCCATGATCAGCCATCTGCCCTCCGCCTTCAGAGTAGAAGCATGTCTGATCGAGAACAACGTATCTCCCATCGAAAGCAGCAATGACTCTAGCCTCAAACTCTGTCATGTAAGCGTCATCATAGTATAGCATACGAGTGGCGGGAAGACCGGACACCTTCTCTTTCAAATCCTTGATGAGAGCCGATTCTTGAGGAGGCGTTGCGGATAGGTGCCTCTTCGCTACCATACCGAAGAAGTTACTGGGGATCTTCACCTCCATGCCTTCTCTTTCACCGATCTCCTTGACGATTTCGGGAACAAGTCCGTGTGAATCGTAGAGCTGAATCAATGTGTCTTGAGGTATCTCTTTTCTTCCTTCCGATCTGAGGTCAACCGCCATGTGCTCAACCAGTTCAGAGCCTCTTTCCAAGGTCTTCAGGTACTTCTTCTCTTCAACCTCCAAAGCCTCCAGAATCTCAGATCGCATGTGTTTGAGGTTTGGAAAATCTTCTCCCCAAAGTGAGATCTGTGATTCAAAGATGTCAGGCAATCTCCCTTCGATACCGAGAAGTCTCAAAATCCTGTATGTTCTTCTAATCAAGAGTCTGGTGAGATATCCTTCACGGACATTTGAGGGGACAACGCCTTCAGCAAGCATGAACGCTATGGATTTCGTATGGTCAGCCACTGCGTATGCACTTTCGATCGGAGACAAGAGCCTATCTAATTCCTTCCAGTCCATGCCTAGAAGTTCTGCAACCTTCGTTCGCGCTGCGAGTTTATCATCAAGAGTTTCAACGCTCATCTTTCCCGAGAACCTAGTGCTTTCAACGATCAGTTTTCGGTCGATTGAGATGCCGGCGTAATCCAATATCTTGTCCAGCACTGAGCCGTAGATCGCGTGGAAACCGCTTGGAGCACCTTGAGATAGCCAAGCCCAGCGCTCCATCCCGTATCCCGTATCAACGGTTTTGATGGGCATCTCGATCAATTGGTCCCCAACGGTCTTGTAGACCATGAAGACGAGAGTTGAAATCTCAAGCCCGTTTACGCAAGCTTCAACATCCGGTCCCGCGTTACCTCCTCCAGACCAAAAATGCTCCTTATAGTTGACCAGTTCAGATTTGACGCCCAGGTCCTTCGTAAGTAATTCGTGATGGTAGCGGATCGTTTGGTCTTTCCAGTAAATGCTTTTGTCAGGATAATTAAAAGCATGGGCTCCACCCATTTCGAATATGGATAGATGGCGACCGGCTGTCGGTCCAACATTATCTATGTCTGTGAACCTTAGGCATGGTTGACTTATAACAAGTGGGTTTGCCGGCGGGGGGAGGATACCATCGGTTACGTATGGTTGAAAATCGAAGATGGACGCGCCGACAAGAAAGACGTCGTCTCTCCATCGTGCTATTACAGGGTAAGGTTCTATGATAGCGTGACCGTTCTTCTCAAAGAATTTGAGGAATTCTCGACGGACCTCCGCGACACTGTAGCTCCTGTTTACAGGAGAGTTCCCTATGAAAGTATAGTCCTGACAAGGCGCATCTCCGCAGTTCACACTCGCATGATCTTGCGTCCAGTAGTGGCTTCCGCAAATCCGGCAGCGTTTTCTAACGAAATCGTTCTCTCTAAAGAATGGTACGTCGAACTCGTCCTCATGCATACTCATCAGTAGATTGCCCTCCAGCCAATAGAAGTAGAAAATGAGTCGTTACGTAGAAAAAACTGTTGGCTTCCTACCCCACTGGCTTACCCGAATAGGGCGCCGAGACCAGCTAGAGCTTCCTCTTCCTTCTTCTTCTCTTCTTCTGCTGGTTTCTTCTCTTCCTTCTTTCCTTCAGCCGGGGCTGATCCGGAAGTCGAAGCAGCGGGTTGGACAGCTACAGTTGAAGCAGCCTTTATCGCTTCATCGATCTTAACTTCAGACAGCGCTGCGACTAGAGCTTTAACTCTAGCTTCATCCACCTTAACTCCAGCAGCTGTCAAGACCTTCTTCACGTTCTCTTCATCGATAGGCTGAGCGGCTGAATGAAGAAGCAAAGCCGCATATACGTATTTCACCAATCATACCCCACCGACGTTAAATTGAGCGTCTAAATCTGCTGTCGTTTTCCCTTCTTAAGCATTTCCCCTCTCTTCAACCTTTCCCAGACGGTTTACGCCAAGCTCTCCGGTGCAGCCGCTTTGTCAACAGCTTCAATCCTCTTCGATAACGCCGCCATCTCCGCGTACGCATTGTTGATGATGTCAACAATGGTGTCGCTCGTCGGATAATCAGCTTGAATGGAGAGCGCCAAGGCCTGCCGATGAGCCCTTCCGATTATCAATGGAGCCGTTTCTGGAACGATTATGCCAGCTTCAACAGCTACACCCGTTGCTTCTAAAGCTGCTCGCTGAATGTTCTTTCTGAACTCTTCTAGATCGAAAGCCAAATCCTCTTTGGTCAAAACTAGACCTGCATCGTAGGCTTGAACTAGTGAAAGCCCTGCCTCCATAGGTTTAATCCCGAGCTTAGATAGGACCGCCACGAGCTTCGCCGATATTATGTCTCCTTTCCTTGCAACTATTGTATCCTTCACAATCCATATGCTTCCAGCCTCTATCTTCGTAGGAACCTTTGCTTCACCGAATTCGCTGATGACGGGGCCCGGAGCGAGACCCGTATTCCCAGCGGGTACGACTATCTCTCCAGTTGCGATGTCCCCGACTTTTGCTGGAACTCTAACTCTGCTCTTGTTAAGGAGGATGATTAGTTCATAAGGGTTCATATTCGTGAAGAGGAGAACTCTCGACCCTGTTAGAGCTTGAGAGAACTGCGTAAGGTTTGTTCTCTCCTTTTCCAATAGTTCAGACGCTTTCTTGACAAGTGTATTCTTTGCTACGAGAATCTCAACTTTTCCGCGAAGTTTCTTCCTTATCTCTTGGATTTGAAATGAGCGAACTCTCTCCAAATCAGCAACAGCGATAACATTATACTTCTTCATGAGCGCAATTAATTCATCGAGAACTTCAGTCTTCCACTTCTGAATCTTCTTTGTGGACATGGCCCATCATTCCTTTGCCATAGCGATTTTCACAGGTGTGCCCATCGCGGTTTTCAAAGCAACGGAAGCTATGTTCCTCGCTCCTCTTTCCAACTTTGCCTCTACCCCTCCGACAACGGTTTGAATATTCTCGACGATTTTCTCGTCTGCCATATCTTCTGTGCCAACACGGCATTGAATCATAGGATGATCTCTAACTCTAATCTTGACCAACTTTCTGTGGCGTTTGATAATCTCGTCAATTGGCGCTGAAGGAGGCACTGGCGTAGGCATCTTTCCTCTCGGTCCCAAGAACGCTCCGATCGTCTTTCCGATAAGAGGCATCAGAGGCGCCTCAGCTATGAAAAAGTCGTAATCGCTCGCGGTCTTCCTTGCAGTCTTCTTGTCCTTACTGAGTTTGTCAAGGTCCTCTCTACCCAGTATAAGGTCTGCGCCCCCGGCTTTAGCTCGAACAGCGAGGTCTCCAGTAGCTATTACGCAGCCTTTGATAGGTTTCTCAATAGGGTTCGGCAGCTCTATCGTCTCTGTGATTCTGCCTTCAGACTTCTTCACATCAAAATCCCTAAACTTCACAATCAGTTCTACTGACTGCTTGAAACCTCTCCTAGGCGAAGACTTTTTCATCTCTTGAACGGCTTTCATCACATTCTCTTTGGATAGCGGCAACGGACGTATCTCTCCTCTATGAGCAGAACGCGTAGCCGAAGGTTTGTCAGCTTTTTCATTCTCCAGAGCATGGCTGAGCCGAGCTTACGTACCACCTTCGTCATCTGAATGAATATGTCGAACGTCATGCGTCTGCTGTTTCGCACACAAATACAAAGGGCAAATATATTAGTATTATGCGGTGGTTGAAGAACAATCGATCCTTGAACGTAGTGACGCAAGCTGGTCCTATGAATTTCTAGTCAAAGAGCTTTTCGTATTTTCCTTCTTCAAGTTCTTTTAGGACTTCCTTAGGTTCTTTACCTTCTATAGTGACACCCAAACTTATGCAAGTCCCAAGAACTTCTTTAGCCGCTGCTTTTACGCTCTTTGAGTAGCTAGCTAGAATCTTCATCTGCGCTATCTTGACTATTTGCTCCATCGATAGGTTTCCTATTTTCTGAGCTTTAGGGGTTCCCGAGCCTTTCTCGACCCCAAGCTCCTTTACGATAAGGGCTGCGGTCGTCGGGGTTCCAATTTCAACCTCGAATTCCTTTGTCTCTACGTCAACAAATATCTTAACTGGGACTTTCATGCCCGAGTAAGCTCTTGTCAACTCATTAATCTTGTTCACAATCTGTAGTACATTAACGCCGAGAGGACCCAGGGCGGGCCCTAGCGGAGGACCAGCGGTTGCTTGGCCCCCGTCGATCAGAGCTTCAACTACCTTCTTCTCCGCCACTTTCTCCACCTTCCGCTCTCTCAACCACCTTCACATAGTCAGCATGAACCGTTATCGGAAGCGTAGCGAATCCTTCTTCCAGTAACTCGATCGTAACCTCTTCCTTGACCTTATCGACGTGCGTTATCTTCGCTTTCAATCCTCGGAACGGACCGCCGACAATCTCAACGAGGTCGCCAGTGTCAAGCTCCTCGATCACAGGTTTCGTAGTTATAAATCGTTCAACAGCTGAGGCCGCTATCATTCCTCTCGTTCTGGCTCTGGCGTGTCTAACTCCTGAAATAGCCTCGTCGACGAAGTGGGGGCCAGCTGCTTCAACGAATATATATCCTTTGATCACTTCTGGAGCTAAAACGGAAGAGACTGGAAGCTTCTTCACTCCCGCTCTTGAGGCGACCATCTCAGCCACAGCCTTCTCTTGACCGCTAGTGGTACGGACAGCAAAGATCAGGCTTTTTCTTTTCTCCCCAGACAACTTATCCGCCTCTATGGGCCAAGTCCGACTATCCAGAACAAGACTCGAACGATGTAACCGATCACGCCAACGACTGCCACGCCTAGAAGGCTGACCTTGATTACTAGCCATAGTTCATCTCGACTTGGCTTGGATGCAACACGTAGTAGCCTTCTCGCTGACCCGATGAACTCTCCGAATTTCAAGTGCTGTCCCTTCAGGCGTGCCTTCTTCAGAATAACAACATGCAATATATAAACAGTTTCTGCATTCGTCAAGCTCCTCTACTATTCTGCTTAATAGTATTCTGTGTAAACGTTGGTTTCCCAGAGTTTTCCATAACGGTCGTCGTGGCTTCCTAGGCACACTCCATCGAAGACGCATTTTCCAAGGCAACGATAGTTCGTGGCTTTGATGAAACTGCATTTCTCCCTTTTGTGGCAGGTCCTAGCGTCGCAGATCGGATCGTGCTCATAGAAGCAGCAGCTTCTTCCCATATTCCACAGCATCGTATCTATTTCAAAGAGGCTGTGGCAGGAATACTTTGAGAGAAGGCTGCAAGCTTCTCTTACAGTCTTCCTTACTTCGAAGTCTTCAGTCGGTTTCACCTTCTTGCGTTGCAGCAATCTGGATACTAGTGCCTTGTCAACGATATCGACGATCCCAGCTCTCAATGCTATTCGCATAATGTGATAGTCAACAGCTATCTTCAGATTCTCTGGATCTCGTATCTTCCAGATTCCAGATTCGTTCAGGTATAGCAGAAGGAGGAAGCTCTTCTTTTCAACGGGATCGCTGTACGCTCTGAACTTCTTAAGAAGATTTAGGAGACCTTTTCCTCTCCTACGAATTAAGTAGCCTTCGCTTTCTTTGTAGATCATCATTACGTCTCCGTGGAAGCGCTTAATCAAGGCTCTCGCGCAGTTTCGAAGCAACCCTACTCTTTCGGCGACGCGGTCGATAGTGGAGCGATCGGGGTTTCCGTCATCTGATAGTAGTGCTTTAAGCTCATCTTCCCTTATGCTCTTCATTCTGCTTGCAGTGAAGAAACTTCGATCTGAATCGAATCTCCGCCTGCAAGCTGCAAGCAGATAATCTCCTCCCCTCAGCCATTTACCATGAATATAGCCTTTCAAGGTTCTAGTTGCTTGGCACATCGCTATGACGTAGAACCAGAACTCGGCCTCCCTTCTTTCCTCATCAATGGTTCTCGCTCTGCGGATGTTGGGGTCTGGAAGTACACGAATGGACTTCAGCCTGGGACCTAGCTCTCGGCACTTCTCTGGGTTAACCCTCACCCTAGTATTCATCAATTTGCTCCGGCTAGCAGCGAATTACCTCTATATTCAACTCTGCAAGTACTTCAATGAGTCTTCTCCGACTGTCGCCGCGTATACCTTTCCAATCTATCGACGCTAATCTGCACCCGCCATATGTCTTTTTGAAGCTCGCTTCGATCAGGTAAGGCTCGAATCCTGCGATGAAAGCATACTTTGAGAAGATATGGCCTATGGCTATGTCCTCTTCCAAGGTTATCTTGGTGTGCTTTGTCGCGTAGTGCCCTCCCCCGAAACCAACGCAACTTTGACTGTCTATGGGCTTGCTGCCTCCAGCCAATATGGCCTTTGCAACAGCACGTCCAGCTTTCTCATCAATCCATTGGCCTTCTGAACTTCCTATCTCCACGAACATAGCTGGGATCGTCAACTCAGTTGGCCCGTGGTGAGTTACCTCAAGAGAGACTGAATACTCGGTTAGCCCAAATTCGTCCTTAGCTTGTTTTAGAGCCATCAAGGCGGCCTTCATTCTTTGAGGGTGAGCCCATGCGAGGCTTCCGGGTCTTCCTCCAAAGTCCGCCTTGTTCACGACATTTCCGGGCGCATGCACAGTCAAAGTAGGTTCACCGCTTTCACTTCTATGTCTGGAAGCGAAGATCACTTCCTCAGCTTGGAAGATCTTGTCAACGTCTTCCGCGTATATGTCATCTACATCGAGATATGCTAGAAGCAAATCGTCTTTCTTGTAGACTGGTTTTCCAGAGAAAGTTTTTCCGGTCTCCTTGAACCCGTGCTCTTTGATCAGTTTGTCGGCTATGTTGAGGGAAGCTGGATCTACGAGTGAAGCGGCGATGAGAATACTCATTCGATTTCCTTCGAGAATTAATCTTCGCCTAGCGGCGTCAGGTTTAGATTAGAAGAGAAAGCATCCCTTTCGTTGTATGTAATCGGTTCTCCGCCTGATCCCAGACTACAGACCGAGGACCGTCTATCACTTCATTCGTTACTTCTTCCCCTCGATGAGCCGGAAGATCATGCATGAAGATCGCGTCTTTCGAAGCCCGTTTGAATAAATCCTCTGTGACCCTATATTTCGGTAAGAAGATCTTCTCTCTCTCAGCGCGTTCAGCTTCTTGGCCCATGCTTACTACGACATCTGTATATATGATGTCCGCGTTTCTGACGGCTTGCTCCGGTTCACTCGTAATCTCAACTGTAGCTCGAGATAGTCTTGATTCTTCTTCAGCCCATCTGATGAATCTCTCATCGGGCTCGTATTTTTCAGGGCAAGCCACAGATATATTGACGCCTGTCTTTGCGCATCCTAACAGTAGAGAGTTACAAACGTTGTTACCATCGCCAACGTATGCCAGTTTCAGTCCTTTCAGCTTCCCTTTCTTCTCCCAGATCGTTAGCAAATCAGCTAAAATCTGGACAGGGTGACAAAGGTCCGAAAGACCGTTGATTACTGGAACGTCTGCGTACTTCGCCAACTCCTCAAGGTCCGAATGTGAAAAGACTCTGGCCATAATGCCGTCAACATATCGAGCTAATACACGAGCGGTATCCGCGACTGTTTCACCACGACCCAGCTGGAGTTCATTCCAGCTAAGATAGAGAGCCGAGCCTCCCAGTTGCTTCATAGCCACTTCGAATGATACTCTCGTCCTCGTTGAGGGTTTCTGAAAGACCATTCCAAGAGTTTTGTTCTTCAATAAAGGTCTAAATCTGCCCATTGAAGCTTCCTTCTTCAATTGTTTCGAGGTTTTCAGGATCTGCCAAATATCTTTGCTAGGATACTCTGCCATTGTTAAGAAATCTCGACCGCGCATACCCATACGGTTTACCCTCAAGAACATGGTAGTCTAAGGTCTAAAACTGTTCTGTTGTTAAGCGGAAAGGTTGCGTGTCAGTCCAGAACAGTCTTTATGAACCACTGCGGTTCAAAAGGCTGTAGATCTTCATACCTTTGACCGGTCCCGACGTATATTATCGGTTTGTGAGTCACATAGCTTACACTTAGAGCAGCACCGCCCTTAACATCCGCATCGACCTTCGTGAGGATGGTCGCGTCTATTCCAACCTCCCTGTCAAATTCTTCAGCTTGTGTGACCGCGTCATTTCCAGTCAAAGAGTCAACTGTCAGTATAGTGAAGTCAGGTTTGACAACTCTCTTGATCTTCTTGAGTTCCTCCATTAAATTCCGGTTTGTCTGCATTCTCCCAGCTGTGTCTATCAATACGGCATTTATTCCGTGGGAGCGACCGTAGTTTATGGCGTCAAAAGCTACTGCTGCAGCATCGGCGCCGTACCTATGCCTAATCGTCTTGACCCCTATCCTTTTAGCGTGCTCCTCAAGCTGCTCTATGGAGCCAGTTCTATAAGTGTCGCTGCAAGCGAGTACAACGCTGTATCCCTTTCTCAGGAGGAAATACCCAACTTTTGCGATAGTCGTGGTCTTCCCTGTTCCATTTATCCCGACGAATACGACGCTGGCAGGCTCGCCAAGTTTTCGCTTGTTATCGATTGTCTCGACGAGACTTGTTCTTTCGTCAGATTTGAGTACTTCCTGGAGAACTTCCTGCAGTTCCCTCCTAAGAGGCTCTCTTACGTCACTGAATCTAGGAACACTCAGCCCTTGCACTCGTTCCCTTAGTCTTGCACATATATAGTCGGCCACGGGAAAGGCTACGTCGTTCTCTAGGAGCGTAAGCTTAAACTCTTCAAGAGGTTTGTCTAAACTCTCTCCTTTCAATTCGGTTTTTGAGACCTTTTCAAAGAAAGCGGAGACATGCGTTCTGAGCCTTTCAAACAACTTCTACAGTTTCTCCGCCTCGTTTCTTGACGAGATCGCTTAGTCTTCTTCGTTCATCTTCGATCCTTGATGCTATTTGTGTGAGTTGCTGTTGAAGCGAGATTCTAAGTTTCTCAAAGTCGCCCTGTCTGTTCTTGAGACTCTCGATGGAGTCGTTCACAGATTTCTCGAGGCTCACTCCTGCGCCGACGCCCATCACGATCTTCTCTGAATCGGCCAGTTCAACTCGAATGAATGAACCAGCGCCCACAGGAACGAGCGCCTCAGTTCCTTTTGGTTTATTCTTTATTCCTTCAAGCGTGGAATTTGATATCATGATTTCACTCAGCGCTGCATTGACAACGTCGAGACGTGATTGAATGGTCCTAGCGGATCCTTCTAAAAGTCTCAACTCAACCAGTAGCTGTCTTATCTCGTCTTCTTCCTTCGACATAGTTTTGACGAACTCCTGAGGTTTCTATGACTTTGTCTCGCTTTCTGGTTTGACTTCCTCAACCTCTACTATTCTTATTTGAAACCTCTTCGCTTTGTGCCTACTGCCGAACTCAGCGTATATCTTTTCTAACGCATCTTCAGTCTTCGTCGCCGCGACTTCCTTCGTGAATGGCAACCTCATTCGAGGCTTCTTGATCTCCCCCGAGATCTTGAAGACCTTGCTTTGAACCAAGATTCACGCATTCTCCTTCCCGAGCATTGACCGAGCACTTCATCTGTCAATTCCATTGGACGTTGGTTGCTGATAACCGGCTCAATATTTAAATACTACGTCAATCTCAAAAGCCGATCTCGTTTCTTTACAACTACATTTGAATCCAGCTCATATTCTTGAATGGAGCTGCCGAGCTTGAGATAGAAAAGGCTTTTATCGACATCGGAAGGGCTAGTGGGGTATCAGGAGGGATGAATCCTTGGTGGATATGTTCTGCGTTAAATGCAAGACGAAGCGAAATGTGGACGACAAGGACGTAAAGAGAGAAACTACTGCCAAAGGCAGACCTATACTGAAAGCAGTTTGCCCTGTTTGCGGAACGAAGATGACGAAGTTTACAAAGTAGATTTTGTGGTTCTACCCCTCACCTACTTTGTATTCCCTACGATTTCGTCAAATTGAATAGTGAATTGTAGGCACGATTGACTTAGGAGACTGACCGATTCGATTCTTTCTCCACGCCAATCATCTGAGTGATGGCCATCAACTCAGATCCTAGAGTCAAAGATCCAGCTACTGCACCTTTACTATTTGCTAGTAGCCCTGACTTGACATATGGAACTCCGCCGTTTATCGTTCCTAACTCAACCGGAACCTTGAGTGCTTCTTCAATGGCTTTCTTCTCCCCTTCCTTCGTTTTCGGGTGAGCTAGGACGCTTTTGTTCGTTGCCACTGCTAAGGAGCCTACGTAAGGTAGACCATTTATCTCCCCTTTGATGACTTCGACATCAAGAGCGTCGGACAGCGCTCTCACAGTTGTGGGCGGTAATCTCGGATCAACTATGGCTCCGTAATCGTTCACCAGGATCATGTTTCCAAAGGCGGTCTTCTTCTCATCCTTGAGTACGCAAATCTTCTCGTCCGTTGTCTCCTCTATCGCTTTAAGCTCATGTTCGTGTACGATGTGAGGTAAGACGATTCCGTGAGAGTTTGCTGCGACCAAGACGCCGACCAGTCTTGAACCGCCTATATTGCTTATGCAAACTTCAACCCCTAAACACTTCTGGAATCTTTCTATCTTCTTTTGAGGCGTTCCACTCGGCATTATCGCTAATCTCTCGTTTGAGAAGCAGTATACGCCTATGTTTGGGCTTCCAAAGATATCTGAAAAGATGACGGGCAAGAAGTTAGTCGCCTTGAACGGGAAAGACTATGACGTTGCCCTCCTTATCCTTTACAACTCGAACGCGCATTCTTCTCGGAGGTTTCTTTATGCTTCTTGACCAGAGTTTCTCGTTTATCTCGTTACTTATTATAACATCTTCAGTCTTCATGTGTCGCTTAACGAATTCTCTAAGCATTCGAACCGCCCTCGGAGTCCGTTTTCCTCTAGGAGTGATCCAAGCCTTTCTGAAGTTGACTGTGTAGAGCTTCTCTTCAACAACCTCAATCTCCTCTTCAGCTTTCTCACCGGCCTTCGGTGAAGGTTTTTCTTCTTTCGCGGCCTCTTTCTCCGGAGGCTTTTCCTCCACAATCTCTTCCGGCTTGGTTTCAGCTGTTTCCTTCTCTTCTTCCAATTTCTCTTGTACTTCGTTTTCTGTTGTTTCCGTCAACTCTGAAACATCCTAGACTTTCAGTTTCGTTCTTCTCCAATGTCTCTTCTTTGGATGGGTTCTTACGCGGCCTATCGTTTTAGCTACTACCCATGTCGGGACCGATTTCCTTTGTTTGAGCGCTTTAGCAAGTCTTCGTTTTCTCGCTGCCGGTTTATTTCTGGCCATTCTCGTCAAATCCTTTTTATCTTGATGTCTCTACGTTGTGGTTGTAAGCGCATCAAGACGTCTCTTAATTGGGCGTCTGTTATGGGTGACTTAACTTTCCCAGTTTGTGCGAGTTGTATCAGCTGTAATTCCAGTTGTTCCGCAAACTCTGGTTTGACCATCTTTATGTTGGTCAGCCTCTGTCTTGCTTCCGGGGTTAATATCGCTCTTAGTAGTGCTTGTTTCTGGGATTCAACTTGCTGTTGGACCTGAGCCTTCCTTTGTTCATCCACTAATGCACGTTGATACTCCGCTAATCTCCTCTTTCTGAGATACTCAAGCTCCTCTCCGCTTAGCTCCTCGCCCATCGCTACTCTCCTTTCGCTTGGCTTTTCATACCTTTCAGTATCTCAGAGGCAATTCTATTTAGAAGACTTGTGCCTTCTCGCGAAAGTTTTCTGCCTTTCTTCTCCTCTCTCGTTACGAAACCTGCCTTCTCCAATTGTTGAAGCGGCTCTCTTATTGCTGAGCCTCCGCCTGCTCTTAAGTGCTCTATTCTTCTCCCTTTTCTCTTTCGTCCTCCATACTCAACTTGGAGTCTCGACGTACCGATCGCCCCGTGAATGTACAGTTTTCTCAAGAGAGAAGCGCATCTTCTATACCACCAGTCGGGCTGTTGAGGCGGGTATTGTTTATGCGAACTCGTTTTCGCCGTTGCAGCCCATGCAGGCGGGCTAACCTCGCCTACGTTCTCTCTCAGGTATTTGGCTAGCCTCTCGATGAACACTTGTGCAGGTACGTCGTATGGGGTAGGCAAGCTTTTTCTCTCCGATTCTTCGATCAGCCTTTTAACCACTAGAATCGGACGCTCAATATAAGTTTTGACGGTTCTTCTAGTCGTCTTGACTCTGCTTGAATATCGTAAAGGTTCTCCCTCTGATATTTACGAGTGAAGAGTTCGAAGCTTTCAAGATCTTTTCTACGATCTCTTGCATTGATTCGCTTTCCACAACAGGTTTCTGGACTTTCAGTTTCACAATCTTGTTAGCTTTCAGCTGGGCGACGACTTGCTCAATTAGCGTCTTGGTAACTCCGTTCTTGCCTATCCAGATCGTCGGCTTCATCGCTCCTGATCTTTCGACGAGCCTCCTCAACGCTTTCTTTTGACTACTTTCTCTCTTGCTGCTGGATATCTTCTTTGAGCTCCACATGTTAGACATGTTATCACCACCCTTGTTCCTCCCTCTGAGCGGGTTCTGACACGACAATTCACACCCGGCACTAGCAAGTCTCCGCATTCCTTGCAGATAAATCGCCTGTACTCTGCCGGGATCCTGACATTACACTTCATCGCTATCTTCTTGGCTATTGTCACGTAGCGCTTGGTAAGAGTTCGATCTTTATGGAAAGCTTCCTTCGCCAAGTTGAGTAGTATCCCTATTCTTTCTAGCGCTATCCGCCGGTCGAACTCCCTCTTGTGATTCAATTATCGTCATGGTATATGCTTCGATCGTTGACGTTAAAGTTTGTTCTGTTATTGGGCCTAAGGAAGGCTATAGGCTCCTGATTGAGTTGAGATTTCGGGAAATCGCCTCGATTCACATACGAGTTCATTCTCGCTCTCTGATTGAGCGCATTTGCTTCGGATCTTGTAAGGAGCCTATAAATACAAGTTGCTTTGTGCAAGAAGTTATTGCCGATAGCCTTAGGGCTGCAGGGGTTATGCGATGAAGCCAGTGTTGGCGAATCTTGGGTTCATCCTGCAGCTAAATGGCTTACTGATGGTCATACCGATCATAGTGGCCTTCTACCTCAATGAATCGAGTGCCTTGGACTCGTTTTTCTTAACGGCTGTGGTCTCTTTGATGACTGGTTTTCTGTTTAATGCCCTCTGCGAAAGAAAAGAACTGGATTTTAGGTATTCATGTATGCTTTTGACTATTGCTTACTTCTTGATGGGACTCATAGGTTGCATCCCCTACGTCTACCTCAACATATTTAGAACTCAAGACTATCTTTCATCATTCACAAACGGATATTTCGAAAGCATCTCAGGTTTCACAACAACTGGCTTCAGCCTAATAGCGGATGTTGATGTTCTGTCAAGATCCCTCCTTTTGTATAGAAGTATGACGCAATGGATCGGCGGCATCGGGATAATCTTCATACTTCTGGCCTTTTTCTATCCCAGCGCAGAGATAACTCACTTTGTCAAGACATTGGGCATCGAGCAAATTGGACGAAACTTGAAGACAGTGCTCATCTTCATATTGACGGTTTATACGCTGTATTTGTGCATCTTTACGCCGTTACTGTACTTCGTTTTTGTCGATGAACCCGTAAAAGCGGTATCCGTGGTGTTCAGCTCCATAACAACTGGCGGATTTTCACCTTTGAAGGACCTTTCAAAATTGAACGATTACCAGTTCGGCTTGGCCCTAGGAATAATGATGATAGTCGGCGCAGTTAACTTTAGGACTCATTATTGGATACTGAATCGACAGTTCAGGAGAGCATTTACCAAAGAATTTCGCCTCTTCCTTGCGATTATTATAGCAGGGACGATGGCTATATACTGGCTCACAGGTCTCGATCTTTATACGGTGCTGTTCCACACAGTCAGCGCGTCAAGCACAACAGGTTTTCAGTTTATCGACCTTGCTAGACTGAGCATCAACGCGAAACTGGTTTTCGTATTGTTGATGTTGATTGGAGGTTGCACGTTCTCGACCGCGGGCGGAGTCAAGGTTCTAAGATTAATTATCTTTTTGAAGGCGATACCATGGCTCGTGAGGAGAGCTGTTTCTAAGAAGGTAGAGCCGTTCAAAGTCGATGATAGAGTTATGGGAGATGTGGATGTTCTCTTTAGTTTGACTGTTCCTGTTCTCGCCTTGGCTTTGGTCTTTATCTCCGCTCCAATCTTCTTTTTCAATGGATATAGCTTCATCGACTCTTTATTCGAAGTTACATCGGCATTCGCAACAGCCGGCCTTTCAGTGGGAGTAGTAAGTATTTCCATGCCGCTAGGACTGAAGTGGTTGCTTATTGCTCTGATGGTTCTTGGAAGAATTGAAGTTGTCCCGCTTTTGGTCACTCTAGGTTTAAGAATACGTAGGCCCCATCGCTGGGCTAAAGAATAAAAAACTTTAGCAACCGCAGCTCCTTGAACCTATCGCATGCTTCATCAGAAACTTCGTAGAGATCATAGTGGTGACAATATCTTCGGGATTCGTTCGTATGTTTCATAGTTTCTGCTATGTATTGCTCTAGGTATCGCCTGCGCGTATGGTTCCAACTACTATTACCAGCGAGGGACCGAGGAAAGTCTGGAACATGCGCTTCTAGCGACATGATATTCGAAGGAGATCGTTTGATCGATCATGTTCGGGATGGCTCCATTGTACTTCTAGATCTTGTATTGCGTAGGGGCATTTCGGGCTATATGAGGACTGCCAAGGGCTACGGGTGGATTTCTTACCATCGCTGGAGGGCTAGTTGCGGGTCTTGCTGAAATAAGGTAAGCTTGGTCCGCCCGTTTTTGCATTTATTGTCCAATCCCGATCGTGTTTCCTACGCCTGCTACGATCACATTGTCTCCTTCTTTCGTTCTTTCCAGTACCACTCTCCTTATTCTGGAGATTGCATCATCAGCTGCTACGCATACTTCTCTCTTCATAGTGGTCACGGCGTCCTGAATGCTTTCTTTGATTATTATCGCGTGGATGGGAATTTTGTACTTCTGGATCTCTTCTTCAATCTTATATCTTTCAGTCCCGAACCCGCCTATGGCAGCACCTACTCCTTCGCTTATCTCGCCCGTGTTCTCACCCTCAAATTTGGCAGCTGCGTCTACCATAACGATGATCGCAACCTTTCCTTCATTCTCATCTATGAGTCTCCTAATAGCATCCCCAGGCTTGCCCACATTGCCTCCTGGGCCCTCAGCCTTCAAGGCTAGGATTTTTCTTCCTTCCAGCGTCATCTCAGCTACCACTATATCCTTCTCGATCTTCCTCTTCTCCTTGCCAAGCATGAGCTTCGAGGCCACAAGAGCGCCTATGCCATCTCCGATCGGATGCCCTTCAGCAAAAGCCTTTGCGGCTCCAGCCATCCCTTGCGCTATCTCCATGACCAGTGGAAGTATCATCTGAAGTTGGACCACGAGATAGAAGCTTGATGTCCTCTTTCCAAACAGGTAGAAGTGACGGACAACCCTGTAGATGGTATTCAAAGACAAAGCGGCCTCAACTAGATTCTCGAGATTATTGATTTGCGCTTCATCCGCTTCAGGAGCTATTCTCTTCACGTCATCCTTGAACTTAGCATCTCTAACGTCAAGTAGATGATCCAACTTCCACACAATCCCTCTAGGATCAAGGTCTACAGGCGTTATCATGAAGTGTTCGAGCAAGGTATCCAATTCACGTGTAGGGTCCTCTTTCGGCTTGCCGACCTCTTTTATCCTCTTCAGCGCAAGACGTCTAGCTTCACCATGCATCAGTTCCAGCCTTACTAGAACCTTGCTTACTTCCCATAGTACTATCCGCAACTGTATCTTCTGACCGAAGAATATGAAAGATATGAAGCTCATGTAGAATAGCAATGAAACTATTAGACTCAGCGAACTATCCTCTTGAAAGGGAAATATAGGCAATGGATACGCATCTCGGTCTAATTTGCTCGGAAGCTTGAATATAATCCTTCTCTAGATAGCTACATTCAGTCGGGACCAGAAGCTTCTCAGTCAGGCTGAAATAGGTCCTACGATCTCACTTCAAGTACAGAACGCTTTTTTGGCTAGCGAGCTCGCATCGGCACCTCTGGCCTTCATATTTGAATCTAGTCACCTAGTTTGCTATGGGTAGGCGATATGGCCTTGCTGTTCACGTTATCGGCAAGTACGTTCCTCCTACAGCTATGACCTTCGTGTAAGGCTCTATTTTCCCGACCTCTATAGCCGCTACTGAGATCTCGATTGCAACCTTCATTCCTTGGCCGAATGCGAAGAGAATCTCCCTTACGGCGTCCCAAGCCTCGCCGCAGAAGGGTAGGAAGCTAATATCGAAAGCCTCTCGACGCAACCTTTTGTTAACAATTTCTAAAGCCTCCTCCAACCGTTCTCGAACTAGCCTACTTCTTAAGCCTTGGTCAGAAAGAGCTATGCGCCTGCATGCATATGCAGCCTCTTTTTCAGAAACTGTCACGATTTCAGCTTTACCTTTCAATTCATTTGAGAAGAGCTCGGCGGTCCTACCAGTGGTAACTGTAACCACAACTATCTTTACATCTCCAAGCCGCTGCCTAACAGCCTCGAGAACCGAAACAGTATTCGAACGGCCGGGTCTCTCAAAATATGAAATAGCTCTCCTTATAATTGGCAAAACTGACCTCTACCTCCTCACAACATCGTTTTTCCTATCGCTACCAAATAAAGCTCTTGCACTTCAATTAGAACCGGTATGCGATCTTGCCTTAAGCAGACCTGAAGCTTCTAGGCAAAGCCGAACATCCTTTAGCGCAGTCATAACACCTATGACTTTAATCCTCAGCGAATCGTAGGTAATAACACGGTTCTGGTAATGTGTCTACTCTTTGGAAAGCGTGAAGACTTCTCCTTCGCGTTTGACCACGTTCTTCTTGATCAAGTCTTCTATTACTTTGGTTTCGATGTCGAATCTGCCAGCCAACTTGACAGCAACCTAACTTTTCATGTATTTGAAAATACAGAACAATGTAAAGCATAGGCTTACGATTGAAACACCAGCTGTCACCATGAGCTCAGAGAAGGGTCGGTAGAACACCATTCCCGCAGTGACGCCGAAACCAACGTAGAAGCCGAGAGCCCACAAAGCTCTTCTTGTTTCCAAGTCATACCACTTACTCCGAGGGTTCGAAGCCGAATTGGTATCAATGGCATCTGATATATGTTTTGCGACAATTCCAAAGCAGCTGCGCCGGAAAGCGGCAGATCTGACTCAGAAAACGACCTGTCACGGCAAGTTTATCTCGATCGAGGGCAAAATATCGAGAAGGTGACTTCGTTGAGATTGGATGAATTGGACTTCAAGATCCTGCGCATATTAGTCGCGAATGGCCGGGCGACATTCAAAGGTATCGCTGAAAAAGTTGGAAGCGACGAGAAGACCACCGCTAGACGAGTGGCAAAGCTAGTCAATGCTGGAATTATTCGGAGATTCGTAGCAGAGATAGATTGGAGCAAACTTGGAGTAGCATGTGTTGCTTACATCGGCACAAGAACATCTCCTGATGTATCCTTAAGACGAAGGCTCTTCGAGGCCTTCGAAAGACAGCCGAGGGTAATTCGAGCTGACGCCACCGTTGGGGCTGATGAGTATGTCCTGCTTACAATGGACAAGGACATTGCAAGTCTTAGAGAAAATGTTATAGAGCCTCTCGAACCACTGACTGCAGGAATCTCAAGCTCGATAGTTTCAAAGACTATAAAGCAGGCGAACTATGCTCAGTTGCTTGAGCTGGTCAAGAGCCAGTTTTTGAGGTACTGGCGAAATTTACAATATTAAGCGCCGTGTAACGAAGCCAAAAGAACTCCATTGAGATGTCAGGTATTGGTATTGATTCTTATTCTTGCAGAGTCTGCTGTAGAATTGGTGCCGCCGGAGTTAACGAAACATCCCTCTATCTTGAAGCTAGCTGAGAAGAGGGGTAAAAAGCCGAATGAGATTCTGCTAGATCGAAGCTATCACCATACAGCAATGAGATCGTTGAAGGATTCTGAGAAGAGGGGAAGACCGGATATCGTCCATACGACCCTCCTTGAACTGCTCGGCACTCCGCTGAATAGAGAAGGCCTACTCCAAACATATGTTCATACGGTGCAGGACCGCGTCATTGAAATCAATTCGAACGTAAGGCTTCCTGTAAACTACGATAGATTCGTAGGGTTGCTAGAGCAACTCTACGCGGTAGGAAGAGTACCAGAAGCAGGGGAACCGCTTCTTACAATCAGAAACCAAGCGCTCAATCAGCTTCTAAGAGAGGTCAAGCCGTCGACAACTGTTGCGTTCACAACTCAGGGGGAATATGAAGATCTAAGCGCACTCTGCGAGGAAATTGCGAAAGAGAGAAAGCCTTTGATATTGATTGGAGGGTTCCCGCGCGGGCATTTCAGCAAGGAGACGCTCGATCTAGCGGACAGAGCGGTGCGAATCGATAGGGACGCTCTTGAAGCTTGGGTTGTAGCATCTAGAGCGGTTTACGCTTATGAACTGGCTATAGGTTTGTCGAAGCGGAGACTCTGATAGATTCACGCTGAGCGAAGAAAGTCTGCCATCTTTAAATAATACCCATCTGATTCTAGTTTGGCGTTTAGAGACAAAGAGCGGTTGAGAGTTGTCTGAGGATAAGGAGCTCGAGCTGTATAAGCGTAAGAAACTTTTGGAGATGCAGATGCGCCTCCTCGCAAAGAAAGCTGAGGAAGAGAAGAAGCAGGAGGAAGTGGAGAAACCTCCAGATCCAAAGGATGTTTTGAATAGACTTTTTGTAAGTAGAGCTTGGGAGGTATTCGAGACCGCTCGACGGCAATACCCTCAGGTGATTCAGACGCTTCAAGATGAATTGGTTCGGCTTTCCCTATCGGGAAAGTTGAAGGAGCAGATTACCGGTGAGCAGCTTCTCTGGCTTTTCCGGAAGATGGGATTAAATGTTCGGATGGAGACCAAGATTCGAATCCTTGAGAGCGGTGAATTGAAGACTTTAGCTGAGAAGCTCAAAGGAGAATAGTGATTTCAAGGCTCCGACAGAGTTGTAGAGAAAGAGTTCTCTGGTCTTCTGAGACTACAGAAAAAGAGGAGAGGTTTAAGGGAGTTTCTGAAGTATTTTCAAGGCTGTGGAAAGGCTCGTTAGAGCTATCGTTGATAACACGAAGATTGCTGAAGAAGCCATCATAGTAGCTGGCGATGAGATTAGAACGCTCAGAACCAAAAAGCCTACACTTGCAACCCAGACATACGCGAGCGGGGCCGCACTTCTCATAGAGAAGCAGGTTCTCCTCGTCTTCCTCAAGATAGCTAGGACCGCAAGTACCGGTGGAGAGAAGTACACGATGCCGATCAACGCGCTGGCCAGCAGACCTGCGAGGCAGACGGCGAGTTCAGGGCTGAAGCTGAACGCTGAGTAAACGCTTGCGGAGAGGTGCAGTATTCCAATAAGAGGATAAAGCAGGATCTTCACTGCAACTCTGACCGTCGGATTGTTAGCAATGAAGTTCGCGACGCTCGGACTGAACGAGTAATACCATGCGTTGAAGGCTTCCATGAACTCGCTTCCGGCAAACGTTGCTAAGACCTGTCTATCTCTGAATCCGCGTAGAAACTGAACCTCAGGCGAAAGCTCTGAACCGTAGGTTGCGGTTGCGATCAGGCAGCCGCCAGGCGGCGGGGTAGGAGAAGGCGTTGTAGTCGTCGTAGGCGTAGTCGTGGCTGTTGTTGTGGTTATTGTCGCTGGATTAACTTGAAGAGTCACTGTCTTTGAACGAGTTATCCCACCTCCAGAACCTGAGATCGTTAAGGCGAAGCTACCTGTCGGTGTTGAGGAAGAAGTCTGAACTGTAAGTGTAGAGGCGTATGTAGGTGTGCCTGAGGCTGGACTAAATGTATAAGTTGTGTCGGCTGGAAGCCCTGCTATGCTCAGATCAACAATCTGTCCTGCTCCACTTGTAAGAGTCACAGTCACTCCATAGGTGACTGATTGACCTTGATTGGAAGCTTGAGAAGGTGGTGAAGCGTCAACGTTGAAGTCAAATGCTGCAGTAGATACTGTCACTGCTATATCTATGTAATGGCTCAAAGCGCCGCTCGTTCCAATTACACGAAGGGTGTAGCTTCCGGCGGGGGTCGATGATGACGTTGTCAAAGTCAGGGTCGCATTCTTGGAGCCGTCTGGTGGCGGTGTCAGCGATGTAGAGTTGAACTCGACAGTCGTTCCAGCTGGCGTCGATCCTCCCACCCATGAAGTTGTCAGTGCTACCGAGGAGCTGAAGGCTCCTACGGATCTGATCGTTATTGTCGAAGTGATTGAGGATGCCTGAGCCACCGTCAGCGATGCAGGTGTTGAGTAAATGTTAAAGTCGGGGAAGGAGAGGCGCCCAATCTTATCTCCATCTGACTCGGTGAACCAAACATTGCCCGAGGCGTCGACTGCCAGCCAATATGTGACGCTGTTTGGCGTTGGTATAGTGTATTCCGTGAATGAGCCTGTAGGCGTCATCTTCCCGATCTTGTTTCCGTCTTTTTCACTGAACCAAATATTTCCGCTTGCGTCAATAGTTATACAGAGTGGCTTGCTGTTAGCCGTCGGTATAGCGTATTCAGCTATCACGGTTCCAGCTGCGGTCATCTTGCCGATCTTGTTACCTTGCGTCTCTGTGAACCAGATGCTCCCAGCGGAATCTATATCTAAGAATACGGGTTGCGCATTTGCGGTAGGTATGCTATATTCAGACAGTGCGCCCGCAGGCGTAAGCCTGCCGATCTTATGGGTCATCTGCTCGCAGAACCAAGCGTTTCCAGAGGCGTCGATTGCAATACCTGTGGGGTAGCTCAACCCTGTGGTTGGGAACTCATTTAAGAGAACACCCGCTGAACTCATCAAACCAACCTTATGTGAGTTGAATTCCGTGAACCATATGTTGCCTGAAGGGTCGACTGCAACTTCCCGAGGACCGCTACCTGAGGTTACAGAGTATTCTGTGATCACGCCAGTCGACGGGTTGAGTTTGCCTATTTTGTGAACATTAAATTCTGCAAACCAGATGTTGCCGGATGCGTCTATCGCCATGCCGTATGGGTATGCGTTAGCGGTCGGAACTGAAAACTCCTGAAATGTAGAA
Source organism: uncultured Candidatus Bathyarchaeia archaeon (assembly GCA_964533795.1). GTDB lineage: Archaea > Thermoproteota > Bathyarchaeia > 40CM-2-53-6 > CAYOZM01 > CAYOZM01. The sequence continues at coordinate 29,161 of CAZHMI010000012.1, forward strand.
GGTGGCGTTAGTTTCCCAATCTTGTTTCCTGATATCTCCGTGAACCAGATGTTACCCGATGAATCTATAGCTAAGCCGTAGGGTGCACTGTTCGCTGTAGGCGGGGAGAGTTCAGTCATCGTAGGGACTTGAGCATATGCAAAAGGATGCATTGAAACCAGCAGAGATGCTATCAGAATGACCGAGGTCATGCACACGAGAGATCTGGATGAATACCATTTCACGTTAGTCTTTCTGTGGTACAAGAGGACATCCCAACATTTTTTGTTATATTGCATAAATAGGATGACTTCATAAAAAAGCTTTCACACTTTTCGCATGGTCGAACAGCGGGGGGACCTTGGGCCTCTCAGACCAATGACGATCCTTGCATGATTCCAGCGAACTCCGCTGCCAGCCATCTGTTGGACGGGCGAGCAATTACGAAGCGAAACGTAGTGTTGCAACCGCTGGCATTGTCTTGAATTTGGATTAGGATAAATGGATAAGCCACAGGAATTCGGCGAGATCTGGAGAAGCGATTCATGATGGAGAGTATCCCTTTGCGATAGGCTCGAAGGATGCTCAGTGCGTAGACTTGGCATGTAAAAGGATAGAGACAGCCTTCAAGTATATCTGACCGCAGGGATACAAGTTGCAACGCGAATACAATTGCGAAAGGATGCGGGAGGTGAATGCGGATGGAAGGAAAGATAAGAGTTGGCGAGAAGGCGCCGGATTTCACTTTGTTTGACACCGAGCTGAAAACTCGAAAGCTTGGGGATTTTCTCGATAAGAAAGTCGTGTTGGCATTTTACCCGGGGGCTTTCACAAGTGTTTGCACGAAGGAGATGTGTACCTTCAGGGATTCAATCGCAAAGCTTAGCGACTTGAAAGCTCAAGTCATTGGGATTAGCGTCAACGATCCGTTCTCGAATAAGGCTTTCGCTGAAAGGAATATGCTGAACTTTCCCCTATTGAGCGACTATAATCGAGAGGTCGTAGAGCTTTACGGTGTTGCAGCAAAGGACTTCGCGGGGCTTAAAGGCTACACGGTTGCTAAGCGCTCCATATTCATCGTGGACAAGAAGGGGGTCGTTCACTACGTGTGGATATCAGGGGACCCTAGAGTTGAGCCGAATTATGGAGAGATAGAAAAAGTTCTGGAAAAGGTCGTCTAGGGCTATGTGGCTTCGAAATGGATGTGATTGTAACCTTTTTCCATGAAACCTGAAAAGTGCGGGTTTACTTCTACGAATAGTGCCCTGATGAAGCCCAACTACGTTTGCGCGATACATCCTTCAATAGGCATGACTACGGACATAGCCAAGATCGGGGTCCTCAGCTGGCATAACCTTTAATATGTGCCGCCAATTCAAAATATGGCAGTGATCTCTAGAATGGCAAGAACAGTCGAGATGGATAAATTCGGGCGTGTAATCATCCCGAAGGAGGTTAGAGATGAGCTCGGAGTTGGAGAAGGAGACATCTTCAGGCTCGAGAGAAAGGATGAAGAAATTCTGCTTAAACCTCTACGTTTGAAAAAGAATCCAGCTAAAGCTATCGCCGAGATGAATCTGCCCGTATCGAGTTGGGAAAGAATCGAGAAAGAGATTGAACATGGTGCGAAAGAGGAATAACAGCAATTGCCTATTGAATTCTTCCTTGACGTGAATGTGATGATGTACGCAGCTGGAGAGTCGAGCGAGTACAAGGAAAGCTGCGTCAACGTGTTACACAAAGTGCAGAAAAGCGATTTGAAAGTCGCGATAGATACCGAAATTATTCAGGAGCTTTTGTATCGATATCATAGCTTGGGGCTGCGACAGGAAGGCGTCAAGCTGGCATTGTACACTTTGCGGCTTAAGCCTAGTGTACTCCCAGTAACGGCAAGAGATGTAGAAGACTCCATCCATCTCTACCACAAGTACATAAACAATGAAGTGCCACCTAGAGACACCCTTCATCTGGCAGTTATGCTCAACAATGATATCGACAAGATCATTACAGTTGACAAGCACTTCGGAACAGTAATTCGTGAAGTTGAGAGGATAGACCCAAAAACCTTGATCTGACAGCAAATCCGGCGAACATCGAATCATTGACTTCGGCATTCAAACTGCCGTAAGACAATCTTCTGTTTTTGAGACGGTTCTTAACCTTTAAAGGGCGCCCTCCTGTATTCGCATCTTCTCTTACAGATTTGACATTCCAGAAACTGCTCCTCGGTCAAACCCATCACACCGGATACTGACTTCTTCGGAATCATAATGCAATATTCGTTCAATTTCACGCCTACAGTTTTCTCCACTTCTTCTAATCCTAGAATCTCAAAAAGAACTTTCTGCTGCCTTATATCCCAGTAGGATGTAGACCCAGGACTAAACTTGGATAGCCTTTCTCTCCCGTCAGGTTGAAAGTCTTTCTGGATGATGTCGAACACTTGATGCAAGGCGTATGTGCCAACACAATCCATTACAAAAGATTTGGACAGTTCTCTGGTCGCTAGCTCAGCGACTCGCTTCTCTAAGGCTGGACCTATCGTTTCCAGGTAAACCACTATTTCAGGGGTACACTTGAACTTCTCCGCCAAAAGTTCGCTCTCTAGTACGCTTCGCCCTTCTAGGACGAGTCGACCCCCTTGGACTTCAGATACTTTAGCCGTCTTGTACATCGCCTTCGGATCTATGAGCGCATAGGCATCGTCGATAACGGCTTCAACATCCTCGATCCTATCTCTAATGCGTTGGAAATGGCAGAACCGCATCAGCTCCTCAATGTCATATTCCAAGGTTATATTCCTGAATACCTTCAACCCTATTCCAACCTTCTCTTAACTAGCATCCTGTTGCCGCTGGAGAGAACTAAGCGTTATCTCTTGCCCATATCGAGTTATAGTTTTTTCACAGTTTGAAAAGAGTGCTACTTTCCTATGGTCTCCATAAACCTCTTAACTTGATAATCCCATTCTCGAGTCTCTATATCTACATCAGTCAAATCGCCAGGGCAGACTATTACGGTGACATGTCCTCCTCCACCCTCGAAACAGACCGTACTATCATATCGATCTGTGACCTCTAGTCCAACTCCACCCTTCCCGAAGAACTTAACAGCTCGCTCAATAACTTCCTCAGGTTTCAACTTCGTCTTAACGCTGTATCGCACTTGAATCACCGATAAGGAATTCCTGTCTCGATAGATATTAAGTCTATTCTCCTTCATCACAGAATCCCATGGACAGCGAGAAGGAATACTTTTTGCTGTTGTCTAATGGTGTGGTTTAGAAAAGCTGTGACACGATCTTACTCACATTTTCAAGAAAATCCCGATCTTCTTGCGTAAAGGCTGAATCGGTGTGGGAGTCTATGTCTAGTTCACCTACGACTTGGCCCTTCTTGAAGATCGGTACTACTATCTCAGATCTTACCCTCGGACTACATGACAGATAATTCGTCTCCTTCGAGACATCTTGAACGAGGAACGTTACTTTTCGCTCCGCAGCTTGTCCGCATACGCCTTTCCCAAACGGTATCGTCACATGTTCGGTCGGTTCCCCAACGAAGGGGCCGAGAACAAGATTTCTCTTAGAACTATCAACAGTGTAAAATCCAACCCAGTCATAGTAAGCAACATTCTCTCTAAGGCGTTCACAGATCGCCAACAGTTTTCTGCCTCTATCGATCGGCCCATCTGCAATCTCTCTCACTTTGCTCAGAAGACTATTCAAGAGTTTCTTCTTGCCCATCACGCATCATCAAACCTCGTAGCTTTACTCACTTCGAAAGGTCGTGGTGCGCACACAAGAAAATCATGGTTCAAATTCAGTCGGACACACCAGCTATGGAAACACACTTGAGAGAGATACTCGTATAGCGGCGAGGGGCATCACTCGCCTCTTTCGAATAACAGGTAATGATTCACAATGCTCAAGCCGCCCCCTCCACCCGTCGAACAAGCATAGGTGTGGAGACGCCACCCTTTTTGCAGCCATTCGTCGATCACGTTGCCAACGTCCTTGTGATGACCAACCTGCACACGTGTATTGCTTCAACCGCTTTCACCTCCACCACAATCTCAACAAGTCACTGACCACAAGTATGACGCATGTTATTATCTGGCTTTCCTTTCTCGTCAGTTAGTTTTCCAGTATGTTCGTTTTGTGTGTTATCCGTTGGTGCGGCCGCCGGGATTCGAACCCGGGTCACCGGCGCTCTGCTGAGTTAATGG
>CAZHMI010000013.1:0-7946 GCA_964533795.1 uncultured Candidatus Bathyarchaeia archaeon
CCGCAAACGAACCGATCACATGCCCAGAATGCGGAACACCAATGCAACTAATCAGCATCACAAGACCAAACTAACCAATCAGCGCCGAAGGCGCATTTGTTCAGTTGGTACGGATGGAACATGATAGAAAAAAGGAAAGGTGACGAAGTCATCGGATCAAGGTCTCGATCGGACGATATTTGACGTTCGGGTACCCAAAACGAGCAGCTCCAAACGCTTGCTGTCCCATCTCAGTCTTTAGGCATTCTCTAAGTCTCTCGTGCGCCGGAACTCCTACGAATACTACTTTGGTTCCAGGGCGTAGATTCGCCGTCATTACGCCGCGCCCGGATTTCGGGTCTAGCATGCACAGTAGATCCGGAAATACCGAAACCAGTCTCTTGTTGATGTGAGCCATCATCGTTTCATTCTTGAAAACCACTTCCATCCTCTTCCTCTTGTATTTGCCTAAGCCTTTGACAACGGCTTTGACGTGATAGAATCCGCCTCTATCTTCTCCACGAATATTCTGGATCGCGCCATAGAACATCTCAGTTCCTTTGACGGTCTCCACAAAGGCCTCCACGGGATTCTTCTTGGCGTCTAAGGCCTCTCTAACCGCTCGTCCAACTTCAATCGATAGTGAAATAGTGTTGGGGACGACACTCTCCTTCAATTGTTTCCCCGACATCGAATAGTGCGTGTTCGCGCCAGATCCTCCGTTCAGCACTATGGCTGCACGCATCAATGCGTCAGGGTACGTCGATTTGACCGCGTGCCTAACCACGATCACATTTCCTTCTAGATCGACAAAAGGCATCGGTGTCAATGAGATCCCGTGACCTAGAAAAGATGACATCTGGGTTTCAGGGGCTGCTCGACCGAGTCCATCCCCATCGACCGTGACTATTCCTGCGCGAGCGGCAAGAGAGAGAATCACAGGCGTATTTGCTCCTCCCATTTCAAAAGGCACAACGTAGTCAACTTTTCTATTGCTGATCGATTCCATGATTCTCAGAGCTTCCAAGAGTTCAAATCTAGAATCCCATCCTTGAAGCATCTTCTGGACCGATGTGAACACCTTAACGGATCCAGCGTAGCCTCCGCTCACCACGAATGCATCATCTCTAACCTCTTGTGGATCAATTATTCGGTACTCCCTCCCCTTCCTAATATCCCACTCCACTAGAGGTCTTCCGAAGGTCTCTGGGTCTCCACCGCCTCCAGTTCCGAGGATTCCTACTCCGACGAGCATGTCGTTCAACTCATCCTTGGACAATATTTTCTCAGTCATTATCTTCACCTATCGCCATCCAATGTCTCCAATTTCCTTAGCGCTGAATACTATTAATCGCTTACGATAGCAGCAGCCTTTGAGGCTCAGTCACGCAAAGCAAAATGGAGATATGCATAGCTAGAGCCGGGCGTACTTCTTGATCACTTCAGTCATCCTGCTTCCTCTCCTAAGATCAAGAACTTCCCTTTTCTCAACTTCATCGATTTCTCGTGCAAGTTTCAACGCTTCGTTTAACCTCTCTTTGGGGATTACTACCACTCCGTCCACATCCCCAACAACGATGTCGCCGGGAGCGACTGTAACGCCTCCGCATTTTATCGGAACGTTGATAGCAGAGACCTTCGTCCGCCCGACTGAAGTTGATGGAATTATGCTTCTAGCGTAAACGGGGAATTTCATCTCTTCAGCCTCAATGACATCTCTAGCTCCGCCGTCCAGCACCGCGGCTTGAATCCCTTTCACTTTAGCGGCTTGGCTCATCAAGCCTCCCCATAACGCGATATCTCTCGCGTCAGTTCCTTCGACGCTTCTCACAATGATGCTTCCTTTAGATGCTGAATCGATCGCTTGCATAGCCATTAGAGGTATCTCTTTCTCTCCGGTTGGAATATCCTTGATCGTGACAGCTGGACCTGCGATTCTACCGAATCTATAAAGCGGCTTAATCTCATAGGACATAAACCCTCTAATTCCGAGTCGGTCAAGTGCGTCGGAGAGCGAAGCGGTAGGTATTGACACTAGGGATCTCAAAACTTCGTCGTCTGGAGTCTTTCTCATGCCTCAACCCTGCACCTATTTATACCCTAGCTGGTACGCGTATTCTATATAAAATTGCTAACTTCAATGGAAGGTAGAGTTCAGTTTGGACATAGTTTCTCTCGGTGAACCGATGGTTGAGTTCAGTGCAGCTTCTCCAGGACACTTGAAAGATGTGACTTCGTTCCACCGAGGCTGGGGTGGGGATACTTCGAATATGGCTGTAGCCGCAGCTAGATTAGGGAGGACAGTAGGGTACGTCACGAAGATTGGTGACGATGCTTTCGGGCAGTGTTTTCTTGATTTATGGAGAAGAGAGGGCGTGGACACTTCAAGGGTGATCGTAGAGAAAGGAGGTTTCACCGGCATATACTTCATAGCTTACGCCGATAGACACGAGTTCACGTACTATAGAAAAGGTTCGTCTGCGAGTCGCATCTCCGCAGAGGAGCTAGATCCGGAGTACATCAAGAGTTCTAGAGTATTCCATTCAAGCGGCATAAGCCAAGCCATAAGCAGCTCTTCGCAGGGAGCGGTCCTTCATGCGATGGAGATTGCGAAGAAGAACGGGGTTCTTGTGTCTTATGACCCGAACGTCAGGCTGAAGCTTTGGCCGCTTGAAATAGCTAGAAGCGCTATTATTCGAGCGGTAGGTTTTGCTGATATCGTGTTTCCGAGTATGGAGGACGCATCCATCCTATTTTCATCAGATTCCGCTGAGAATGCCGCAAGGAGATTCTTGGAGCTTGGTCCCAGCACTGTCGTCGTTAAGCTGGGGGGCAAAGGCTGTCTGGTCGCAACGAAGAAAGAAGTTTTCGAGATGCAAAGCTTCAAAGTAGATGTCGTGGATGCTACAGGCGCTGGAGATGCGTTCGACGGTGCCTTCCTAACCGGAATTCTAGAAGGGTGGGATCTGCGTAAATGCGCTAAGTTCGCGAATGCCGTGGGCGCTTTGACGACGACGGGGAAAGGAGCCGTTAATCCTATACCTCAGCGAAGTGTTGTAGATAACTTTCTGAGAAGCCATATTAGTGTTTAAAGCCTTCAAGATAGAGGTTATCTTTTCTCTAACATTCGTCCTAGTCGCGTCGCGTCTTCCAACATATGAACGTTGTTAAAGAGTACATATACTTCCTTCACTTTTTTCTTCTCTAAGGCGGCTAACTTCGCCGCTAGCGCTTCAAGGTCTTCGTCGGTATACTTGTATTTGTAGTCATATTCTCTTGAGCCTAGGCCGTGTAGTCTTATGTATACAATCTCTGTAATGACCGCAGGATCGCGTCTCAACAAGTCTACTACATGCACAAGGTCTAGTTCTTGACAGAGATCCGCGATCGCTTCCCTATGGTCTTTCCAGTCTCCCCTAGGCTCCCACGCGATCCTCAATCCGTCTCGAGCGATTGCGCTAAAGAATCTTCTGATATTGTTAACGTTTTCTCTAGTGTAGCCGAATTGTGGAGGGCATTGGACAACGCATATTCTAGTTTTCAAGGTCTTGCAAATCTCTCTCGTTCTATCCCAAGCCTCAAGATTTTCCTTCGTAGGTTTCAGCAGGCCGTATCTATCAAACTTTGACGCCTCAAGGCTAATGCCTGCTCTACGCCAGGTTGGGCTGGTGGGCGGATGCGTAACCGCCTGCCAACATTTTAGTGAAAACTCGAAATCTGAAGGAGATTCCGCTCTCCACTTCATCGATGTAGTGAGTTTCGGAAGCTTGTAGAAAGTTTCTTGCACTTCAACAAGATTGAAAGATTGAAAATACTTCCTCCTTCCGACAGGAAAACCACAACAGCCGATCTTAACCTTCATTTTCCTCACCGCATCAACAGGATTTTTGAAGGACTACTCATCACCTACGTTAATCATGAACCGTAGAATTATCTTTTCTGAGGTCCTTACGTATCCAGCAGGCTCGCCCGCATGCGCTCACCAGTGAGATGCTTAGTTTGTTTTGCAGTCAACGAGAATATGGAGTAAAGGAATGTCTATGAATACTCGGTGGAATTCGAACGCTTCAACGCTTCCGAGGCTAGTCTGTTGTCGAAAAGGTATGGAATCATTCCCTCGTGAATAAGGGAAAGGTATTAATTGTCGGTCGCTTAACCTTGAATGGACGTTACTGGAGAGAGTCGTTTTGGAAACGATTAAAGCGCCTATGCCTGTTGAAGTGTTAGACTTGAAGAACTTCGCTCGCTTAGCCTTGGCGTTAACGGAGGGGTCGCAGCTTCTCTGGTATCTCCGTGATGGAGAGAAGCACGTTCTAGCTCTGTTCACGGCTTATATGTACTGGAATGGTGACCTGCCTATCTTGGCTTATACAGTCGGGGATAAGCCTCCGAAGCCTTTCTTAGCTTACAAGAGCGATTCGCCGAAGGGTGAGGAATGGGCTTTTACGGATGATGCTGATGACACGAGATACAAGTATGCGTCTTTCATCGACGTTAAAGAGACTCCGAAAGCTTTCAAACGGTGTTTGGATGGAGATTACCCTGCGCCTTCTGAGCCGATGCTTACTGAAGTTGAAAACATAAATTCAATAGTTCGCATATTACTCCCCCTCTCCTTTAGAGAGGGAACAGTCTTCCCTCTTTGGCATTTCACTAGACGGAATAGACATATTCTCGGCACATGTATTCCGTTTGAACACTATTATGAGGCTGATGCACTGCCCGTCTTCTTCTACGTCGTTCGCGAAGATCCGCCCGAGGCGCCTTTCGTAAAGTATCTAGCATCAAAACCTCAAGGTGAGAAGATCGAATTCACTAGCAACACCTCTGACGCAAAGTACTTCTACGCGAAGATAGTCGACGTCAAGAACTTGCCCATCTTTCCTTAGATCAATTCGACAGATGTCTGCGCCAAGTATTCTTCAAGTGGTCTCGGAGCAAGCTCAGCGAAGCCTTGTTTCTCCAAGGCTTTGAAGAAAGCTTCAGCGGTCTCTATCCTCGTTAGAACTGGTACCAAGAACTCAGCTCCAGTTCGCCTTATCGTGAATCCATCCGTAACGGTTTCCATGTTAGGATAGGAGACTGTATTCACGATAAATCCTATTTCTCCTCTAGCTATCTCATCTATTATCTCTCTCTTTCCTTCACTCAGTTTGCCAAACACGCATACGTCTTCAACGCCGTTCTCTCTCAGGTGACGAGCAGTTCCTGTTGTTGCTGCCACTCGGTATCCAGTTCTCTTTATCGTCTCAGCCAAACGGACTGCCCTAGGCTTGTCTTTATCTCGAACAGTAACGAGCACCTTCTTCCCCGGCGGCGGAAGTTTCATGCCAGCGGATATTAGTGACTTGATGAGTGCGCTGGGGAAGTCGTAGTCTATGCAAGCCACCTCACCCGTTGAAGTCATCTCCACTCCGAGTATAGGATCAGCCCCTTTTACTCTCGCGAAGGAAAATGTGGGGCTCTTCACAGCAACGTGATAGACAGGCTTCTTCTTAATGTTCAGTTCACGTAGCGTCTTGCCAAGCATCACTTTGGCTCCTGCCCATATGAGAGGAACACCGGTAGATTTGCTTGTGTATGGCATACTTCTGCTTGCGCGAAGATTCAATTCGATAACGGATACCTCGCCATTCTTGACCAAGAATTGCACATTGAACGGACCTTTGATCTTCAGCGCCTTCGCCATCTTTCGTACATATTCCTCGATTGTCTCTATTACGCGTTTATCAAGGGTTTGAGGAGGTATTACCATGTTAGCGTCGCCGCTGTGCGTACCTGCAAGTTCTACATGCTCGATTATAGCACCTATCAAGACCTCCTTCTCATCCGAGACAGCGTCAACTTCAACTTCCTTCGCTCCTTCTATGAATTTGCTGATGACGACAGGGTGCTCCTTGGAAACCTTTGTCACCAACTCAATGTACTCGGTAAGCTCGCGTCTATTATGAGCTATTCGCATACTAGCTCCCGAAAGAACATAGGAAGGTCGTATGATGACTGGGTATCCCACTCCATTAGAAAAGCTGAGAATGTCTTGTAGGGAAGCTAAGCTTCTCCAAGGAGGTTGTTTGATCCCGAGGCTACTTATGATCGCGCTGAACTTTGATCTATCTTCAGCCATGTCTATGCTCTGCGCCGTCGTTCCGATAATTCTTACACCGCTCCTAGCGAGGGGGAGCGCCAAGTTATTTGGGGTCTGACCCCCTACACTGACGACGACACCTTTGGGCGATTCTCTATCGACAATGTCCATGACCCTCTCGAGGGTCATCTCTTCAAAGTAGAGTTTGTCAGACATATCGTAATCCGTCGAGACTGTCTCCGGATTATTGTTCAGTACTATGATCTCGTCTACTCCCTCTCCTTTCATCGCCCAAACAGTGTTCATCGTGCAGTAATCGAATTCAACACTGCTTCCTATCCTTATGCAGCCCGCTCCTAGAACGAGCAGCTTAACCTTCTCAGAAAAGTCGACATCGTCTTCTTCATCTCCATGTGTAACGTAACAGTAGTTTGTCTGAGACGGCCACTCCGCAGCCATTGTGTCAATAATCTTGAATGATGGGATTATTCTATTCCTTATCCTGATTTTTCGAATGTCCGTCTCATTAAGCGCTAAGCATTTGCTGAGTTGCTCATCCGAGAACCCGAGCGACTTAGCCTCTCTAATACATTTGATAATCTCCTCAGGTCTTTCCTTTCGTTTTCTAATGCCTTCGAGTTTCTTCTCCATATCCAAGATGTTCTTTATTTTATAGATGAACCACTTGTCGATTCCAGTAATGTGTTCAATCTCGTCGATGCTCATTCCAGCTTCAAGCGCTATTGGTAGAAGGAACAGTCTCTCATCTGTAGGGTTCTGCAGTTTCAATCGAAGTTCATCGAGATCCCGCGACTCCTCTCTATCATCGTTACAGACGAGCCCAATCTTTCCGATCTCGAGTTCTCTAATAGCCTTTTGAAGAGCTTCTTCGAATGATCTGCCTATCCCCATGACTTCGCCCACCGACTTCATCTGGGACCCGATGGTTCTATCCGGATTGACGAATTTCTGGAAGTCCCATCGCGGTACTTTCACTATAACGTAGTCCAGGGCTGGTTCGAAGCAAGCTGTTGTAATGCCAGTGACCTTATTCTTCAATTCGGGGAGAAGGTAGCCCACCGCGAGTTTGGCTGAGATATATGCTAGAGGGTAACCGGTTGCTTTTGACGCCAAAGCGCTCGATCTGGATAGTCTCGCGTTCACTTCTATGGCAACATATCTCTCGCTTTTAGGGTCAAGTCCGAACTGTATGTTGCATTCTCCTATGATGCCTAACCCTCTGATAACGCGGATCGATGCATCCCGAAGCATTTGGTATTCAGAGTTTGTAAGAGTTTGGGTTGGAGCCACAACTATACTGTCGCCTGTGTGAATCCCGAGAGGGTCGAAGTTTTCGAGAGCGGCCACCGTTATCGTATTGTCCGCGGAGTCCCGCATCACCTCATATTCGATTTCCTTCCAATGCTCTAGGTACTGTTCAACGAGCACTTGGTGTTCCATACTTAGATTCAATGCTTTCTCTGCAATTTCCTTGAGCTCGGTATCGCTGTGCGCTACTCCGGATCCTCCGCCTCCCAGCGTATAGGCTACTCTAACGATCACCGGGTAGCCCACGTCTTTGGCGATCTTTAAGGAATCATCGACCGAGTAGGCGACGTCGCTTAAAGGCACGGGGACGCCGATCCTCTCCATCGCTTCCTTAAAGAGGCCTCTGTCCTCCGTCGCCTTTATCGCTTCAATCCCAGTGCCTAGGATCTCAACATGCTCATCCCTGAAGACTCCCGTCTCTTCAAGTTGGACGCCAACGTCCGCGAGGACGGTTTCCGCGACAACCCGCACCTCGAGGCCGTCCGGGCCCGCGCCGCGAAGGAGGGGGCCGAAGTCGTGGCGGTCTGCGCGGCCATCGAGGCCGAGATTGCGC
>CAZHMI010000013.1:7956-30293 GCA_964533795.1 uncultured Candidatus Bathyarchaeia archaeon
TCTCAACATGCTCATCCCTGAAGACTCCCGTCTCTTCAAGTTGGACGCCAACGTTCAGCCCTGTCTGCCCGCCGAATCCCAACAGGATTCCGTCAGGCTTCTCTCTTCTTATTATTTGAGCGACTATTTCGGGTGTGCATGGCTCCAAATAGACTTTGTCAGCCATGCGCTGGCTGGTTTGAATCGTTGCGACGTTGGGGTTAACAAGCACGGTCTCTATGTTCTCTTCATCCAGCGCCTTCAAAGCTTGAGATCCGCTGTAGTCAAATTCAGCTGCCTGTCCGATCACTATGCCCCCGCTTCCTATCACCAGAACTTTTCTCAAGTCCCTTCTTTTCGGCATCTTTCTCACTTCATGATCTTCTTCGTGTCTTCAATCATCGCCATGAACTTGTCGAACATTGAATTAGTATCATTAGGGCCCGGGCAACCTTCAGGATGCCACTGCGTTGCAAACACTGGCAGCTCTCTATGCTCAATGGCTTCGACTGTTCGGTCATTCGCGTTGACATAAGTGACTTCGAGGCCGGTTCCGGATAGAGAGTTCGGATCGATAGCGTAACCGTGATTCTGACTGCTAATATAGCATCGGCCGGTCTTCAACTCCAAACATGGGTGGTTTTGACCTCTATGGCCGAACTTCAGTTTGAAAGTGTCTCCGCCAAAGGCGAGGGCTACGATTTGCGCTCCAAGACATATGCCGAGTAATGGCATACGTAGCTCAATTAACGACTTCACAGTTCTGATTACATCTTTTACGCGTTTTGGGTCTCCCGGACCATTCGAGAGCACTACGCCATCAGGTTTTAAGTTCGAAATTTGATCTGAAGGCGTTGTCGGAGGAACTTGTGTAACGGTTGCGCCTCTGCTTGTTAAGTTGCGTACTATGCTATTCTTGACTCCACAATCGATCAATACTATTTGGCGATCTTCGCGGCCAGGATAGCGCTTGATTTCTTTTGCGCATACCTCGGCTACCAGGTCTCTCTGAGCTGGATCCTCCATTGATTGAGCTTTCCTCTTCAATTCATTCAGGTCCGGTTCTTTTCCTTCAAAGTAGACCTCAAGTATGCCGAGCATGACGCCTTCGGTACGTATCTTCTTCGTCAACGCTCTCGTATCAACGTGTTCTATACCCGGTATCCCATGCATCTCAAGGAAATCGTTCAACGTCCATCTAGATGACCAATGATTCGGGTTTCTGCAAGCCTCTCGAACGATGTAGCCTTCGATCTTCGGGCCGTTTGACTCGAAATGGTTCGCGCTAACTCCATAGTTTCCGACTAAGGGATACGTTTGCATCAATATCTGTCCGTTATAAGATGGATCCGTTATCGACTCGGTGTAGCCAACCATTCCCGTGTTGAAGACAACCTCGCCTTCAACTTTACTGACCGCGCCAAACCCTCGACCGTGTACGATTGTACCATCCTCGAGAACCAGAACAGCCTCTTTCTCTATCCCTTCACGATCGCGCTGGGAGTTTAACAGAGAACCCTTCCCTACTTGACCCCATTTCTTTCTTTTAAGCTTTGTTGATTTGTCCGTTGGGCTTTCCTAAATCTTTTCAATAGGGTTCAAACCTATACAGAAGAGGTAGAGGTCCTCCGATTGGGCAGGATCAAGGTCGCCGTGGCTGGCGTCGGCAACTGCTGCTCTGCGCTCGTTCAAGGGGTTCACCACTATTTAGCGACTAAAGATGAAAAAGGGGTAGGTATTCTTAATGTTGAGATCGGCGGATACAGGGTCTCAGACATCGAGTTCGTAACGGCGTTCGACGTAGATGCTCGAAAGGTTGGTCAAGATCTTTCGAAGGCCATATTCGCCGAGCCAAACAATACGATGAAATTCTCTGATGTCATGGAGCTCGGAGCTACTGTTCAGAAAGCAGAGGTTCTCGACGGGGTCGGCGAGTATGTAAGAGACAAGATAACGGTGTCGCCAACGGGCCCTGTTGACATTTCCGAAGTTCTGAAAAGTAATGACGCGGAGATTCTGATTAACTTCCTTCCTACGGGTGCAGTGAAAGCATCAAGGTACTACGCTGTTGAAGCGATGGATGCTGGTTGCGGCTACGTGAACGCAACTCCAACTAAGATCGCGAGCGTCAAAGCTTGGCAGAAAAGATTCAGAGAAGCCAAGGTTACATTATCCGGAGACGACGTGATGGATCAGATCGGTTCGACAATAATACATAAAGCTGTTCTGAAGACACTTATTGAGCGTGGAATTCTAATCGACGAGAGCTATCAACTCGATATTGGAGGAGGGACAGAATCGCTCAACGCATTGGAGAGAACGAGGGCTGAGATAAAAAGAGCGACGAAGAAAGCGTCCGTTGGATCAGTTGTTCCTTACCCTTTCCCACTTGTTGCAGGTTCCTCGGACTACGTTGACTTCATGGAGAACGCGAGAACGAGCTACTTCTGGATCAGCGGCAAGTACTTCGGAAATGCGCCTTTCACGATGGACATTCGACTAAGCACTATTGAGGGTCCTGCATGTGCAGGAATCATGATAGACGTTATCAGAGCTATGAAAGTCGCTATAGACAGAGGAATCTCAGGGCCGCTCTTGAGCGTGTCTGCTTTCGCCTTTAAGATGCCGCCGAGAATAGCGCCTCCGGAGATGGCTCGAAGATGGTTCTATGAGTTCGTTTCTGGGAAGCGAGACAGGTGAATTCTCAGGCATTCTACACTATGGCGGGACCACCATGAGTGGTTTCAAGGAAATAATTGAATCACATTCTCAAGAAAAAAAGACTAACGTAATCTTGGCGTTGGACCTTTTTCTGCCAGATAAGAAGGCTCAACTCGAGAAGAGCATGGCTATCCTTGAATCTGTACACGAGAATATCTGCGCTGTCAAATTGAACAGGCAGATCGTTCTTCCATTAGGCTTGTACTCAGGCGCGGACAAGATAGTGGCGCACGCACATAGATTGAAAGTGCCTGCGATTATGGACGCGAAGATCAATGACGTAGGCCACACGAACGCAGCCATAGCTACATGCTACTTCGACGCTGGCTTTGATGCTGTGATAGCGAGTCCTTTCGTCGGATGGGAAGAAGGCTTGCAGCCGGTTTTCGAACTTGCCAAAGCAAGATCGAGGGGCGTTCTTATGCTCTGCTATATGAGTCATAAAGGAGCGGTTGAGGGGTACGGTCAGACTGTATTGGAGCCGAAAACTGCGATTCCGAAGGCTCAATACGAAGTCTTTGCGGAGAGAGCTCTAACTTGGGGAGCCGACGGCTTGATCGTGGGTTCTACTTACCCTGAGAAAATCGCCAAGATACATGAGATCGTCGGACATAGAATCCCTATCTACTCGCCTGGCGTTGGAGTACAAGGAGGAGATATCGAATTCGCCATCAAATCCGGCGCAAAATATCTAATAATCGGGAGAAGCATCTATTCAGCTGAAGATCCTAGACAAGCGTCCTGGGCTTTTCGAGAGAGAGCTCGTAAACTCGTCTTCAAAGGCTAATCTTGAGAACTTCTTTATATCCATTCAATTGTATGTCTAGGAAGGATTTGACGATGCCCGAGATTCGAGTCGCTATAATCGGCGTTGGCAACTGTTCGTCGGCAATTGTGCAAGGAGCCCATTTCTACCAGAACGTCCCCGGAGGCCAGAATGTTCCGGGTCTTCTACATGTAGACTTCGGGGGCTACAAGCCTTCAGACATAAGATTCGTTGCGGCTTTCGACATCGATGCGAGGAAGGTGGGAAAGGATCTCAGCGAAGCAATTTTTTCGTCTCCAAATAACACCAGGCGGTTTGTGGACGTCCCGAAGCTCGAAGTTGAAGTCATGCGTGGGCGTGTCATTGACAGCGTCGGCAGATACGTCAAGTCCATCATCAAGGTGGATCGAAGCCAGAAGCCTGTGGACGTAGCGGAAGTCCTGAGGCGGGTGGATGCGGAAATTGTTCTAAACTATCTGCCAGTAGGGAGCGAAAGGGCTTCTAAATGGTACGCAAAACAAGCCCTTAAAGCGAAATGCGCATTGGTCAACTGCATCCCAGTCTTCATCGCATCAGACCCAGGATGGCAGGAGAAGTTTAGAAAAGAGGGACTGCCGGTGGCTGGCGACGATGTGATGAGTCAGATCGGCGCCACCGTACTTCACAAGTCGTTAGTGAAACTTCTCGTGGACAGAGGGGTTGTTGTTGATAAGAGTTATCAGCTTAACATCGGCGGAGACACGGACTTTCTCAATATGCTAGAAGAGGAGAGGTTGAGGTCAAAAAGAATAAGCAAGACGAGTGCTGTTCAAGCGATGGTTCCTTATCAGGTTCCGTTAAGGATCGGGCCGAGCGACTTCGTAGACTTTCTTCTGAACAAGAAGATCTGCTACATCTGGGTGAAAGGAAGATACTTTGGAGACACGCCGGTTAGCATCGACGCGAAACTTGATATTTGGGACGCTCCGAATAGCGCGGGTGTAGTCATTGACGCGATTAGAGCGACAAAGATCGCCTTGGATAGAAAGATATCAGGGCCGCTCATCAGCATCTCCTCATACGCTTTCAAACATCCTCCCGTGCAAGCTCCTTACGAAGTCGCAAAGCAATGGGTTGAGGAGTTTATTGAAGGAAAGAGGGCTAACTAGTCTCTAAGGCGATTCAGTACGCCAAAGTTCTCGCTTCAATAGATCTCTAACAGCTGCTCTTATCGCTGCGCTTCGACTTTGATACATGCCCGCTTTCACAAGTTCATCTAGACCGTCCAAAAGCGCCTCAGGCAATTTCACCGTAACGAGCTTCATGGATCATCGCCGTATTACAATCGAATTACCCATAATCCCTAAGAAGACAATAAGATTTTCCCCAAACGTTTTTATTGCTCCACCTTTTTTGATAGTGAACATCGGTGAGCTCGATGGGCGGAGCAAAAAAGAAGAGTATGGCACAGATGGAGAAAGCGCAGGTGCTTCAAGACAAGAAGACCGAGCCGGCAAAGAAGACCAAAGGAAAGCCTCCCGTTGAGAAGAAATCGAGGGGAATGGATATGCCGGATGTGAATGATTCGAAATTTCTGGCGGAGCTCACGAAGATCGGCGCTGTGACGCCCTACGCCGTTGCATCCCAATTCAATCTTCGAATAAGCGTTGCCAAAGACCTGTTAGAAGAATTGGAGAGAAGGAAGCTGATAAAGCCGATCGGAGGCAACTCTAGAGTAAGAATATACCAAGTTGCCGCTGCTTAGATTCTTTCCACTCTAACTCTCGACCCTTGCTTTACCCGCTTGAACAGTTCAAGATTCTTCATGATTTTTCCGAGAATGTTGACAGGGCTGTAAGGCTGAGATCTTCCGTAGAAGATGCATATTGCGGCGCCCATAGGCCAATAGGCGATGGCTCCAGTTTCAACTGTAGCCTTGGGCTTCTCGCTTCCGACTTTCACTGGGGTCTCAAAGTAGACCTCCTCCTTCCAAACTGATACTCGGCCGTCGATAGGCATGCTCTTGATTAACGCTTCAATCGTTCTCGGAGCCAGATATCTTACGAACTCTCCTTCCGCCTCTCCTAAATTCTCCAGTAGGAATCTAACTCTAACTCTGGAGATCTCACCGGACATTATCGATCAACTCTACATGTTTGGTTTCGAATGAAAAGTAGTATCCATTTCCCTTTTGATAAGCCTTAAAATCGAAACGGTCAGTAGAGTCTTTCCGGACTGGACAGGCTGATGAGACAGTGATCGTGGCGTCTTTGCTTATGCTTTCGATGATGTTCGCGATAGTTGGCATAGGATCGTCAAGGTTTGCATATTCAAGGTTTGGAATTGGTTTCTCAGTTCTTTTCTCGTCTTTTGCAACGTTCTTGCTAGGATCGACCTCTTTAGCTCTGTTTCAACTAGTTGTACTCGGAATACTCATATTGACATTGGTGGCGGTGCTTGAGAACAGGTTCAATATCACTCATGACCTTGAACCTTTGCAGGGATCACATTCAAATATAGTCTTACTGGCAACAGCGATAGGCATATTCCTAGCCGTCTATGGCTTTTCCTCAAGTTTCTCTAATGGGGCAGCTAGCGCATTGCTTTCAGTCGCAACATATTCTCTGATTCTGAAACAAAACATGTTGAAGATCGTACTGGGGTTAATCCTTCTTCAATGTGGCGCTTCGATATTAATGATGCTTCTGAATATTCCGACATCGCCGACGATTGCTGTATTCAATTTTGCAGTCACGGGGCTCGAGTTCTTTCTACTCAAACATGCTCTAAGGATCCGGCGGATGCACGGCACACTTAACTTCAGAAGCTTGAGGTTGACGTCTCGAAGCGATAACATCAGTCGCCCGGATTGACAGATTTTCCTGCAGCCCAATATGCAGAACTGCCTGTTCGTCTTAGCAAACATAATAAGTTTCGGCACGTCGACTTATACTCACCTAGGGGGCTACCGTAATGATGCCAAGTGGAAAGATCAAAGCCATTCTTATGGGCGCGGCCGGCAGAGATTTCCACAACTTCAATGTCTACTTTAGAGACAACCCCTCTTACGAGGTTGTCGCGTTTACAGCATCTCAGATCCCTGGCATAGAGAAGCGAGTGTACCCGTCACAGCTTTCAGGAAATCGGTACCCTAATGGTATCCCTATCTATCCAGAGGAGGAGCTTCCGGAACTCATTCGAAAGCACGATGTTGACGAAGTTATACTAGCTTACAGCGACCTTTCATACGAAGAAGTGATGCATAAGGCATCGATAGTGGCCGCCGGAGGCGCAGATTTCAGGTTGATGGGTCCGAAGACTACGATGCTTCAAGCTAAACGACCGGTTGTCTCAATATGCGCGGTTAGGACAGGAGCTGGAAAAAGCACGGTTGCACGAAGGGTCTGTAGGATATTAAAGAAGAGAGGAAAGAGAATAGTGGTCATTCGTCATCCGATGCCATATGGTGAGCTGGCGAAGCAGATCTCTCAGAGGTTCGAATCTTATCAAGACCTTGACGAGCAGGAATGCACCGTCGAGGAAAGGGAGGAATATGAGCCTCACATTGACGCTGGAAACGTGGTTTACGCAGGTGTGGACTATGAGAAGATCCTGAGAGAGGCGGAGAAAGAGGCTGACATAATCGTTTGGGATGGAGGGAACAATGACATTCCTTTCTATAAGCCGGATCTTCATATCGTTGTGACAGATCCACATAGAGCTGGACATGAGCTTGCCTACTACCCTGGGGAAACCAATCTTAGGATGGCTGATGCAGTCGTTATCAACAAGGTTGACACGGCAAGCCCAGATAACGTTCAAAAAGTAACAGAGAATATTCGATCGGTGAATCCCAAGGCATTGATAATTAGAGCATCATCTTCAATCGTCGTAGACGAACCCTCCCAAATTAGAGGGAAGAAAGTTCTTGTGGTTGAGGACGGACCGACTGTGACTCACGGTGGAATGGAGTTTAGCGTAGGGGCAATAGCTGCCAGAAAGTTTGAAGCTAAGGAAATGGTTGATCCTCGACCTTATGTGGTCGGTTCCATCAAGAGCACTTTCAAAAAATATCCGCACTTAGGCGCAGTGCTCCCTGCGATGGGATATGGAAAGAAACAGATAAGAGAGCTTGAGGAAACAATAAATGCAATAAACTGCGACACTGTAGTTCTTGGAACGCCAATCGATTTGAGAAGGATTATGCAGATTCGAAAGCCCGCGGTAAGGGTAGCATATGAGATTCAGGAGATAGGGAAGCCGGATTTGGAAGAAGTCTTAAAGCCGTTGATTTGAGATTGGAATGCGGCTACACTATGACTTTCTTCACATTCTCAACAATGTATTCCAAATCTTCAGGAGATATCTTCGGATGCACAGGCAGAGAGAACACTTGTCTTGCAGCTTTCTCTGTCTCCGGAAGCGTTCCTCGCTTACAACCAAAACTATCACGGTATAGCGGCAGTAGATGCACAGGCGTTTCGTAGTAGATTGAAGCTTCGATGTTCTTTGCACGTAGCTTCTCAACGACCTTGTTCCGTTTACCCGCATTCGCGCCCCTTAGTCTAACCGTGTAAAGATACCATGAATGCTTGCCTCCTTCAGGTTCCCTAGGGAGAACAAGCTTTCCCAACATGCTCAATTTCTCGGTTAGCGATTCCGCGTTCTTTCTCCGCTTCTCCAAGAACATGGGCAGCTTTTTCAATTGCGCTAAACCGATTGACGCGGGTATCTCAGACATGCGGTAATTATGTCCAAGCCTAGTTATCCAGTAAGGTCTTTCTTCGCCATGAGTCCTAATCATACGCAATGTCCTAGCATAGTCATCATCGTTAGTAGTGATCATTCCCCCTTCACCCGTCGTAAGGTTCTTTCCGGCGTAAAAGCTGTAGCACGTCATATTTGCAATGCTGCCTACGTTTCTTCCTTTATACACAGAGCCGTGAGCTTGTGCAGCGTCATCGACAACGACTAAGTCCCTTTGGTGAGCCAGCTCCATTATAGGATCCATGTCTGCGGGCATCCCGTAAAGGTGAACAGGGACAATGGCTTTGGTTCTTCGCGTTATTACACTCTCTATGCTTTCTGGCCTCATACAATAGCTTTCTTTATCGATGTCCACGAATACAGGTCTCGCTCCTGCCAGTACCACTGCTGAAGCAGTGGCTGCGAAAGTGAATGAAGGTACTAAAACATCATCTCCGCTTCTGACATCTGCAGCCAACAACGCAGCATGTAATGCCGCTGTTCCGCTGGCAAGAGCTATCGCATGTCTCGTCCCGACGAACTTCGCAAAGCTTCTCTCAAATTCAAGTACTTTCGGCCCCATGCCGCTCTTTTCCGTGAGGATTCCAGTCCTTATTACCTCAGCTGCTGCGTCAATCTCTTCTTTGCCGAGAAATGGTTGATTGATCCTGATCAAATCTCGCAAATCTTCTTCATCGCCCTAGCTTCAGTAACAATAGCTTTTCTTTAGCGCCTCGTAACTTTAAAAAGCATTTGCGGGGGTCAGTCGAGAAGAGCCTAGCCTATATATTACGCACTTTATAGTCGGAGGCGATCATAAATCTTCAATGGTTTTCTCACGACATAATGTATAGAAGGCAAAAAGCATTGTTGGAGATCCTATTCCAAGATGTGTTGACTCGAGAAGAAATGTGCGAATTGTGAGAAACTATCGATTGTCTTCTCAGCTTGGGAAAGATCAGCGGCGTGTCGTGTCGCCAAGGCTGCTCTGAGTCGAGAAGTTGCATCTCTTAGAAGTGTTTAGTGCATCCGAGCCTTGAATACCTCCAAGAGTTTAGCGACAATGATATCGCAAGATTTATATGGGCTTCGCTAATTTTCTTCGTTACTCGCTTATTTAGGAGCTAGACAATATTGGCTGTGGCTGAGCTGGCACGACCACCTTCGCTGATTATGGAGCGCATGGGAAAACGTAATGTATTCAAAGCACTTGTAGATGTGCGGGCGAAGTGTGCGAGCGAGGCTTCATTTACGATTCTTAGAATAGACTATTCGATAACGGCTTTGAGGATGAAGGAAGAGAAAGAGCCGCTAAAGGGGCTAGAATAACGTGCGGAAGAAAAGACCGGAGAGCTCCAGAGAATTCACTTCAGACGTGATCGGACCGAGAAAACTCACTCGCTTTGAAAAGGCTAGGATAGTGGGAGCGAGGGCTCTTCAAATTGCTATGGGGGCCCCTATATTGATCGATATTACGAGAGGATCGGTATCTCCAATAGATATCGCACTTCTCGAGCTTGATGAAGGTGTACTTCCGATAAATATTAGGAGAACTTTGCCTGACGGCACGAGTATGAACATCCCACTCAGACTTCTTCTCGAAGAAGAAGAGGTACGCTAACTTGAGTCCTTTGGAGTAGCCGATTGAACCCTGATGATAAATCTGGTCGTCGTGTAAGTTGATTACAGGCACGGAGGAAGCAAGAAGCTGGATATATGCACTCGTTATTATGTCAGTTCTGTCGCTTGTGATGATTACCCTTAGAATTTTGGGTATGCCCGCTTTTGCGTTGGAATTTGAACTTTGTATGTTCTATCTCCCGACAACGGTGGTCGGAGCGACTTGTTTTCATTTCAAGAGATCAGCGTAGCCTTCCTGCCAGTTCACTTTCTTCTCTGACTGAAGAAAAGCTTCTAGCTTCTTCAATCGGGGTTGCCACTATCTCGTGGAATCTTGATACTCATTACGTAGGCGTCTGCTCCGTCAAAATAGTAATGAGAGACTTTCCGAGTGATGCTGAAGCCAAGCTTCTTGTATAGGTTTATGGCGGAATCGTTCGTCACTCGTACTTCAAGGAAGCACTCTTCGCCTTTGTGCTTAGATATCGCCTTGAGCGCTTCCATTACGAGGGCCTTGCCCATGCCCGTCCCCCTATACTCCGGAAGTACAGCTACTGAGACTATATGCCCTTTCTTTGCGAGGCTGAACCGTCTCGTCTCAGAAAACCCGTGTTCAAGTCTACACATAATGTATCCTACAACTTTTCCATTTACTTCAGCTACCACAAAGGCCTCAGGAAAGTTTCGGTGAATGTCGAGAAAGAACATAGAGTTGTAGTTTTCCGGGAGGCAAGTTCGGTTTATCTCGATTACTTGAGGAAGGTCATCCGGTATGAATTGTCTCAACGCGAAACCCTGAAGGTTCAATCAGATCATTCCAGCTTGATCTTTTCTAATCTCCAAAATATAAGATATTGTCGGAGAATTCTCAAAGCTGCAATAATCTTAAATGATTATGCCTTAATCGTTAATCCTCATAATGGTTTGGAGAAAGCCCTGTTGCCGACTTGGCCGCCCTTGAACTTTGCATCCAACTTGTACATTCCAACGTTTTCCGATCTTAGATCCCTAGTCTCCTCTCATTTCGTTATTCAAGATGCCTATGTCGATGTAAATGGGGTTCCCATATTCGTGGTCTCTTTCGAGCCTCTCGAACAGAAGTTTCAACAATTGTTGTCTAAGCTTTCCAAGTTCAATCTCGTCGCTGCTGTTCGACGGAATAACGATCAACTGGCGATAAGGATTATTCCTAAACCTGTCCTGAAGCCTGCAAGGAGGAAGATAAACATTGGTCTGTTTGCTCTGACGGCCGCGACAATAATCGTTACCGGATATGAGATCTGGACTTATAACAGGCTTTGGAAAGAAATACTTTCGCCGAACGCCAACGCTTTCGTTCAAGCTGCCATATTCGCAGCTTGTATGATGGGGATAATAGGCCTTCATGAATTCGGCCACAAGATTGCATGTCGTCTTCACGGTTTAGATGCTACGTTGCCGTACTTCATTCCGGGTCCTCCGCCGTCTCTAGGAGGCCTCGGCACTTTCGGCGCGGTCATTTCGCTTAGAGGGGTTCCGGTAAACAAAAACCAACTCTTCGACATCGGTATCACAGGACCGGTCTTAGGTTTCTTCGCCACGATATTCGTGTTCATTCTAAGCATCGCCATGGGAGCGACTATCTCTGAAACTCAAGCAGAGGTATTCCAAAAGATGGGTCTGATCAGTTACGTCTCTTGGCCTTCTTCGCCACTCCTACTGATCCTCTTATCTGAGCTCATCGACACTCTCAGAATAATGTCGATCCCACCTGGAAGTATGCTTATATTAGCTCAAGTGGAATTCGCAGCAGAGATCGGTGCTCTAATAACATTCCTTAACATTCTTCCTATCTGGCAACTTGATGGAGGGCATATTTCAAGAGCTGTCTTCGGCTCAAACGGACATCGAATCGCTACGATCGTCGGTATCGCAGTTCTCTTTGTGAGCGGGTACGGGTTCTTCGCTGTATTCCTTTTGCTCTGGATGCTCGCAAATAGACAAGTTCTAAGAGGGGTTGAACCTCTAGATGATGTTTCACCATTAACGTTATCAAGGAAACTGTTGTTCATCGCGGTTTTGGGAATACTCGTTCTTTGTTTTGCGACTCCGTTCACAACGCGTTTGTGAGAAGTCTCTATTGATTCAGGCGACGCTCCTACCCCATGCGAAAATTCTCTACAGACAAGTCTTAGAAGTGCTTGGCTATCCCGAGGTTTGAATGGTAATGCGAGATTTTCTTATGGGTTTGTTGGAATCAACTCGAGGCCGAACACGAGTTCCAGTAAGCCATCTACGTGAATCTATCCGCGAGAGCACCGAGTTGATCCGAAGAAATATGGTGGCTTGCGAGAAGAAGGGTCTACTGACATGTGTCGATGACTGGGTTGAGATCGATTCAGAGCAACGGCTGCTGCTCGCAATGGAAGCTTTGAAGGCTAACGCTGACGTTGGAAGAGTCTGCCGGGTGCTCGACTGGAGAGAGTTTGAGGAGTTGACATCGAAAGCGCTTGAAGCCAACGGCTTCAGAATAGCGAAGCATCTTGTTTTCAAGCACGATAGACGCAGACACGAGATCGATCTTATCGGGTCTAAAGAACCCTTGTTGATTTGTGCTGATTGTAAGCATTGGAGTTCGGGTTTAGGACGTATGAGAGTTCAGACCGCTGCAAAAAGACAGTTCGAACGTATTCGCTCCCTAGCGGGTGAGATGCCTGGACTGGCAGACCGCTTAGGGATTACGGCATGGAGGCGAGCGGTTATTCTGCCGACAGTCATCACCTTATCGGATACTACTCGTGGCTTATACGAAGGTATTCCTATTATTCCCATATTGAGGCTTAGAAGCTTCTTAAACGAGTTCAATCCGCTAGATCGCGAACTAGCAACGATAGTAGTCAATCTGAGGCAGCTAAAGGAGGAGGCGTCATCTCGATCGTTAAAGTGTTTCCTCTCACAAGCCAAAGGTAATTAGAGGTCTGGTTCACTTAGCCTATTGCGAATTGCTCGGCCGGTGAGCTCAATGCCCATAGTCTCAAACAAATCTTCTGTGAGAGTTTTCTTTGAGCCGGAGAGCGTAGCGATCGTGGGGGCGTCGAACACCCCCGGGAAATTCGGGTATTTCTTACTCAAGAATCTGATGGACATGGGGTTCAAAGGTAGAATCTACCCAGTCAATCCGAACCTTGAAACAGTCTTAGGCCTTAAGGCGTATCCTAGAGTTGACACAATCCCCTACGAGGTCGACGTGGCTGCAATAGTCGTTCCAGCAGCTCACGTACCTGAAGTCGTGAGAGACTGCGCCAAGAAGCATGTTAAGGGAGTCGTGATCTGCTCATCTGGTTTTCGAGAGCTTGGAAGTGAAGGTGCTCGAAGCGAGCGGGAAATAGCTGAGATAGCAAGAGAGTCCGGAATGCGAGTCGTTGGACCTAACACAACTGGAATTCTCAACACGGCCAACAACTTCACAACCACTTTCATTCCTATTCCTAAACCGAGGAGAGGTCCTGTTGCCTTTATCGCTCAAACCGGGCTCTTTGCAGCTGCAACGCTTTACTGGATAGTCTCAACGCAGAATTTCGGGTTGAGCAAAGTAGCTGGCTTGGGAAATAAATCTGATGTCGATGACTCAGATATCTTGGACTATCTAGCTGAAGATGATGAAACAAAGGTGATAGCTATCTACATGGAGGGGATAAACAAAGGTCGACGTTTTCTCGAGACCGCTAAACGAGTTTCAAAAATGAAGCCGATCATAATCCTTAAGGCTGGAAGGAGCGAGGTAGGCGCGAAAGCAGCAAGCTCCCACACGGGGTCCTTATCGATGGATGATCGTGTTTTCGACGCTGCATGCAAGAGGGCTGGAGTGATCAGGGTTGGGAACTTGGAGGAGCTTGTTGACGTCGCAAAAGCGTTTGCATACGCGCCCATTCCGCGCGGAAATAGAGTCGCGATAATATCTTTCACTGGAGCCGGAGGTGTTATGAGCGCCGATTCCTGCGGTAGATACGGCCTCGATGTTGCCGAACTCTCGAAGAGCACATTGAATCGATTGCAGTCGAATCTTCCAAGTTGGGCGAAAGCAGGAAATCCAATAGACGCTGAACCTCTATTCGAGAAGGTTGGAGCTGAATCTTCGATAAGGCTTGCTTTGGAGGCTGCGCTTGAAGATGACCGAGTTGACAACGTCTCTTTAGTCCTAGTCTCGATGCCCGTATTCGACTTCGATATCGGCGGATTGATCTCTGAATTCAAATCAAAGTACGCTGAGAAGCCGATCGTTGTTCACATCATAGGATTGAAAGAATCGGTGGATTCTCATACGCGTGAGTTGGAAGAGCGGGGCGTTCCAGTTTACGCGTCGATTGAAAAAAGTATAGCAGCGCTCTCGGCGCTGTATAAATATGGGCAAATACAAAGGCGAAAGCCAGTGTCGCGACGCAGCCAAGAGGGCTTGGCCTAACGGCAGCTTTCGAACAGTCGTAAAGAATAAGGGGCTTTGTATACCTACGCGGATTTTCTCAACTCTTCGTCTTTTAGCACTCTTCTAAGGATCTTCCCGACAGGCGTTTTCGGCATCTCTTTCCTAAACTCTATGTATTGCGGAGCTTTGTAACTCGCTATCCTTTCTTTGCAGAACTTTATCACTTCTTCTTGTGTTACTTTGCCTTCATATCCGTCTTTCAGCGATACAAATGCTTTCACAGTCTCTCCACGATATGGGTCTGGAATTCCTATGACCCCCGCTTCTTTGACCGCTGGATGTTCGTAGAGTACTTCCTCCACTTCTCTAGGCCATACCTTAAGCCCTGAAACGTTTATCATATCCTTCTTTCGATCGACGATGTAGAAATAACCGTCTTTGTCCATTCTGGAGATGTCGCCGGTGTAGAACCAGCCGTTTCTCAAGGCTCGTTCAGTCTCTTCCGGTTTATTCCAGTATCCTTGCATTACTTGAGGTCCTCTAATTACCAATTCGCCGATCTGTTCAGGCGGTAGGTCGATCGTGCCTGTGTCTAAATCAACGATCTTAGATTCAGTATCCTCAATGGGTATGCCGATTGATCCGGGTCTGTTCTTCTCTTTCTTATCCAATGGGTTGACATGCGTCACAGGGCTTGTCTCTGTAAGTCCATACCCCTCAACTAGTCTGCCTCCTGTTACCTCTTCAAATCTCTTCTGCACCTCCACTGGAAGAGCCGCAGCGCCTGAGATGCAATTTCGGATTGAGCGTAGATCATACTTCTCCAAGCCGGGGTGGTTTAAGAGGGCAATGTACATTGTCGGAACGCCACAGAATACAGTTGGGTGGTACTTCTCTATCGCCTCTAGGACTGTCTTGGCCTCAAATCTCGGGATAAGGACCATCGTTGTAGACGTGTATATTGGAGCGTTCATCGCTACGCTCATGCCGTATATATGGAAGAATGGTAGAACACACAAATGAACATCCTTTCCTTCTATGACCGGCGGCCAATAGGCTATTTGAACCGCGTTTACGACCATGTTGAAGTGCGTTATCATCGCACCTTTTGGAACTCCAGTGGTCCCGCCCGTATACTGCAGCAGAGCGATATCCTTCTTCGGGTCGATGTCTACTTGCCTCGGGCTTGCAGGATATCTCGATAGAACTTCCTTCATGTTGAGGGTACCTGGGCATGGGATCTTCTTCAACTTGCCCGTGAGGCGCGCGAGTACTCCGAGAACCGGCGGGAAGTAGTCCAAGAGGCTCGTGCTAATCACATTTCTCAATTTTGTTCTTTCTTTGATTGAACTAACAATAGAATACAGGAGGTCCAGTGTTAAGATAATTTCAGCACCCGAATCGTTGAGTTGATACTCAAGCTCTCTCTCTTTGTAGAGGGGGCTGCATGCTACAACGATCGCGCCAGCTTTCAAAGCACCGTAGTAGCCAATTACGAATTGAGGGCAATTTGGCAGAAAGATTGCCACCCTGTCTCCTTTTCTTACTCCCATGTCTTGAAGAGCGGTCGCAAACCTATCTGTTAGCGTGTCCAACTCTTTGTAGCTAATTCTAGCTCCATAGAAGACGGTAGCTGAGTTTTCAGGGAATTTCCGCGATGCATTTCTTAAGATCTGAGGCAGAGAAATCTCCGGGTATCCTATTGTTTGCGGCACTCCTTCTGGCCAGAATCTTAACCAAGGTTTTTCCAATCGAGAACACCGATCTTCGTATTTAGGGAATGATATGTATTTAATGCTATAGTCGGTTGAAGCTAGGACTGGCATTTGCCGAATGCTTAACGATATAAGGTCGTGGCTTCGCATATTTGGGAGTGATTTGAAAGAAGGGTAGTTAGCGGATGGAATTGTTGGATGCTATAAAGACTAGAAGAAGCATCAGAGAATTCACTGGCGATAGAATACCCGATGAGCATATCGAAGTCATACTGGATTCAGCTAGGTACGCTCCTTCGCCTGAGAATATGCAGATGTGGCGTTACTTGGTAGTACGGGAGGATCAAGGCATGAAGGACTTGATCGCGGAACTCTCGATGGAAACGGCGAGACAGGTTTTCGGCTCGCAACCTTACGAGTTAACCCAAGGGAGGCTTTGGTATCTCCCCGATAAAGCGCGGCTAACCGAGTTTGAAGACATGCGTGATGGCAGTCTCTTCATGTATCCGAAATTTGCTGACACAATAATCGTTGGATGCGCCTCCGAGTCTTTCCATGATGCACATCTGGTTTATCCGAATTACTTATTCGGATCGGTGGTTGTTGCGATGGGTATGCTTCAAATGTGGCTTGTTGCGCATTCGATGGGATACGGCGTCGGATGGATGGCTCTTGCGATTTCTGATCCTAGACACAAGGAAATGATCTGCGAGAGGCTTGGCATACCTAGAACTTGGGAACCTGTTGGAATACTATGCATAGGTGTCCCTAAGGAGAGAAGAATGCTGGGTCCTTCTAGGTTCCCTCTAGAAGGAATTGCTTACAGTGAAAGGTGGGGGAACCCATATAGGAGGATCGCGTTTAGAGTGGAGGGGAGCACGTGAAATGAATATCGATTTGACCGATCAGGTTATGGAGAAGTTGACTGAGATAGCGAATGAATCCAATCTGTCTGTTGAGAAGGCGTGCGAGATCATCCTTTCTGAGTTCGCGAGAGTTCAAGGGGGAAGAATATACGTTGGCTCGTGGAAGGAAGGCGGCGGTCTTATGTTTGCGGTGCAGTGGCCATTTCTCACAGGATTCGTCAAGTTGAAGGATGAGGAGCTGGCGAATGTGGGGGTGAAGTGAAATGCCGGAGTATAGGAAGGCGCCGAGAGGGGAATGGCTGGGCTATCCTGTTCTCAAACCTGAAGACATAACGCATGAATCCTTCATCTTTACGAAGTACGTAGCTCAATCGCTCGTAGAGAATAGGAAAGGTAGAGTTTACCTGCTGATGGACAGCGATCTGTACAAACGTTTTCTACAGGCTGTACGAAAGAGTTACGGAAACATCTCAACTGCTAATGTTGAGAAGGCATCTCTGGAAGCGATAAAAAAGTGGATTGAAGAGGTGGAGTCAAAGTGAGCGGATCGTCATCGAAACGCTTGTTTGAGGCTATAGCGATGAAGGCTAACAAGAGCAACGAAGGAATGCGTATAATGAGAAATTGGATCGGGGCCTACGATGGCAAAGTGATCCAATTCGTTACTGATACCGAAAAATTCTATCTTGTTGTCGCTGCTGGAAAGATGAAAGTTCGCGACGGGGAGTACCCTAGCCCCGACCTGACATTCAAGGGGTCTTCCAAACTCGTATCCGATGTCTTCACGGGAAGGAGAAGGATTGGAGACGCCATGAAAAACTGGGAGCTGCTCTTGTTAGGCGCTGGTCACGAAGGATTTACGTTGGGAAAACTGATAACGACAGTAATGACGGAGGCCTAGCGAATCATGAAGATTGAAAGCTTATCGGTTATCGGATGCGGTGCTATGGGCTCAGGGATAGCCTACGTCTCCGCGTTAACAGGCTACAATGTCAGTGTGGTCGAGCAGAGCGAGGAGCTGCTTGAGAAAGGAAGAAAGAGAGTCAAAGAGCATGTGATAGCAGGCGTAAATAAGGGGAAGTTGACGCCGAAGCAAGCGGAAGAAACTATGAAGAAGATCAAATGGACAACGAGACTGAGTGAAGCGGTCGATCGGGTCGATTTGGTTATAGAAGCGGTCTTTGAGGATATGAATGTGAAGAAGAAGCTCTTCGCTGAACTTGACCAAGCTTGCCCTAGTCACGCGATTCTGGCTTCGAATACTTCTTCATTAAGCATTTCTGAGATGGCTGGTGCAACTAAACGTCCTGACAAGGTTGTGGGCATGCACTTCTTTAACCCGGTTCCGGCTATGAAACTTGTCGAGATAGTGATGGGAACAAGCACCTCTCAAGAGACCCGAACACTCGCTGAAGCTTTTGCGAAGAGCCTTGGAAAAGAAACGGTGACGGTGAAGGATTCTCCTGGATTCATAGTGAATCGTGTTCTAGGACCTATGATGAACGAAGTAGCCTATCTTCTACATGAGGGGAAGGCTTCAGCGGAGGATATCGATAAAGCGATGATGCTTGGGATGAACTTGCCGATGGGTCCATTGCGATTGGCTGACTACGTCGGCTTAGACATAGCATTAGCAACTGTCGAGACTCTTCACAAGGCTTTCGGCGAGAAGTATAAACCCTGCCCACTACTCGTTGAAATGGTGAAGTCTGGAAACCTCGGCATGAAGACGGGAAAGGGTTTCTACGAATACCGTTGACTGCAACTCGAACGCTTCTACATTCCAAAACTTGAAGCAAAGTCTTTTACTCACATCTAGCTTCATAGATGCTTGGTGAATACCTTGGAATTGAAGAACTTGAAGTATTCTAAGGAAGGAAGTTTTCTCTCTCCAGAAGAGAACATTGGAGTGATCAGACTAAATAGACCTCAGACCTTGAATGCTTTCAATAGGGAAACCTTGACGGAGCTTGACAATCTCCTAGAAGAGATTAAGAGAGATGATCAAATCAAAGTCGTGGTAATAACCGGAGAAGGGGAGAAAGCCTTCTCCACCGGACTTGACTTGAAGGAGACATCAACCTTGGATGAGGCTGCCGTTAAATCTCTCATCGAACTGGGTCAAAGCGTTTTCAGAAAGATCGAGAACTTTGAGAAGCCTGTAATCGCGTCGATCAACGGTTACGCTCTAGGAGGCGGCCTCGAGCTCGCTCTCGCTTGCGATATAAGGATTGCTTCTGAGAACGCTAAGATAGGCAGCCCAGAGGTGAAGCTGGGTTTGCTCCCAGGCTGGGGAGGTACACAAAGGCTTCCCAAAATCCTAGGGAAAGGAAGAGCCTCAGAACTCATTCTAACCGGTGGAATGGTCGATTCGAAAGAGGCGGAGAGAATAGGGCTTGTGAACAAAGTTGTTCCTCACGATGAACTTAGTACTACAGTGAGCTGGACCGCTGGAACGATCGCTTCCAATGCGCCGATAGCCGTTAAAGAGGCGAAGCGACTGATCAAAGCATCGTTTGAAGTGGACATAACGGAGGGGAACAAGCTAGAGGCGGAAGCGATTGTAAAATGCTTGAGAACCGAAGACCTGAAAGAGGGTGTGAGGGCGTTCTCCGAGAAGAGGAGCCCTCAATTTAAGGGAAGATAATAGCCTTCTAACTGCGCGAGATGCTAGGAACACTATTTGAAATGTGAGCCTCAGCATGACTAAAGTAGGCATAGTTGGAGTTGGGCACGCAAAGTTTGGTAAACGAAGTGACGTGACAGTTAGAGAACTCGCGCATGAGGCAGCCGTCCCTGCTCTAGAGGATGCGGGAATCACCGTCAGAGATCTTGATGCATCCGTTATCGCCATTGCGGGTGAAGAATTCGCAGGTCAAGGAGCGCCAGCGGCCGTTGTTCAAGACTACATCGGGTTGAGCGGAAAGCCTACCTTCAGGGTTGAAGCCGCTTGCGCGACGGGTAGCGCTGGGATAAGAACAGGCTGGTCTCTCATAAGAGCAGGCTTAGCCGATGTGGTTCTCGTGTTGGGAGTGGAAACGATGACTCATCTCGGTTCATCTCGAGCTACTGAGTTGATGGCTCGTGCTGGGGACACGAAATGGGAGTATCCATTCGGCATAACTTTCCCTGGATTCTATGCATTGATGGCGACTGCGCATATGAATCAGTTTGGAACAACAAGAGAACAACTTTCAATGGTATCAGTTAAGAATCACAAATACGGGGCGATGAACCCCTACGCGCACTTGCAGAAGGAAATCACCCTCGAGGAGGCTATCAATTCAGTGATAATCTCCTATCCGCTAAACCTCTACGATTGCTGCTTGATCTCGGACGGTGCCGCTGCTGTAATATTGGCTAACGAGGAGAGATCAAAGCGATTGAACGACACGCCGATCTGGATCGAAGGTTTAGGCGCTGCTTCAGATGCGATGCTTATCAGCGAAAGGCCGACCTTAACCGGATTGACTGGGAGCCGCTTGGCTGCCGAAGAAGCCTACAAAATGGCTGGAATAGCAGCGAAAGATGTGGATGTGGCAGAAGTCCACGACTGCTTCACGATAGCCGAGATCATGGCTTACGAGGATGTAGGTTTCTGCGAAAAAGGACAGGGCGGCAGGTTCATTGAAGAAGGTCAAAGCTACATTGGAGGCAAGACTCCGGTTAACGTTGACGGAGGTTTGAAATCAAAGGGGCACCCTCTTGGTGCTACCGGGGTCTCGATGGCTGTTGAGATCACGAAGCAGCTTCGAGGCGAAGCAAGCAATAGGCAGGTGAACGGAGCTGAGATCGCGTTAAGCCATAACGTAGGGGAGACCGGCCAGTTTGCGTTCGTTCATATATATGTGAGGTAGGAAGTTGAAGTTCGGATACACTTCATGGTTACCGCAAACCGAGCTAGTGAACAGCTTCGTTGAGCAACTCAAAAACGGTAAGTTGATGGGAACGAGATGTAAGAGATGCGGTTTGAGATATCTTCCACCTCGAGCTCATTGCAAATGCGGCAGGGTCGAGATGGAATGGTTTGAGGCTCCGCGTCAAGGTAGACTTCTCTCCTACACTATGGTGACTTTCGCGCCTGAAAGTATGTCAAAATACTCGCCATACATCGTTGCTGTCGTTGAGTTGGAGGGCGGATTGAGCCTTTTAGCTCAGTTGACGGGAGTGGGTCCTTCAAGCTTGAAGGTCGGCTTGCCCGTTCAAGTAGCTTCTCATCAGGTTTCTGAAGACCGGGTCGTGTACAAGTTCAAGCCAATTTGAGACTTCTCTGAATCTTATTCGTCATCCCGAGAGAACATCTGATCTTCAAGGTTCTGTGTCGACTCTCGGGCCGGTTATTGTTTTCGAAATTTCGAGAAACGCAAGGTTAACTAGAACCTGTGGTGCTTTATCTGGTTAAGGGCAGTTGGGAAGACCGCTTCTGGCTTGTAGTTAGGCGTGTGCAGAGGGTGAAAATGTATCACGTTCAGAGCCAACTATTTCCTTGGGTTCTACTAGCGACATTGATCTTGGCGGTCGCACTGGCGCCTATTAACATCGTATGTGGCCAGCGCATCGAATGGTCCGCGTCGATTTCGAGGATATATTCTCCAAGCGAGGTAGTTCCAAATCAGTCATTTACCGTAGTCATGACAGTGGCATACTGGTTTATCCTGCATCTACCTTCATCCGCCTCCTTGCAGGTCAAAGTGTTCGACCTTGATGATGGCAGGCTTTTGGCGTCTTCTGAACACGAGACTGTAAAAGGGGTAGGCTTGAAGAATTTTACAGTGAGTTTAACTGCCTTACCGACGGCGAAGACTTGGCGCTTGCGAGCGCAAGCCAGCTATGGCTCCTGGATCACTGACGCCAATGTCACTCAAAGCGTCCCGAGAGACTTCCAGATAGTGATTGTTCAGGTGATAGATCTGGTCGTGACCGTTATCGGGGTCCCTTCGGACCTTGCTGTGGAACTTTACATTAATAATCTTCCAAATGGCTCATTTTCTACTGGGCAGCCTCGGGATTTTCGGTTCTACGCTGACAAGATTACTGTCAACGTTCCGGAACATATCAACGGTACATCTGGAACGAGGTATCGTTGCGAATACTATTCTCTAAATGTCTCTAATTCAGGGACCGTCGTATTCAAGTATGTTACACAGCATTACTTGTCTGTCCGGTCATCATATGGAACGGCTCTTGGATCCGGATGGTACGATGCTGGTTCAAAAGCAACTATCTCAGTATCGCCGACCACTGTATCCCTGGTCGGTCTTGAATATCAGTTCAACGGTTGGTCAGGAGATGTTACGGCCAGCACTCCATCAGCAACTATAGAAGTGGACAGCCCTAAGGTGGTCGTCGCCACTTGGAAACTGAAATCTATTCCTTTCTTTTTGATCGTATTGGCGGTTGGGGTAATATCCTTTCTAGCGATCGGAATAATGCTAACCATATTCATCGTTCATAAGAAAGGATGGACGCTTAAGGAATAGCATGGATCCGCCTCTCGAAGTTTCTAGGCTGCTTACGAACTCGCTTGCAAGTAAAGCTAACTC
>CAZHMI010000014.1:0-29786 GCA_964533795.1 uncultured Candidatus Bathyarchaeia archaeon
AACACTGCCGAAACTTTTATAAAGGCTATTTTTGGCTAGCGGAATCCGCTATAAAACCCGTGTATAAGGTTCTACTTTGAGATAAGGCTTTCTCTAAGAAAGGCAAATCACAACGTAAAGGAGTATCGACATTCGAAATCATCAGCTTTGACATATTATAGAGTATTCGGTGACAATACAGTGAAGGTACCGCTCCCTAGTGAGGGAGGCCCCTCTGGAATTTCGAGAAACGAAAGCGC
The DNA here is from genome assembly GCA_964533795.1 of uncultured Candidatus Bathyarchaeia archaeon. Taxonomy (GTDB): domain Archaea; phylum Thermoproteota; class Bathyarchaeia; order 40CM-2-53-6; family CAYOZM01; genus CAYOZM01. The sequence goes on from CAZHMI010000014.1 coordinate 240, forward strand.
GTTCAGATGTGGAGATTGCGGGATAGGTCTAGAGTGCCGTAACTGCGAATCGCGTCGTATCTATGTGTGCTCCAAGTGCTGCGACTACTGTTACTCGCTCCATTTCTCACATCCTCCATGCTTCCAGAGTATAGGTTGAGGTGTATCGTCTTTGGATTTGCCTGACGCCAGAATATGTGTAAGCCCATTGTGCTTCATAAGGGAAGTCGTGGGGTCCGTTTCAACCCCGGATGAGGCCGTAATACACGATACCACTTTACGAGAGGGTGAACAGACCCCAGGCGTCGCGTTCAAGCCTGAAGACAAGCTAGCGATCGCGAAGAAGCTAGACGAAGTGGGAATTCAGCAAATCGAATCGGGATTTCCAGCAGCCTCAAAGGGAGAGAAACTGGCCATCAGAGGCATTGTGAAAGAGAAACTGAAAGCCAAAGTGTTCGGTTTTGCTCGAGGAGTACTATCCGATGTGGATGCGGTAGCCGAATGTGAAGCGTTCGGCGTAGTTCTGTCATTTCCGCCGTCTGACATACATTTGAAATATAAACTCAAGATGACACGCGAGGAGTATCTTCAGGAAGCAGTGCAAGTTGTCGAACATGCGAAAAAATATGGCTTGTATGTTACGTATAGTGCGGAAGATTCGACCAGATCGGATATAGTCTTCTTGAAAAAGGTCTTTGAGACGGTTGTGAAGGCCGGGGCCGACAGAGCTCGAGTGGTGGACACTCTTGGTGCAATAACTCCTGCAGCCATGAAATACTTGGTACGCGAAATAAGGAAAACGGTTGAGGTTCCTATTGAAATTCATTGCCATAACGACCATGGTTTAGCCGTTGCAAATAGTCTAGCCGCATTTGAGGAAGGCGCTACGGTGATATCAAGTTCGGTAAATGGTCTAGGTGAGAGAGCGGGTTTAGCTGCTAGTGAAGAGATTATAATTGCCCTTCACAACCTGTATAACTTCCGTTGTTTCAATACTGCGAAATTGTGCGATCTATGCAAGCTAGTTGAAAGTCTTTCAAAGATCGCGGTTCCTCCGAATAAGCCTGTTGTTGGTGAGAACGTCTTCGTTCATACATCTGGCATTCACCAACATGGTGTTTTGGAGAATCCGATAACCTACGAGCCTTACCCTCCAGAGCTTGTGGGTCAACAAAGGCGGCTCCTCTTGGGAAAACTTAGTGGAACTCATGCTGTCTTACACAAACTTCATACACTTGGTTATAATGCACCAAGAGAAAAAGTTGCAGAGATAGTTGCTATAGTTAAAGAGACATCGGAACAGCGTCGAAGCGCACTATCTGACAAGGAGTTTCTGGGAATCGTCGAAGAAGTCTTCAAGAAGCGAAAATGAGAACGCTCACTAGAAAAGCTTATCTGTTTTTTCTCTAGTGTTTCGTACTGGTTAATTCAATGGGCCTCACGATAGTTGAGAAGATATTCAGCAAGTCTTCAGGAAGAGTGGCAAGATCTGGAAACATAGTTGTTGCGGCTGTAGATCTAGCCATGGCTCATGATGGAACTGCACCTCTAGTTATGAAAGCGCTTCAGGAGATGGGCAGTCAAAAAGTTTGGGACCCTCAGAAAATAGTTCTTGTTGTAGACCATGTCGCTCCAAGCGCGTCCGAGGTGTCATCCGCCCTCCAGAAGAGTATGAGGGAATTCGCTTCACGTCAAAGAATAAAGGTATATGACGTGGGGTTCGGGATCTGTCATCAACTTCTTCCGGAAATGGGGCACGTCAAACCAGGATCTCTCATCGTTGGAGCTGACTCTCACACTTGCACATATGGCGCTCTCGGAGCTTTCTCAACAGGCATAGGGTCAACTGACATGGCGGCTGTACTCAGTTCAGGAAAACTTTGGTTCAAGGTTCCTGAAACATTGAACTTTATCATAAAAGGTAATCTGCCGGAATTTGTAGTGGCGAAAGATATTATTTTGAATATCATAGGTGAAGTCAAAGCTGACGGGGCTACTTATAAAGCTGCAAAATTTGAAGGGCCAGTTGTCGGAAAAATGAGCATAAGCGCTCGAATGACGCTCTGCAATATGGCTGTGGAGATGGGCGCTAAAACAGGTTTTGTAGAGCCTGACGAAAAAACACTGGCTTACCTTCAATCCAGGGTTCATGGATCAATTGAGCCCATTAGAAGCGATCCTGACGCCGAATATGAGGAAACCCTGACTTTCGACGTGACCAAGCTGGAACCGCAAGTGGCTTGTCCGCATCAGGTCGACAACGTCAAGCCTGTGCGTGAAATTGAGGGGGTTGAGGTTGATCAAGTGTTCCTCGGTTCATGCACCAATGGAAGACTGGAAGATTTGGAGGCTGCAGCTCAGATACTTGACGGGAGAAAGGTTAAGCAAGGTGTCAGAATGATCATAGTTCCAGCTTCTAGGGAAGTTTACGTACAAGCAGTGAAGAGCGGGTTAATTGAGGTCTTTATTGAGTCAGGTTGTGTGGTTTGCAATCCTGGGTGTGGGCCATGTTTAGGAGCCCATCAAGGTGTTCTAGCCCCTGGAGAGGTCTGCATCTCAACGTCGAATAGGAATTTTCTGGGCCGTATGGGATGCGCTGAAGCTAGCATATACTTGGCTTCTCCTTATACTGCTGCAGCTTCAGCTGTAGCGGGGAAGATAACTGACCCTCGGTCGTTGGAGGAGTAGTATTGAGCGTGAGCACGATTAGAGGAAAGGCTTGGGTCTTTGGGGATGACATAAACACGGATCAGATCATACCTGGCAAGTATAAGTTTAGAACAGTAGACATGGGAGAACTGGCGAAGCATGCGATGGAAGGCGTAGACCGAGATTTCTCGGATAAGGTCTCGAAAAATGACATTATTGTTGCCGGGAAGAATTTCGGATGCGGCTCAAGTAGAGAGCATGCGCCGCTTGTTCTGAGGCAACTTGGCATCGGGGCTGTGGTTGCCAGCTCCTTTGCTCGCATCTTTTATAGGAATGCGATAAACATTGGGTTGCCAATCGTTGAATGCAAGGAGATAGCTGGGAAAGTTCAGGAAGGCTGTTTACTGGAGATTGATTTGGAGAAGGGAACCATAAGAGACTTGGATAGTTCTCAACAGTTCAAGATGAAGCTTTTGCCAGGCTTTCTGCTTCAGATATTGAAAGACGGAGGACTCGTTGAACACTTCAAGAAGCATGGAGGCTCAATTTGGCAAAATGTATAAGATAGCCGTCATTCCCGGAGATGGGGTAGGGCCAGAAGTCACCGAAGCCACATCGCATGTCCTGAAGAACCTCAGCCTAGATTTGGAGTTCGTGAGGTTCGATCTCGGGTTTGAGTATTGGAAAAAGAGTGGGAAACAGATTTCTGACGAAGATATAGAGGCCATAAGAAAGACTAATGCTTGCTTAAAAGGTCCGACAACAACCCCACCGGGACCGGGAGTCTTCAAGAGTATTGCGGTGACATTGAGGCAGAAGTTGGACCTCTACGCCAACATTAGGCCGGTAAAGTCAAGGACCGGCGTTAAGAGTCTTTACGGGAATATCGACTTGATTATTGTTCGCGAGAACACTGAAGGAATGTACAAAGGACTAGAATTCCGTGCAGATGATAGTGCTCTTGGTGTTCGAGTGATAACCAAGCAGGGGTCAAATAGGATTGCACGCTTTGCATTTGAACTCGCCCGTCAGCAGAAAAGGAGAAAGGTTACAATAGTTCACAAGGCAAATGTACTCAAAGAAACTTGCGGGCTTTTCCGCGAAACTTGCTTTAATATAGCAACCCAGTATCCAGAAATAAAGGCTGACGAACTGATCATCGATGCCGCTGCACTGAAACTTGTGATGCAGCCTCAAGACCTAGATGTGATTCTGACGACAAACCTCTTCGGCGACATATTATCAGACGAGGCGGCAGGTTTGGTGGGAGGGTTGGGTTTAGCTCCGAGCGCGAATATTGGAGATCATTTCGCTCTCTTCGAGCCTGTCCATGGATCTGCTCCTCAGATTTCTGGAAAAGGAGTCGCAAACCCATCGGCTATGATACTCTCAGCTGTACTGATGTTAAAATACTTGAATCTGTCTCGACACGCTTCAATGCTAGAAAGTGCACTCGATAAAGTACTTGAAGAAGGCACTGCAGTAACGCGTGATCTAGGTGGAAATGCAAGCACTGTAGATATGGCTGACGCAGTTATCACTCAACTATCCAAGTTGTAATCTTCACTATTCCGTCCTTGAACTTCTCCTTAATTTTGTCAACAACATCTCTGCCTTCAAGGTCTTTTAATCGACTAAGTATGACCAAATCAACATCACCATATACTTCATCAGCTTGAACCACTTCTTCCCAACGTGTAACCTCGTCGACGATTGTTCGACCATTATACTGAGGCTTGTAATTTATCACAATGTAAGCGTACTCCGAGCCGCGAATGGATTTGGAAATAAGTTCGATAGGCAAGGAAATCCCAGTCTTTGCCTCGATTATGTCCCTTACCTCTTGGCTAGTTAGCTTCCTCTGCCTCAACACGGATCTGCTTGCGATCGCCTTAGTAACCTCCAATTCTAGATCGTTGCTGACAGAGTACTGCTTCAAGAGTTCGCTAACAACACGCTTGCTAATGAATTGACTGGCTTCAAAGAAGACTGCGCCACTGAAATCAAGAGCCAATTTCCTAGGCGGTATATATCCTTCCGGAGCCTCAACGATCTGCGCTTGATGAGTCCCTGCCTTCTCTAGGTTCGCCGATGGCGACAACGGATGCCTCCAAGGAATAGGTATCTTAGTGAGTTGCTCAAACCTCTTGTATAAAGCCATTAATTGCTCTCTCTTCTCGCCAGTTGAAACCCCATGTATGTCCTCAAGGTTTGACACAAACTCGTAGTGATCTACTATGCCATTCCTAGCGCCTAAGCCACATATACTGACGTGAATTTCTTCAGCTCCAGCTAAGAATGCTTCTATTGCATTCGCCAAAGCATTTCCATAGTCATTATGGAAGTGAGCAGCTAATGGTAAATCAGTAAGCCTTTTCATCTTCCTAACGATATCCGAAACCTTAGTATGCGGTATTATGCCGCTTGTGTCTGGAATGCTGACTATCGTAGCCCCTGCCTTGTGAACCGAATCGAGGAGACGCGAAAGGTAGGCCTCTGTATCCTCGAAACCTTTTTGAGATGTAAAGAACCTTGATACGTCCTCAAGTACCGCCCTCCGATACCTGAAGCCTAAGTCTTTCAAAAGCCCTATTGATTCAGATAGTTGTTCGATTGCTTTGTCTCTACTTAGGCCCCTGAGCTTCCCTTTCCTATGCTTCTCCGTCACGCCTAGGTATACAGCGCATCCGTCCGCTCCATACCGACTTGCATTTTCAACGTCTTCTTTACATGCTCTACACTGAAGAATCGCTTGCAGGTCGTTGGAATAGTTCTTGACTTCTTTTATGGCTTCTCGAATGTCGTCTACTCTTCCTCCTCGAGAAGAGTACGCTATAGGATATTCAATCCTGCGCGTGCCGATTTCAGCTAGAGCAAGTCCAAGCTCTTTTCTAACTCTGCAATTGAACTGTATCCCTGGCTGTAACTCTCCTTCCCTGAGTGTGGTGTCTAGTACGATTACCATTCTCGGAGTTTCCTGACGATTTCCTGAATTTCAGAGCTTTAGTTCTACGGCATTTGTCTTCATTTTACCGGTTGACGAATTATATAAGCTTCACCTGCTACGAAGTCCGTAAAACATCTGACCGCGTAAGATGACCAATCTTCAAAGGGCTCGTGGAATATGGACCGTTCTGCCTCACCAATAACGATGGCGCGGACAAAATGACTGTGTGAAAAACCTGACCTCTGAACTGCAATTGGTGTTTAGGAGGCGTATCCTCCTACGCTATTTTCTCTGAATGTAACGTGAGATCAAGATAGTACTTTCGAAGAGAACTACAAATGGAATGAGAATAATCATATCGGTTATCGGTGTCGGGTCAGCTGTCAGCACGATTGCGAGGATCAAGAAGCCCGCATAGACACCCTTTCTGTTTGAAGTAAGATAATCAGGGTTCACTATACCGAGAAGAACCAGCAAAATGAAGAATACGGGAAAAGTAAAGAACAGTCCGACAACAACTATTAACACAATTACCTGACTGAAGAAGTCTGCAATCGGTATGAACAAAGCCGCTCCTGAACTATAGACGAACCACAACATCACTCTAAGCGTTATCGGAACTATGATCTTATACGAGAAGAAGGCTCCAGCAATGAAGAGACCTACAAAGGACCCTATGAACCGCTTCATATATTTTCGTTCAGTCTCCAACAAAGCTGGGTTAATGAACTTGTACAATTCGTAAGCTATGATCGGCATAGAAACCGTGACTCCCATAAGGGCCGACATCAGCAGATAAATCCCAGCTGTATCCATCATATTTCCAGCGATAAGCACTACGTCTTTCGGAAGCAAATCTCTCTCGACCTGTCGTAATACAACAGAAATTATTGGAGTGTACGAGGTTGACAGAGGATCAAAAAAAGTTGCAGGATTCACAGGAAAGAACCCGACGACTGCGCCAGCGATGAATACGCATACCAGAATCGTTCGCAGTCGGCTTAGGAGCTCTTCTGTATGCTCCCAGAAAGTCATCTCTCCGGTTTTCGACTTACTTACAGAGTTCATCTTACTCCCATCGCCGTCGCCTACTCAAGAGCGGGGAAGGGTTGATCCCTTGTTTGCGTTGGTCGCTTATACGTAGGCTACTTCTGAGCTTTTCTGCATTTCGGGCAGAAAAGCTCATCCTCAGCAATTTCAGCTCCGCAGAACTTGCAGTTGAACCGCTGAATCAGCTTTTGCGTCGGCTTTGTTGATGGTTGCGGCTGTGCTTGAATATACCGCGTCTCTATTCTTTGAGGAGCAGAAACTCCGCTAATGGCCATGATTAATCCGAGAATTGCGATAATACCGCCGCAGAACTGTAAAGAAACGGCCACCAAATCTACTGGTTGGCCTGGAAAAAATGTGGCGATAAAACTACTCTCTACTTCACTCAAGTAGCTTCCAGGTAGTACCATTATGGAGAGACCGAACTGATAGATAATGAAACCCAGCATTAATAGAGCTGACCCTACCGCAAACTTAGCTCTCGTACGCTACCCCTCCGAGTTACTCGCAGCTTCTACGTCTCGGTCTTCTTCTTGGCTTCTATTATCTCATTCGAGATTTGTTCCGGCGTCTTTCCTTCAGTCGATATGTTCAGCTTCTTAGCGGTCTCAACTAGAAGCTGTTCGTCGCTTTTGGCTGTAGCAGAAGTTGATTCAGTTTTCACAGGAGTTGCCGTTGTTTGAGTTAGAGATCCCTCTGTTGCCGATCTGTATTGTCTTATAGCATCACCTATTGATCTAGCAAGTTCAGGCAGTTTCTTCGGTCCGAAGAGGATCAGAACGACTACAAGTATGAGAGCTATTTCCCAAGGTCCTATGAACGGCATATGCTTATCTCCAATAAAGAATTGGGCTTTCGGCATTGATAAATACTACTGAATTAGATAGTACTACTCAGGAGGAGAGTAGGTTGGCAAGGCGCGGGCCATTTCCGAAGACAGAAGAACAACACTATCAAGTGCTCAGTCATCTTCCTGCTGACAGAGGCGTAGGCTTTAATGAACTGTGGCGGAAGCTGAAGGCTGAGAATATTGGGATGAGTTTCTCAACGCTCACCAAGACTCTAAAGTCCTTACGCTCTGAAAAATATGTTGAGATGGGAGTGAGCCGGCGCGGATACAAGATTCCAAGCCATTTCTATCGGAAGACGAGCGTAGGCGTTGAGTATGAGGAGCTTCTTGGAGATAAACTAGGACTTTTGAAGGCTTCTACGAAACGGGTAATCAAAGCTCATAGAGGTAAGATTAGATATGATGAGATAATCTTTGGCGAGATCCCTTACACGTGTGAAGTTGAACTCTCCAGCAAGAACCTTACGGAGGAAAAAGAGAAACAAATATCTGTATTCGTCGGGTCTGTCGGTGAGACAGTGGTCTCAAGCATAGCGGAGATACTGGGCCGAGCATATTCAGGGTTCATTTCTCTCTTAGGCGACGGGCGTACGAAAGAAGCGGTCGACTACCTCAAGGAGATGCTTTTATTCAACCTTCGGTTGACAGTAGCATTCGATGGACATAGAGTGGCATTTGATGAAAGTTGGGATTCTCTTCTTCAGGATGAAACGGAGCTTCTGAATGCGATTCGTGCGGTCAAAGCTCCTTCCTATAGCGAACTCCTTGGGTGTTGGATACTTAGCTTGCTGAGCCCGCTAATGCCGGTTGAGAAGTTCTCCTATGATCTTACAAGCATTGAAGGTTGGGCAAAATTAATAACTGAGAATGGAAACAAGTGGAGGGCAAGCAAAGGGATGCCTCTCTTGTCTGAACAGGATGTTCAGTTCTTTTTGAAGGAACAGATGCAGAGAGGAGCGATATCTATCAGGCCTGTTCGCAGAGAGTTTGGTTTGCTCGAATTCCATGAAAAGATGCCGGAACCGCAACCTGAAGAGTTCTACTCTTTTCTACTCGGACTATTCTCGGCAATGAAATCTCTTCTGGAAAATGAAACGCCTAAAGTCATGTAGGCTATCGGAAAGCTTTCAGCTCTTCCAAATACCATCAAGATCCACGGGTCAGAACGATCTCTATCGTTGAAACAGGTTTCACAGTTCCATCATCCATCTTGAGTTCATCCGTTCCAATCTTGATGCTCTTCACCTCAATGTCTTTCATGAATCTTCTCCGGAGTATCTCAACTGTATCTACGGCTGAAGAGATCGATCTTCCTCTAGCCTTAACTATGACTTCATCATGTATTGTGAAAGCTGTGATAATCGAGGTTATGTACGTCATGGGGAGCTTCTTGCCTACAAAGACGACGTTTTCGAGCTTGTCAGCCATAACAAATCACATTTGATGATACTACAAATCCGCCAACTCTATAAACTTGGAGAAATTTGTTCTCTTCTATTTCAGATTCTGTTGCATTTTGAGTTGACCGATTGAACGTTGGTTACCGAAGATGCTTGAGTGGCTGTTTGACCAACTTTGGTCACTCTTGATCGTTCTCAACTATTTTTGACCATAAGAGATAAAGGCATTCGTGAGGCAAACTTTGCCGCAACGAGGATTCAGTGGAATGACTGAGACTGCGAACGGAGAGAAAGGTGTAAGGAAGCAAACATCCACTTTCTGCTTAGAGGTCTGTCGAGGACGCCTCGGATCATGTCTCGAATGTGTCGTCGACCACGCGGCGTTCGAAAACTGGTTGCGGCGAAACTACAAAAGAACATACTCCTTAACACCTGAATGCCAAATCTACGCGACAGTTTGACTTCAAACCTTCGGGTTCCTAGGTGACTGCTCATGAACAAACCTTACAAGGAGTGAGCCGATTCCTAGACATGGTCTAGGCTCGGTGGCCCCAGTTCGGCTAATAAATTACAGGAAGAGCTTACAGAATTGCTCCCTCATTCTTACTTTATATCGAAGATTTTGTGATATTCACGTACCAAATCTTATATTGTTATAGTGCTTTGTTCTGTTTTGGATAGCTTTGAGCGCTTTAGTGCTTGACACATCCGTCGTTGACTGCGAAATCGCGGAACTTCAAAAGCGAACGAAGCATTCAAAGCTGGACAAGGTTCCATCTTGTACTTTCATTCCTTGGTCCAAGAACGGCGATATATTTCAAGCGATGTACCTTCTTCTTCACTTGCCGGAAGAGCATAGAATTCTGTGTCAAAACATAGAGAACTCGTTCATCCTTAAAGCGTTCAAGGAAGTTTACAACAACTTTTAGGCTATCTGCTTCTTTGAATGAGCCTCCACATGTCTCAGCATGGTCCATAATGTAACAACGGAACTTTCGAAATTAGCCAACATAGAATGTAGGGATAACGAGGATTGAGCTGATCTGCGATTATTCCGCCGATACCAGCTGCCGTCGTCATACCGATTCCGCATGAAGTTTCGAAGATTCCCATAGCTACCCGTATCCGTCGCGCGTGAACGCTATCTGAAATGAATGCATCAGCAACAGGGAAAATCGCACCTATCGATACACCCATCATCACTATTGAAATGCCTAAGAGCTCGATGCCCGTAGAGATTGCAACGAGAAATGATGCGATCGCGCAACCGATCAGGGCCGGGACCAAAACAGATTTTCTTCCGATCCTTTCAGATATTCGTCCAGCATTCATTGATGAAACTATCCTTCCAATCCAGAATAATGTGAATAATGCACCAATCCAAAAGACCTCTACGCCTAAACCTTTTGCATAAACTGAGAAGAGAGTTAGGAGTGTTCCTAGTACAAACGTGTAAGATGCGGCGACCACATTAGAAAGCAGGAAAGGACGAGACTTCCATAAGTCAACCTGTAGCTCATTGGATTGAAGAGTCACTGGCGGATCTTCCTTTGAGGTCTCAGCAATCGCAGCATCTTTGAACCATATTGAGATAGTTAGGGCAGCTATCATACAAGGCAGAAGGTAGAAGTAGAACGTATTTCGATAGTCTATCATTGCTGCGATAGATCCTCCGACCAAAGAACCGAGTGCGAAACCAGCTCCGTAAGAAGCGCTACTCAGACCCATCGCTTTTCCAGACGCTGAAGCACTTACCCCAGTGGTCAAAGCTTCAACTGCAGGCCAGAAGGCTGCCCAAGTCCTTCAAGGGTCCGAATGAGAATAATCTCGTTCACGCTTCCTGCAACAAGATATAGTACCGCAGCAAGCGCATCCAGCACGGCACCTGTGAGAATCAAAGTCTTTCTTCCAAATCTATCTGAAAGTTTCCCCGAGAGAGCAGCAAACATTATGAAGACTATCGAGTGTGATGCTCCAACAAGTCCAACTTCAGTATAAGAAGCCCCTAAGCTTTGAGCGAACAATGGAATTATCGGAGTGGCTATTCCAACTCCTAGTGAAAACATATAGATTGTAACGAATACGGGTAACAGTCGTCTTTCAGACGTCCATCTAGCGGATGTGTTCATCTATTAGCACAACGTTTGGGGTAACTACGGACCTATGTGACCCTGCTCCGTCTGGCAGATCGCACATCCTAACCCTGTCTCCTCCAAAAGATTCCTTACTTGAACCATTTCGTAAAATGCCGGTGGTGTGATGTCCTGTCTACGGAATTCAGGTCGATAGTCCAGCACAGAAACCTGCACATCGGTCTCTATACTAGCAATTCTCTCTCCAATCCGTTGCACTTCGTCAAGTGAGATTAATTTCGGGTTATACGGGAGGCCTATTCCAATGAAGATTTTTCCCCAATACTCGTCCAGCAGATATCTTACAGCATTCCACTCTGTTTCAAGGAACTTCTTCGCTGACTCCTTATCCTTTAGTCCAGAGATGCGAATAAACGTATCAACGTCTAGGCCTTTAACGTCAGGACCTATATCCGTCATGCCTGCGTTAACGAGATCATCTATATAGTCACGTGTCAGAATGACCGCGTTCGTGTCGACGTGAAATCTCGCTTCTTTATCCGGATTTAGTCTTCTCAACTCTCTGAGATACTCTATAAGCCAACGTCGGTTCAATGTACATTCCCCTCCACTTATGGCCATCCTGTCGACTCCATGGGTTCTTCTCTCGCGAGTCATTATCTTGGCTGCCCGCTCGGGGCTTAACGGTTCTTCCGCAGAAGAATATGTTATCTTCCAATTTTGGCAGGTAGGACATCGGAGAATGCATCCATGCGCGAAACACGCTACTTCAACATATCGATAATTCCATCCTTTGGCTTTGATCCAGTATGGCGTTCCAACTCCTCCGACGGAGTGCCCTTGGAAACTTGAGACGAGTCTCATAGGAGTATGCTTTTCAACCTCTTGTTCAACGGTTCGAATATTCATACCGTCCTTGACAGCTGTTGTACAACTGGGCTTCAGTTTTCCGTCAATGATCACAGCACAAGCCCAACACCCGCCTAATCGACATGGAGCGAATAGGTCTCCTTCGCCCGGAAATTTTGAAACAGAATATCCTAAGGATTCTAGAGCGTCGAGAACAGTGATACGTTCTGGAAGATAAACTGTCTCACTATTGACTTTCACTTGAATTATCTCTCTCCGCTTAGTGTCCTGTTCAAGAAGTCTGGCTTCGAAAGGGCAAGCAGCGACGCATGCACCGCAACCAATGCAAGGCGTAGCGCCTCGACAAAATATGTGACCACTGCAGAAACCGCAGTTTCGGCATGAACTCGACCGCTTTGAAACGTATGTAATCATGAGATCTCCTCTGCCTTTCTATGGCTGGTAGTGGTTTGAGGAACCTTTCAAAACGCTAAGGCGCAGTCAACCTCAGTTAGTCTATTCTCCCTTCGCCGTCGCAGAATCTTGTTACGTATTCGATTGCTACAGTTGCCGCTTGAGCAAGCGTATCCTTTGTGATTCCTGGAACGCCGCACACGAGAAGCAGAATATTCTTAGTCTTCTCTGTAACCTTTGATCGGTCAGCATCTCTATGCGGATAAATGGCAACAAGTTTCCGGTCGTCTGAAATAACCACTTCCCTTCCTTCCAAATCCATCGGCTTCTCCATTCCTATCCAGAGAAACTTCTCCCCTCTGTTCGCGAATCGCATAACAAGGTTCCCCTCTAGTTCCTGTAGGTCGAACGCTGCTAATGCTATCTCCGTCTTGATTGAAGCAAGGTTGTAGGCATCGACAACGGTATTGATATTTGGGATAGGGTTATCACGCAGGATCCTTCGAATCAGCGCTTCCGCCGCTGGACGGTTCTTAGTAGGGTCTATTCCTACCCTCCAGAAGAAGTCACGGTATGCTCTAAACGTAGGCGCATCCTTTAAGAAGTCGAGAGTATAATTACGCTTCACCTCTTCGATGAGTGCCTCCTTAAATTTCTCAAGTTCCAAGCTTTTCTTCTCAACTACGACATTTGTAATTCTACAGGTCAAAACATCAAAGCTAGGATATCGAGCCTTAATTTCATCGTCAATCTTCAGCAAAGGATTCGATCTCCTGCTGAAATGCTGAAGAAGCTATGAAACAGGGCCTTCAAACTCTCCCGACCGGCATTATGTAGATTGGTTTAACATCCTTAGGCAATCCTAAGACCCTCTGTAAATCATCATCGTTAAAAGCTCCGATCGGCACAGTTCCAAGATTCAACGCTACAGCTTGCAGAAACACATTTTCTGCGACATGCCCAGCTTCGATATATACATACCTAACGCCTCTATCGCCGTACCGATCCGTCGTTCTTTCATAGATAGTTGCTATGACTAATGTAACAGGGGCTGCACCGACCCAAGACTGTCCGAGTGCAGCCCTTTGGAGCGAATTTCTTACGTCTTCGCCCATAATCCTAACAATGCTATGATTCTGAGGAATGTAGTTGTAGACTCCTAGAGGCAGATCTTTGACACCCTCCTTTCCTATCGCCAGATAGATCTCGAGTGGGTAAGTCATTCCCGCGCTTGGAGCCGCTCTCTTACCTGATGCTGGATCAGTTATTCCTTGAGCAGCCCAAAGGAGTTGTGATATTTCTTCCAATGAAAGAGGCCCCGGCGTATAGTCTCTGATCGATCTTCGTTTCGCGATAGTTTCCTCCACCGACATGAAGCCGGATGGCTTAGGTTTCGGAAGTGCAATCGCTTGCCCGGTTATTATCGTCTGATATTGAGTTTCCTTCCTGATTGTCCATGCATAGCCAGTAGCGGCGACTATCCCGACTGCAGCAAGCCCTGCGGCATAATTCACATAACTCCTCCTACTCAACCTCTGCTTCTCAATCAAATGAGCTTTCATTAGATTGCTTCTCACTGAATGTACGCTCCAGACTACGAAACTATCTCTTCACAATAGAAGAGCCTTGGCAGCTCTGAAAACCTTGCTGTCTTTCACGAAGTGTTTATGGATTCTGCTTCACGGTTATTTCTTTAGGTATCTGAAGTTGACTGTGATGCAGATACTACTTTTAGGACCGGCGGGATCGGGCAAAACAAGCTTAGCAACAACGTTCGGCAAATGGATTCGCAGTGAGATGGGTTCGAATACATCTTACATAAATCTCGATCCAGGTTGCACAAGCCTCCCGTACAGGCCGAGTTTCGATATAAGAGATCACTTTACGATTGGAGAGATTATGAGGAAGGAGAAGCTTGGACCGAACGGAGCTATGATACGAGGAGCTGAACTGATACTGAAAAGGATGCATGTGATCTTGCATGAAATAGCGACTACACAGGCTGATTTTAGGCTCATTGATACACCAGGACAGAGCGAGATATTTATTTTCAGACCGACAGGTCCAGCGGTTGTCAGTGCTTTTAGAGATATTGCACCCACGATAGGAGTGTATCTGATAGATCCTCATTTAGCTGAAACGCCTACGAGTTTGGCGGCTATCTTCTCGCTCCAAATCGCCTCTCAGCTTAGGCTGGGGATACCTATGGTCAATGTTCTTAACAAAGTGGACATAGTGAAGAGGAGGGATTTGGGCCGTCTGATGGAAGATCACCAATACTTGAAGCGGCAAATTGAGAAGGAGGGAGTTGGGGCTATCACCGATTTAGCAGTCCGCTATGTAGAGGCAACGAAAGTCCTTGCGAAATCGCAGAGGCTCATCCGAGTGTCGGCTAAAACTGGCAGAGGTATGAAACAGCTGTACGACATAATTCATGAGAGTTTATGCGAATGCGGAGACTTGGACTAATCCGTATGAAAGAATTTCATGAACCAAAGGATATGTTTACGGCTGAAGGGGAAGAGTCTGAGGGCAATGGATGTTAAGTTCAAGGGTATTCTTATTCAGATCACCTTGCTCTCAATCACAGTCATCAGTTCACAGAGTTTCATTGTCATCCAATCTATGGAAGACTACTCGTTTATCTTAGACAATATCTCGGTTGAAAGAATTATTAGTAATACGAAGAGGCTTGTCGACTTCAAGACTAGATACATCTTCACGCCTGAATGCAATGCTTCCGCAGCCTTCCTGTATGATCATTTTTCCAACCTAGAAGGGTACGTCGTACACTTCGATTACTTCAACGTTGCGAGACGGGCTTCAGAGAGTTTCACGGCTATGAATGTTGTAGCATCAAAGAATGGAACAGTCAACGGAAACGAAACCATAATCGTCTGTGCACACTATGACTCGTACTCGGGGGGCGATCCTGATGTATCAGCACCTGGCGCAAACGACAACGCCGCTGGAGTTGCCGTGGTAATGGAAGTGGCTTACATTCTTAGCAAGTTCAGCCTTAATCGAACAGTAGTCTTCATTGCGTTCTCTTCTGAAGAATTCGACCTTCAAGGTTCTATGAACTGGGTTGCAAAGAACACAGAGATACTGAAATCTACGATGGGGGTTATCTGCCTCGACGGCATTGCGAGAGGTGAAACAATAGCGGTTATGTTTACACTAGAAGAGTCCAGTGGTCTGGCACGATACGTCTGCAATATAGCTAAGAAGCTAGGGTACCAAAACTTCTATGCGCGTCGAGTAGGGGCTGTGGGTAGTGATAGTGACTCGTTTGAGATGAAAGGTGTTAGAGCAGTCCGCTTCTGGGACTGGGACACAACCTTCATTCACACCTCCGACGATACTTTAGAAACTCTAGACGCAAACTGCATCAAGCGGGTCGCTGATGTTACATGCATTACCACCTACAAGCTAGCGACAGAAGCCTTAGATGGAGTCTTCGTTTCAATTGCAGGAGGGCCCTCTGATGGCTTCTTAATCTTGGTGGGTGCCATCGCTGCTTCAGTCATAGTTGTTATCAGCCTCATCATCATTGGATGTAGATGGATCTTGAAACAACGACGTTAACCGCTTATCGTTTTCTTCATCTGATGGTTGGTAGTTTAATCGTAATCGAGCTGATCTGTCTAATGTCCTCTCGTGAACTCGTCATTGAAACGTTTTATGGAAAAGCGAACAGGATTCCGCTCTATTTCTTGCTGGCAGACCCTGTTAAAGAAGCTGCCATAGGAGATATCGTTGGGATTCGATGCTGGCTTGAAGCCTTTCAACCATTTCTGACGAAAGGGGGCCCATTCAGAAGAAGAGGATTGAGCTACCGCGAGTGGAGCCAACAGCTAGATGCCGGACGTTACGAGTGGCCTGATATCGATCATATTTTGCGTGAAGTTGACATGGCAGTCTCCAAGGTTGCGTCGACTGTTAAAGGGAAATTCCTTCAAGCTGAAATCATTGGGCCCACTGAGTACTCTGAGTATTCTTGTAGCCCGGGCTTGATCAAACCGGGGAGATATCCGGACGAAGTGGCTCATCAATTTGATTTCGCTGTTCTAACACGCATAGACTCAGGCAAGGCTGAAGAGATTCACAAGAGGTTTTTTGAAATAGTCTTAGAAGCCGTGAAAACAGCCGCAAACCACGACGAAATAGACTCTGTTCGAGTTGCAGACGACTTCTGTGACTATAGATGTTCGATTTATGGGAGAGCATTTACGGAGGTCATTCTTGAAAGACAAGCGAAGTTATCTGAAGCCATCAAGGCGGGTGGTAAATACGCTGTTCTTCATGCCGATGGAAACATCGTTCCATACCTTGATCAGATTGGCAGAGCTTACGATGGCGTTCACCCCTTGGATATCTGTTCGAAGTCTACGTTGAATGCAGCTCTCTCATGGTCATCCCAGCTCCTAAAGG
This sequence comes from uncultured Candidatus Bathyarchaeia archaeon, assembly GCA_964533795.1. Lineage (GTDB taxonomy): Archaea > Thermoproteota > Bathyarchaeia > 40CM-2-53-6 > CAYOZM01 > CAYOZM01. The sequence goes on from CAZHMI010000014.1 coordinate 16,905, forward strand.
TTAGGCAAGCTCTCCCTAGGACGGTCTTCTTCACTGGTATACCGGTCGATCTCCTATGTAACAATCGAATTTCTGTAGCTGATTTGATTGAAGTCGTGAAGAATGTTATCCGAAATGTTGGATCTGAACGACTTGTTCTAACGACTACTCACAGACCTTATCCAGGGTGGAGTTTTGACGACTTCGAGGAGAAGGCGTGCGCTGTGAGCCGCTTCATAATGAATAAAGACTACGCTGGGAGATTGAATCCCGCAATATGAGCAGTCTTATACCGGTCGAAGGATATGAATCTCAGAATCTTCTTCTGGAGCCTCTGAACCGCCTTCCTCTACGATATCCTTCGTCTCTATAGGTAGGGCGGAAGGTTGGGTATCTTCTCTCCTGCTCAAATCTCTTCTCCGAAAGGTTGTTCTTTGTATTGACCTCTGGAGGGGAGGTCTCTGTTCTTTCGAAACTTCCGAACCTCCCGATGTTCAAGCGCATTGACCCTTTGAACAAGGATACGTAACCGTTCTTGATCGATATTGTGTCTCCCTCATTGACCTTCTCGATATTGTCATCCCAAAGAGTTAGATAGATGACTCCAGTTTCGTCTCCGACCAAGGCGTCGCTGACTCGATGCGCTGAACCATCTGATCTAGATACAGTCTCTCTAACAGGGCTCTTGGAAACAACCTTAACGGTCACATTAATCTGTCTTGACTGCGGATCCAAACTCTGAACCTTAACGGTTTCAGCACCTACAGGTGGAACTTCACTAGCCATATTCAAAACACTTGTTCATTAAGAACCGAAACAAATCATAGCGCTAGCTCTTCTTAAGCGTTGTGCTAATTTCAGAGTAGCTCTCCAAATCATTATGCACAAAGACCTTGAGATCAAATTTCGATAAGTATCTTGTCGCGGATTAAGCCTTGACCAATTGAATCGCTCCCTGCTTTAGGAAGAGTATGATGTCAAATAGGCCTTGTATAGCCGAGACATCCGCTTTATCGTGAGCTTCGGAATTGAAGAGAAGTAGTGAGCATGCTTTGGCAGAGGCTAGAATCTCAATTGAATGCCTTAGAAATCTATAGGTTGTCTTAGCTCCAGTGGACAGCATCAAATCAGATATATTGTCGAAGACTAACCAAACCCAAGGGTCGCTCTTGACTGTGTTATCGAGTACGTTGAGGATATGCGTTATGTCGTAGAGAGGAAGAACGGTCTCGGTTTTGGACAGATCGGACGGGCGCGAGATATCTGGAGAAAGGTAGTAGAAATGGGCGATACCAAGTCCAGCTGACTGACGGTAGACCTGGCTATTCTTCCGTGTGAATACTATGCATCGTTCTCCATTGGCTAGCGCTTCTTTCAGAAAAGCCCTAACGCAGACTTCGTAGTTCTCAGTGGGAGAGCTCTCAAGTAGAATTTTGTTTCCGGCGATTTGATTGTGTTGTGTCTGCAAGTATTTGGAAAATGCGTTGACATCTTCTCTTGAAAAGCCGTCGGCTAAGAATAGGATTTGGGCGGTCTCCTGCGGAATTCTTGTAGACAAGGATGCAAGTAAGCTATCATATATTCCTAGTTCAAATGCTCTTCTTCTGTTCAGTTTCAATACCAGTCCGAATTTCTTGAGGGCTTCTTCAGCATCTTTTTCAGAAATTGCACGAAGTTTCTCAAAGATCCAACAGATTAACGGATTGAAAGCGCCGATAATCGCTTCAACTCTTCTATCCGCTGGAATGTCTAACGTTCTTCTTCTCACACCCTCGAAATCAACTTCACCTTCGCCACTGACTTTCAAACTGCTAGTGATGGCTGATTTATTCTTCTCTCTTTCCAGGTCTAGACCAATCAACGAGCGGTTGTTCCCAATAACGGCTAGCAATATCCGTTTGTAAATCTTCAAGCAAGCTTCCCAATTCTCTGCGTTCTTCAAACTCTCGTCCTGAGTCAGGAGTCCAAGAAGGCTCCCATAGCCTATTCCGTAGGCTATATCACTCTTCTTCAGATAGTCTTCATGAGTTTTCAGTAAAGACACGATATCAGGTTCAGAACGTAAATAGATCAAGTTCAAGACCGGCAAGAGGCGGTCGGATACTTCGACCCTTGCCTCAATCTTCTTCATATAACCCAGTATTCTGTCGACGATTCTAACAAGCTGTAAGGCAGAGAGGTCGCCTACTTTCAACCTCACTTGGCCTTCAGATAGAGATGCGGTATCTCCGAGTCCTGCTTCTTCGAGAAAATTGATAAACCTGAAGGTTTTTTGTCCCAGTTTATCTTCAGTCATCGAGTCGTAAAATTGCTGCAGGAACTTGCGAAGCGAGTCCTCGAGTCCTGCAGCGGGTTCGACAGAGACCATTTCCAACGTCGGTTTTGGCTCTTTCATGGAAAGAGCGTATGCTATGGACACGAAAGTTAGGAAGTATAAGATTCCTCCTATGGGAGGAGTGTTGGGATCTTGATATAGAAGCGCATTACTCACGGTTACGCCTACAGCTTGAAAGGCTATGAAGGTGATAAGCAACACATAGTATTTTCTCTGCAACTCGAAATTCTTCGTTTTGCGGATAAGGTATCCAAGTAAGGCTATAGCGACTAAAATGTAACCGAACTGTATTGCGGCCAGTGAGTTGAGTGCCAACTCAGTTCCAACTGGCGCGAAGGACCATCCGTACTCTGTAAGAAAGAATTGGTAGTTGACCTGGCTCTCGATTAGTAGTAGATAGGCGAAGAAAGGAATTAGAATGAGTATGCTGATCTTTCTTTCTTTCCAAATATTTATGAAAGTCAAAGAATAAAGCGGGATAATTAGTCCAAAGAAAAGCTTAACGTATTCGAAGAATTGGGAGGAAAGGTCGGATGTGGGAGCTGTTCGATGAAGAAAGGTGAAGAAGTTCCAGAGTGCGACTACTATGCCGAAGGCCAAGAATAACTTAGAGGCCCAAGTTCTTGGGTTTCTGCGGAGGAACCATATTGAAATTAATGCTGCTAGGCTGCCGCCTATGATGTACTGAAGCGAAAGTGGAAAGAAATGCCAATCTTGATAGATCATAGTGTTCTCAACAAGTCGAAAGTTTCAAGTCGGTTGGCGGGGACCAGTTTTGGAGGTTTGATCTGTCCTATTGGTGCACCTCTCTTTGCTTGGCGCATAGCGTATCTCAGAAATGCACCCTTCTTTAAGTACTCCACTTTAATTATTTCCGACGGCTTACGAACTTTGAAATCCTCGACGTATCTTCTGAAGTCGTTGCATACGCTCTTTAGAGAGTCGAAGATGATTTCAGCGGCTTGTCTTTCTGTGTAAGCCCATTCTTTTTCCATCAGAACGTGTAGATGCTCTTCAGGATCCATTATTTTAGCAGTCACCCATTTATCGGATGATCTCAAGCCCGCCTTCGTCAATGCCTTAGCCATCAGGTCTTCAGTCAATCTGAAATACGACTGTATTTCGATGATCGTCGTTTTTCTTCCCTCGAAGGAGAAGACTGGCATATTGTCGTCGCGGAAGTCGACGACTCTCAACAGATCTCCAGACGAGTATCGAATGAAGATTGTACCAAAAGGCGTTCCAATCAGCTCATAGACTGCTTCTTTCTTAAGCTCATCAACTTTCTTCATCTCACCTGTTTCGGAGAGAAATTCGTAGTAGCCGCATCTCAGGTTTGGTAGCAGATCGCGTTTTCTGTCGGGAAGTCCCATCATCGATATCCCCAGTTCCGTGACGCCGTAACAATTTAGCGGTTCGATGTCAAATTGCTGCTTGAAGAAGTCCAAGTAGAGCTTTGTATCGACACCTGAGATAACTACCCCTTTCAGCGGCAAAACGTCTTTGATATTGGTGTATTTACGACCTGCAAGCTTACATCCGATCCACTTGAAGAACATGTAAGTCTTAGCCAATCCGAAGGGTAAGGACCTGCAGTAGTCGCCGTAGAAGCTCTCGGGTTCCATGAAATATCTGTACATAGTGTAGAAGAGAGAACCAACCCCCCCTCCTAAAGTAATTTTTTCACCTTTTTCGATAAGTTCTAATGCCAAATAGAACTTTCTTCTCAAGTCTGATATGTTGTCCGCAACCTCTGGCGGTGGAACAGCCCCAAAATATTCTTCACATGCTTTGAGACCCCAACCGGACATGTACGGAACGGGCGCGGACACATTCAGCCCTTTGTCGCCAATCCTAGCCGCTGTGTCCCCGTAATCTGTGCTGCACGCCATAATCAGCATTGCCATGGTATCAAGTGAGTAATTCCTCCAAAATTCTTCGCAGTGGGCTACCCACTTGTTTATTCCTTGAGAGCCGCTCGTCAATGCGCAGATTGAAAAATCGCCTGGGAGATATTCTTCTAGCATAGGCGATATCGATCGGCAAATTCGTTTGAAGTAGTTCGATAGCAACTCGTCTTGTTCTCTGGGAGATTTCAACATCGTCTCATCCAAGCGTCTTCCGAATTCATGCAAGATCGGATAGTCGGAATAGGTCGTTACTGGAGCATCCTCGATCCTCTTTGGATCGCTGGCACACAGTTGTTTAGCGGTTTTCGTTTGTTTCCATAGGTTGAAGTATTCTTTCATGGTCTGGGTGTTGTATTCTAACTGATCGGCGTAACTTTTTTCGAAGAAGCTGCAGTACTTTTTCCAAAGTTCTACGCCATTCATGAGAACGACCTGCATCAATTAGCTTTCATTGTACTGGAACACTTGCTATGCCTCTGGATACGGGATGATTGATATGCCTGTCTTAGGAGAGATGACGAATCTGTAGTATCGCATGTCGTGCTCTGTTGCGCGCATCTTTATTACCGCCAATCTTCTCTTGAATTCCACCCCGTCGAAGGCTGTCTCGAGCAGAACTATGCCGTCAGCTATGAATTCTTCAACTCCGGATCCGATTCCAGTGCTTCCCCAAGCGGTCTCAGTAATCAAAAGTGTAGTACAACCCATTTTTCGCAAGAACTTTTGCATAAGCGAAACTAAAATCCTGACGTTGACCTTCCTATCATAAGCCAACGCCAGAGCTGTTATCGAATCTATTACTAATCTTCTTGCTTCAAAGACCCTTGCTTCATCAAGAATAGTGTTTAGGACAGCCTCAAGATTCTCTTCGCTTGTTGTGAATAAATCCAGTATCCTTATTTTCCCCTGTCTTTCTAATTCCTCGAAGTTCCATCCTAGCGTCAATAGATATTGCTTAAGCGTCTCTGCGCTTTCTCCAAAGCAGACGTAGATCCCCTTTTCATCGAGTTCAGTAGCGCCGTAGTATAGGAATTGAGCTGCGAATACAGTCTTTCCGCTTCCAGGTCCGCCAGCTATAAGGGTTATTCCTCCTCTAGGAATCCCCCCGCGAAGGAGGTCATCTAGCTTGGGTATTCCCGTTTCTGTTCTCTCTATACTCATGATTCTGCCTCCGGCCCTTCAAACGTGAATTCACAATGATCATCTCCTTTCCTTACGCACAACCTTTCGGAGACGCGCGTCTTTCTATCGAAAATACCTTCGAGAAAACCTGCCAGTATGCCTCGGACCTCATCGCATGAAGGCCTACTCACTTGCGGATTGCTTGCGAACGGCGAATCGGTCAGAAGTATCTTGCCTTTACCAGCTTCAAAGTCGATGTGTTCGTAGCTTATTCTCCCCCATCCCTCAGCTTGGACTATTCGAGAAAGAGTTAAGCACCCATTTTCTCTGTCAAGTTCGCTACTGATCAGCTTTCTAGCCAATTCCTTACCGATGCTTAAACCTACGTGGAAAAGAATGACGCTTGAAGGTATGCCGAAAAGGCTCTTTATAGAGTTTCGAACAGCATCCCATTCTGATATCGAGATATGAATCTCTCTTTCAGGTTTAGGTAACTCTTCTCCAGACAGGGTTGATCGAAGCAATTCCTCATTGACTACAACAGAGTAGCCCTCGATTATTCCCAGTTTCTCTAGGTTCTCTATCCTCCTAGCGACAGTTCGGTCGGATATGCCTAAGGTCTCTGCAATGGCTTTTGTTTCCTTACGTGCATTTTTTGTTAATTGTTCAATTATCCTCAAGTCAGTCGAATCGATCGTCGGGTTTTGCTCCAACAATGTCACCTACAGCGGGAAAAGTGTTGCTTTGCCGCAAATATACCCAATGTAGTAAATTAGGTAGATAAACCCTTCGATGTCAGACACACTTGTCGGAAAATGACACGGGATAGTCAGAAAATGAAAGTGAATGTTCTGAAACTCTTGTCGCTGGAATCCACGGTGAAATTATTATATGTCGTTAGCGAACTGAAGCAAGAGGAGAATAGAAATGAGTGAGAATAGGGTGAAGGCTGCTTTAAGAGCTGGAAAGCCCATTGTGGGAACAATGATAACTGAGTTTAGAACCCCTGAGATCGCTCGTATCCTTGCGAGCTCGGGTTTCGACTTCGTTTTTATTGATACTGAGCATGCGGCATTCGATCTTGAAACTGTTACGGACATAATCAGAGCAGGTAGGGCTGTTGGCTTGGTTTGTATGGTTCGTGTTCCTGATGCAGAGTATCATTTGATCGCTCGAGCTTTGGATATTGGAGCTGAAGGCTTACTCGTTCCTCGGGTTGAGTCCAAGGAGCAGGTTGAATCGATTGTTCGCTGGGCTAAGTACCCTCCTATGGGGGTTAGAGGCTTCGGTGTGAGAGGGATTATCTCCGATTATCGGAAGGCTGGCGTTAAGGAATGGATTCAGGAGCTTAATGAGAATACCGTAGTCGTGATTCAGATTGAGAAGAAGAAGGCGATAGAGTGCATCGACGACCTTGTTTCTGTTAATGGCGTGGATGCTGCTTTGATTGGGCCTTATGACCTTTCAATCTCTCTCGGTGTTCCAGGTGAATTTGATAGCGCGATTTTGAATGAAGCTATTCAGAAGGTGGTTGATGCATGTAAGAGGCATAGGGTTGCATCTGGGACCCATGTGAGAGAGATGGATAGCTTGCTATTTTGGATGGATCGCGGTATGCGACTATTAACCTTTTCCAGCGATGTCGGCTTGATTATGTCCAGCGCCAGTGACGCTGTCAATAGGATCAAGACTTTTTCTAAGATGTGATAGAATCTTTGATTCGCCTATGTTTCTGATCTAAATTCAAAATGACTAGCTACTAATCGCCTTTTGCCGCATTTCATTCAGATTTTCGCAGTGACTCATATTTGTGCCTTAAGATGTGTATCGCCTCCCCCTTCGAGTCTAACGCCGCCTCTTTAACAGCTTCAGCGAGAGTCGGATGGGCATGTACAGTACTCGCAAGATCGTTGATCGTTGCCTTTAGCTTGATCGCCAAAACGCATTCGTGAATCAACTCGCTTGCATATGGCGCCATCATATGAACTCCAAGAACCCTGCCAGATACACTATCTGAAACAATCTTGATTATTCCCACGGTTTCGCCTATCGTTACAGCTCTACCGCTAGCGAACAGTGGAAATCTTCCTACGTTGACCTTTCCGAATTGTTCTCTCGCATCCTTTTCAGATAAGCCGACGAAAGCAAGTTCAGGGTCTGTATAAACACATCTAGGAATGGATGAGTAGTCTATTGCGTTGGGAAGATCCATCGCATTTTCTGCAGCAACAATGCCTTCTGCCATAGCGACATGAGCGAGCATAAACGCGCTAGCGACGTCGCCGACTGCAAAAACCCTAGGTGCACTGGTTTGCATCCGGGGGTTAACAGGAATCCTATTCTGTACTGTCTCTACGCCTATGTTCTCTAAGCCGAGTCCGTTAGAGTTCGGCCTCCGCCCTGTACCTACAAGGACAGCGTCTACGTGGAATTCTTTTTCGCCCTCGGTTGTTGATACAAGCACGATCTTCTTTTGATTTATTCCGTCTGATATCTTAATGGCCCTCGCATTTGTTAAAACAGTGATCCCTTTATTCTCCATGAACAGCTTCATTCTGGAAGTGACTTCTTCATCTTCAGAAGGCAGAATGTTAGGCATTATTTCGACTAGTATGATCTCTCTAGAGCCCATTCCCTTGAAAATGAATGAAAACTCTAGACCTACATAGCCTCCTCCCATTATGAGAATGCTTTCGGGGATCTCGAGTAGATTCAGCGCTTGATCTGTTGTAACTACTTTGCGGCCTTCTATGCCTGGAATTGATGGTATTGTAGGAGTTGATCCTGTTGCAATGATTATATTTCGTCCTCTCATTGCGATCCTTTGACCATTGTTCAATTCAATGGTTACTGTGTTAGGAGCGGTTATTCTTCCTAAGCCGTAGATTACGTTGACTCCATTTCGTTTTAGGAGAGTCTCTATACCTTTAACTAAAGTTTCAACTATAGCTGTCTTTCTTTCCATCGCAGCTTTGATGTTGAATGAAAGCAAGTCTTCAAAACAGCCTAGAAGAGGCGAGAACATCTGTACGTTTCTTAATAGGGCTTTTGAAGGTATGCAGCCTCTATTTGTACATACGCCTCCAAGCTTCTCCTTCTCGATCAGATATACCTTCGCTCCAAGTTGTGCTGCTCTAATGGCTGCCACATATCCTCCTGGTCCCCCTCCGATGACTACAATATCAGCCTCGGATGTGTCTTGCGCTTGATAATTCATCTCAACCAACCAGTGGGAGCCGCTTTCAGCATGCTAATTGAACGTTGTGAGAGATAAGGCTAAAGTCATTTGAGTTATCTTGACTACTTACTCGGGAAACGGCCGACTCTGCTTTCTTATCGACAGCTGCCTTTTTTAGTGTCGAATGAGAAAGACTGCCTACCAAATTCACAGCTTATGTGCAGCGAAGATGACATATAGAGGACCAGTTTCCGGGCGAACGATTAGTAGGAGGCTTTTCCTTAAATCAGTCATAGCGGTTGCGGTTGTTGCAGCAACCGGTTACGGTGCCTATGAAGCGACTAAGCCCGTTCCAGCACCAACCTCTACGCTAACAACACCTACACCCACACCCACGCTTACATCCACGCCCAATTTAACGCAGCCGGTCCTTGTCTCAATCGTGAAAGGGACACCAGCAACGAGTCGTCGAGCCATTATTGAGAAAGCTTTAGAATTAATCGGCGGGATTCGGAAAATACTTCCTCCCGGATCAAGAGTTCTAGTTAAGCCTAATGTTGGCTTCTATGATCGAGAAGCAACTACGGACCCTCAAGTGGTTTCTTCCATGGTTGAAATAGTAAAGGAAGAAAACCCGGGAGCTCTAATCGTTGGTGACAGTTCTGTTAGAGGGAATGATACGACGCATGCATTCGAGGTATCTGGAATAGCTGAAGCCGTCAAGAGGATTGGAGTTGAGTGTAGAAACTTGGCGAAAGATCCTGTTGAAACGCTGGATATTCCTAATGGAGTTACAATTCATAGGGTGAGTACGTATCGAACGGTTAGAGAATCCACATTCATCATTAGCGTGCCGAGGTTGAAGAGGCATAGCAGTACAACAGTCACGATCTCATTGAAGAACATGATCGGCTTCGTTACAGATGACGAAAAAGGGCTTTTCCATCGAGAAGGCATAAACCAATCTATAGCTGATCTAAACTCAGTGCTGAAACCCCATCTTACAATAATCGATGCAACTAAAGTAATGACGGAGAGGGGACCAACTGGAGGAAGAATGGTTGAGTTGAATACGATCATAGCTTCTAGAGATCCTGTTGCCGCTGACCTAATCGCGGCAGAATTACTCTTTGCGTTAGAAGGCAAGGATTCTCCGAAGGACGCGTCGGACGAAATCGTTCACATTTGGAAAGCTGCTGAACTCGGCGTGGGTTCGGCGGATCGATCCAAAATCAAGATCTTGGAAGCAACTCTGGATTAACGATCGTCCATACAAGGCTTAGGAGATGTAGTTGGGGCTTACAAGGCGAAGCTTCATAGAAGCGATCTTCGGTGGAGGCTTCATGTTTCTTCTCTCAGGACTACTGCCCAGTTTCGTCAAAGAGAAAGGCTTGATCAGGCCCCCCGGCGCAGTATCAGAGGATTACTTTAACTCATTCTGCATTAGGTGTGGCAAATGTGTGGAAGTCTGCCCAACTGGAGCAATCGTCTTTGCGGACGTTGCCGACGGAATTACAAAGATTGGCACTCCTAAGATAGATGCTCTGAGAGGTCCATGCGAAGCGGTGAATGGTCGTTGCGAAGGTAACTTGAGGTGCGTCAAAGAGTGTCCTACGAGCGCCTTAAGGTATGTAGAAGGTCGCGAGCTGAAGATCGGCCATGCCTCCCTTAATGAGCCTCTCTGTATAGCTTGGACAGGAGGCGACTGTTTGGTATGCTACGAAGTATGCCCTGTTCTTGGCGCCATAGTCTTGACAGAGGATAAGAAACCGATTTTCAACCAAGAGATTTGTGTTGGATGCGGCCGATGTGTTTACGCATGTCCGGCTGAACCCAAAGCCTTGATGCTGCTCCCAGAGCATAGGCGGTTGAGACGATGGCAGCCATGAGAAGATGGAGAGCTCCAATCGCGAGAGGAGTTCTTCAAGTTTCAATCATATCCCTAATAGCGATTGGACCGTGGTTTGGATTTGCTAACGGATCTATATGTACGCTGACCGTTGGCGGGGTTACACTCTCTTGTCCGCTTGGTTTTCTTCAAGGCAGTGCAGGAGCGAACGCTATCCTCATCGGCATTGCAGGCTCAATAGCCATCCCGATCTTGATTGCTCTCGTCGCTGGAAGAGTATTCTGCGGTTGGATCTGTCCAGCAGGTCTAGGTTTCGAGTTGTCCCGGAACATACGTGCGTCAAGGAGGCTTACCAGATCAAACGGAAGAAATCCAATTCAATTTCTAGGATTCATATTGATTGGGGTATTTCTGTTTTCTTCAGCATTGTTTCATTACCCTTTCTTCTGCATCTTCTGTCCTGTAGGAGTGATCTGTAGAAACGTAATTTCTTACACTCAATATGGAGCTTTAGGATTGGACATAATCTTGATTCCAGCATTCATATTTTTTGAGGCTGTTTTCGCGAGATGGTGCCCAGAGATATGTCCACTCGGAGCGATTACAACAATCTTCTCTAAATTTAACTTTCTTAACCCTCGGGTAAACGAGGCAAAGTGCGTTAAGTGTCAAGTTTGCAACAGAGTTTGCCCTATGAAGGTTCAGGTGTTTGAAGGAAAGGGCCTCAGTTCATGTTCAAAGTGCTTTAAGTGTAGCGAGAACTGCCCGACTAACGCGATAGATTGGAAGGCTGGCGGAAAGGCTTCTCTAGTACAAATAAATGTATGAGAAGGCTTCATAGTGTATCAAGTGGGTTTTCCGCTATTTTCGCTTCCTGAAAATGTTGCCACCATCGCTGTACTCACCGGTAACATACTCGAACCCGGATTCGGGTGGGGATCGTGCTTCCTTTGAGTTGCTGGCCGTTCTGACGGTGAACTTGTCATTAGTCGAATGAAAAAGGATTACGCCAGCGCTATGTGCTTCAAAAATCACCACTCTCCGTAATATGCTATCAGATCAGGCTTACGGAATCTTCAATGAAAACAGTCAGCCTCAGCCTCTCCACTAAAACTCGGTTTCCTTCAGTACTCTGACAACATGCCAAATGATTAAATAGATTTTGTGCAAATGAACATTACCGAACAAGCATGCCAGGGTACAGGTGGCGTTGGCGTCGAGGATTAGGACCAGGTCCCGGACGCCCGATGAAGCCGAGGCTGATAGGTATACGGCCGGACATTAATCGGTTCACTCCTATGATTGCGAGCGGTGAACAACCAATGAAGGAGTCGATTATTATGACATATGATGAGTTGGAAGCCCTTCGCCTCGTCGATTACCAAGGGCTTACTCAGGAAGAGGCTGCTGAGAGGATGAGGGTTTCGAGGGGCACGGTATGGCGTTGCTTAGACAGCGCTAGAAGGAAGGTGGTTGCAATGCTTGTGGAAGGTAGAGAACTCGTCATCGGTGAAGGTTCTTAGAATCGAAAGATTTATTAAACATTATGTGCAAATGCACATAATCCTGATGTACAATGCCTAACGGTTGGATGAGAGGTCACTGGCGTTTTCGGAGAAACATATTTCCGACTCCAGCAGGTTACGACTATCTGGGACCGTGCAGATGCGGGTTCGGTCCACGCGCATTCTACAGAACACCCAGTGGAGAGATTGTACGCCCTTCACAACTGTTCTCTCCGATCGCAGGTCCCATAACGCCATTTCAGCCAGTGTTGAAACCTGAAGAGGAGGCGAAACTTCTAGAGGAAGAAGCGAAGGCTCTTCGAGAGGAGCTAAATAGAGTGGAGGAAAGGCTCAAAGAGCTTAAGAAGTGAGAAGAAGCTGAATGCTGCCGACCAAGCGTTTCCAATGCAGTAGCTGCGGACAGACTATAGAGGTCCCGCAAGGAGCTCCGAAGCCAGCCCCATGCCCTAAATGCGGTGCTTCAAGCAAATTCACTCATAGACTAGAACCAGGCCCACCAAGCCGGATAAGAGGACGGGGCAAAGGTGGACTCACACGTTGGCACAGACCCGGATAGAATATCCTATTCCTCTTGAAGGATTTCGCTTAATGAATTGCCTTGCATCGGCTGAAGGTTTAGAAGATGGTCAAACTCGTGATCCCAGTAGAGAGATTTGAAAGAGAGAAGTCAGTGATATTCTCGCATTTTGGGAGAGCTCCCCAGTTCGCAGTGGTCGAACTCTTAGAGGACGGTTCAGTGAAGTCCCTTTCCTCGGTGGACAACGTTGGCGAACATTTTGGCGGACATGGTGCTACGGAGACATTGGTTTCAGGTCTCCAACCGGACGCACTCGTAGTGAAGGGTATGGGTCCTAGAGGACTCCAAGCCTTTCAAAGCAAAGGCATCGCAGTCTTCACTGGCTACATCAACACCATCAGTGAAGCTATAGACGCGTATGTGAGCGGAGGACTAGTCGGATTGACGGAACCTTGTAAGGAGGCTC
>CAZHMI010000015.1:0-27798 GCA_964533795.1 uncultured Candidatus Bathyarchaeia archaeon
TAGCCAAGCCTCTTGAAGAGCAATTCGATCTGAGTTCTCTGGCTCCTCAGCCCAAGGAAATCTGTGTCGTGATACGCCCTAACATGAGATGAATGTTGACCATGGCAATGAACCCTTATCGCCAACCCTCCCAAAAGCCTCAACATCACATTCGTCTTTTCAGCCTCATCGACAATCCTCTTCGCTTCTTCGACAGGATCGAAACTCTGCTGGTGTTGAACCATCAAACGAACACCATAATATGCCACTCAAGGAGACTGAGAAGGGCGGCGCCGGGCAAGTATCTTTCTCATAGCTTCGAGCTTATTAAGACGGCTCCTTCATTAAGGACTTGATAATTTCATGGAAGTGGTATTCTCTTATCAGCCATCTGTCGAGTTTCTCCGGGTTTTGTATGCAATTCTCGTCTGGTATAAATGAGTGGACATGCTTCTCAGTTTGCTCAACGCATTTGTAGCATTCATTCGTCAAGAAACGTCTTTTAGCTGGACTGTATATGCATTTCTCACAATCCTTCCCGAGTCGTTTCAAAAGATCGTCTAAAACATAGACCCTGATTTCACCGAATCCGAGCATATCCTTCAAATGGGCGACGGCTAACTTGAATTAAAGAGATCGCCAAAAGTGTCACTTTGTCAAACTCGAATGTTAGCTAGTATGTAGAAGTGCGAACAACTTGGCGGTGAAATCAGCCTCCTTATCTAAGAATGCTTCATGTAGATGCAGTTATTTTATATAGAAGCTGAAACGGAGAAGATGCTCCGAAGTATTATTCATGTTCTCGATATGGCTGGGATCAGTATGTTTCCAGGATACGCAGGCAAAATAGTTAGAGTCGATTTGACTCGTAAGCGGGTCAAGATTCAAGAAACTAGCGAAGAACTAGCAAAGAGATTTTTTGGAGGTAGAGGCTTAGCAGCAAAGATATTCTACGATGAGGTTCCGGTTGAGACCGAGCCTCTAAGCACGGGCAACTTGCTGATCTTTATGACCGGGCCTTTCGCGGGAACCGCTGCCCTGAACTCTTCTAGGCATTGCGTAACTTGCAAGTCTCCTTTGACGGGGCTATATGCGCATTCAGATGTTGGTGGAACGTGGGCTCAAGAATTGAAGTTCTCGGGTTACGATGGAGTAGTCATATCAGGTAAGGCTAGGAAACCTGTTTACATATGGATTCAAGACGACAACGTTGAGATAGAATCTGCAAGGCATCTGTGGGGCTTAGATACCTATGTGACCGATGACGCGATCAGAAAGGAGACGGATGGGAAAGCGGAGGTGGCATGTATAGGTCTCGCCGGCGAGAAACTTGTCAAGGTCGCCTCGATCCTCCATGATGGAAAGCATGCTAGAATGGCTGCGAGAGCTGGAGTCGGCGCTGTGATGGGCTCGAAGAACCTTAAGGCTATCGCAGTGAAAGGCTCGAAGCCGGTCAATGTTGCGGATAGCGAAAAGCTTGAGAGCTTGGTGAAGGAGACCGCGCGGGTTATCGTGAACAATACAGGTCGGATGGCGAAGTATGGCACATCCAATATAGTTGAATCGGCTGAGGTCTCAGGCGACCTCCCGATGAAGAACTGGTATCAAGGAAGATGGGAGGAAGGCGCTAAGAAGATATCCGGTGAGAGGATGGCTGAAACAATACTTGTTAGCAGATACTTCTGCGGAAGATGCGTCATAGGATGCGGTAGAGTCGTCAAGATCACATCCGGGAAATATGCAGGCGTCGACGGATCTGGCCCAGAGTATGAAACTGTAGCCTCACTCGGATCTTTATGCTTGGTCGATGATCTCGAGGCTATCGCTATGGCTAATGAGGTTTGTAACAGGTACGGTATCGACACCATCTCGACAGGCACCGCTGTAGCCTTCGCTATGGAAGCCTACGAGAAAGGCTTGATTTCTAAGAAGGATACGGGCGGGATTGAAGTAAAATGGGGAAGCGACGAAGCTCTGCTCACACTGACGAGAATGATAGGGGAGAACAGAGGAATAGGGAAACTTCTCGGGCAAGGTGTGAGAGCTGCAGCCGAGAAGATCGGCAGGAATTCGGAAGAGTTCTCTATGCACATCAAGGGCTTGGAGCTTCCTATGCACGACCCTAGAACCTACACAAGTCTAGCTGTGGCATATGCGACATCGAATAGAGGCGCATGCCACCTCGAAGGTGTCACGCATCCATTAGAGAGAAGCACTCCATTCCCAGAGTTCGGTTATGAGACAGTTATGAATCCCTATGCGCCGGAAGGCAAAGGCGAGATGACAGCAAAGATGCAGAACCTGATGTGTATGTTTGATTCGCTCCCAGTATGCAAGTTCTTGATCTTCGGAAAGATAAAGATACAGAACCTAGTAGACTGGCTCAACGCCATAACAGGATGGAGCTTAACGAAAGAAGAGTTCCTCAAGATAGGCGAGAGGATCTTCAATCTAGAAAGACTCTACAACGTCCGCTTAGGAGTAAGCAGAAAAGACGATACGATACCGCCAAGGATCCTAACGAACAAAAGGCTGGACAGAGGAGAAGCCACAAGCCTACCTCACATAGGAAAGATGCTGAGCGACTACTATCAATATAGAGGCTGGACAGAAGAAGGCATCCCAACGAAAGAGAAGCTTAATGAACTGGAATTAAGCTACGAACAACAAGAATAGCCCGCCTTTTTCGAGGCAGGGAGAGATCCCACAGTCAAGAAATGCTTAGCTTGCGGATGGATATGCGATCTGAGGTCGAAGATCCAGACGGAGGAATAGCGCCTAGAGAGCTGGGTCTGCCCTATTTGTGGAGCTCTCAATAATCAGTTCGGGAGAGTAACAGATCGAACTACGCGTCCCACGCTCAGCTACGCTATTTTTGAGAGAGCAATCGTGAAGCGCTTATACGTTTCGCTGCCTCAAGTATCTCTTTTGCCTGTTCAGGTTTCAGTTTATGTCTCTTCTTGCCGAGTTCATCGATAGCTACTTCGATGTCGGCTTCCTCTATTAATTCCCTAGCGAGCGCCTCTAGCAGAATGATCCATGTATTCCACACTTTCAACCCATGCATCTTCGATAGGTTTAAGAGAGGCTTTTCATCGGTTAGAAGCACTGGTGCCCGCTGTTCCTTGGCTAACATGAGGGTTTCAGCATCTGAAGCGGAAACGTTCTCATCCTTTGCAAGCTTTTCAGCCCTCTTAGTTGTCTCAGAGGTGGGCTTTCGAACTATTATCCAACCTTCTTCTACGGCACTTCTTGCTGTTAGGGCGTCTTCATGTCCTAGTCTAATTCCTTCATCTACAACTTCACGCTTGACTTTGGGAACGATCATAACTGTTCCGGAAAGGGCCTTGAGCACGAACAGCTTCCTGATCTGAGCCAGATGAATTAGAGGCCCAGCGTCAGAAACTGTCGGCAAATGTTATTCTCCATATTTTGCTTTCAAGTATTCCCGTATGGGTGCCGTATCCCAATTAACTGGAATCCCAGCTCTCTCAAGCGTCTCAAGGAATTCGCGAAGGGACATATCCAGTATCTCAGCGGCCCGCTGGGAAGTAATCTTCCCATTCTGATAGGCTTCAAGCACTCTTTGCTTCAGGCCATCCTCAATGAATTCTCGCAACAAGGTGGCTCGATCTACTTTCTCAAGCGCTTGAACAGCTTCTACACGCTTGAGATCTCTAGGAGATAAGCGCAGAGTCACCATCGAAGTCTTTCCAGCCATGTTGCTCACGGGAATGAATTACTTTGTAATACACAAAAACCTTGCGAAAAGCCTTGTCTGGAGGCTCCAGGAGCATCTTCCAAGGGTATTCCAAAGAGCTTTGATTTGCTGCGTTTGTGGGAGTCAAGAGGTAATTTCAAGAAGATATCGGAATGCTTCTTAAGTAGAGATGAGTTCAGTGAAAGAGGGTGTGAGCATTCAGATTCAATATATCTGCTTATTCATTTTCGAGGTTGTACACCGTTTCTTCATGCTTACCAGCGCTAGGCTTCGCCTAAATATAGTACTCTTTTAGTGCATCAGTACTCGTTATACTGGTCGGTGTTGGAAGGGCCCAACATTTGTATCCGTATCCCCTATCTGAATCTAAGTTCCAAGGTGCGTACAACATATTCTCAGGCTCAGTAGAAGCCCGCGCCCCAGTTACACCTGTAATGAGCCATGTAGCGAACTCTACAGCGTTACCTATAGCCAATCCAGAAGCCTCCAGCTTACGAGTATCAGCTGGCTTCATGGCCGCCGCATACGCTCTCACCGCCTCGATATTGAATCGGTCAAGCTTGATGAACTTGTCGGGGTCGGAACTTGGATCCGGAGCGTACCAAGCACTCACGGTTTCCTGATCTTCGATTGGAGTAGCTGGGCACTCTAAATTCGTTTGATCATGAGCATGCCTATGTGGGAAAGCTCTCTTGAAAGGTGCGATTGCGCACTGGTATGGCGTAGTTAAATTTCTTCCGTGGCTCGTTCCAAAGACTTCGTCAGGTTCCGGATATAGGAAGCCGTTCAGAACTAGAACTGAGCGCGCCATCTTAAGGAGCTGGTATAATGCGAGTTGGATTCCGTACAATATTGCCATCAAGACCGTTATGGGTAAGGAAAGCAGCGCCGCTAAAAGGAAGTCGATAAGCCTCCATATGGTTTCAAAAGCCCATTCGAGCAAATCGCCTATGTATCCTAGCCACTCGCCTATAGCTTCTACGAAGTTCTCGTAGCATTCTCTGGACCTTTCTGTGAGGCCGAACGAGAAGATGTCCAGTATGCCGCACATTTCCCTACCAGCCGGAGGCGCGGGTGGAGCTTCAAACCTCTCCAGAGCCTCATTCAAGATATCCATAACTCCGCTGAAAGGCTCCTTAGGTTCCTCCACATGCATGCCCCCGAGCGTTTCAAGAACGAAGTAGAACACTTCGTATGTAGTATTGATGTCCTTTACCGTTAAGAAACCGTCTGGGTTTATCCGAGTAGGGTGCGGTTTGTCCCCATACGTCTCATGGAATGCTCGATACGACATCTCAGCTATGCTAGGGGGTATGTTTTCAGGCAGATTCATCTTGGCGTGAAGAGTGGAGTTTACACTCTCACCGTACTTCTTATGAAACTTCCACGAGTCGATGAAGTTCTCACATGTAGCATGCCGCTGGGGGTGCATCCGATATGGGCCGCCCACTATTTGATTTACAAACGGATGTCCGACTGTATCTGTGGCTATATGCGTCAGATAGCCATACACATAAGCCTTCTGCTCGTCAGTCGTCGCGAAGCGTAGGAGATTCTGTGCGAATTTACCGGTCTCCCTATAGTGGAGAATGTCAAACCAGTACCATCGATTCTCAGCTTCCCCATTCTGGAGTGGTGGAATAAACATATCGAAGATCGTGTGAGAAACTTTTGGGAAGTCGCCTATGCCAGCGAGGAAGTCATAGCCTTCCACAACACCTGCCAAGAGACCGGTGGAGAGTGTGGATTTCAACAATCCGGAAGTCTCTCTAATCTCCTCGATCAAACTCTTGATCATTGCCACTGTGGTGGGCGCAAGGGTCTCGACAGCTTCCTCTACAGCCTCTCCAGCGGCAGCTATCGCCTCCTTCACTTTTCCAATCGTGTTATTGTACAAGTCTATAATCCATTTGAAGTTCTCGTAGAACTTGTAGGGTATGCGCACTATATCGTAGTCAGGCGACCAGAAGTAGAGGTCTGGGCCGATAGCTCCGAGAACAGCCATCTTCCTATTCGCGTACATTATCTCTCCGATTTGTCTCTCAGCCGGATTGGAACTTGACCTGAGCTTCTCCACCACTTCATCCATCACGATCATGTGTACAGCATACTTCGGCATTTTTCCCTCATCCTCCTACGTGTAGAGATAGCCTCCCAACATAACATGTCTGTGGCGACTTGCAAAACTCTGCCATATCATTTTTAGAGGAGCATCGCTATCCATTTTGAACCCTCTGGGGTCAAGCAGCGGATCGTAGCAAACGGCTATGAATGTGGCTCTACCGGTACCTGCCGCACGCGTTCTGGACCAGAGGAATACGCTCTTCGTCTCCCCAGGATTCAACGTCAAAGACTTGCGATCCACGAATTTATAGTCTCTGAGCGGGTTACCCCACCCCTGGTACGGTCCCTCGTAAAGCTCTGCCACCGTAGCGTACGATGGGCCATCACCGCCGTTTCGAATCACCAGCTCCTGCCTGTAGCCTTCGGTTCCGTGCGCAGTGGTTACACCGAAGATGGCTTCCAAGTATGGGTTTACTGTGGCCTCCCAAATCCTCTCTGGTGGTTCTGGCTTATCCGTCGGCCAGACTAACGTCGGCGTCTCTGTCGGCGTGGGGGTAGGTGTGGGCGTCGGTGTAGGCGTAGGTGTCGGTGTCGGCGTTGGAGTTGGGGTTACAGTCGGAGTCTTGGTAGGCTGCGGTCCTTCTAGAATTCGTCTCAGCCACTCGTTTAGGTCTTTTCCAAACTGGAGATAGGCTAGGAAGCCCAACAAGACAGCTACGAATCCGCCGATTGCAACTTTCAGGTATCTTCTTCGGCCTCGGGACGGAACAGCTACTGGCGCTGTCACCATAGGAACCTGTTGAACTCTACAATACGGGCAGTATAGCGAATCAGGAGGGATGTCTTTTCCACAATTCCTGCAATATGGCACAGCAAGAGAACTCCTGAATGACTTAGCTCATGGATTATCTGCTGCAGTTCTATTTGAGACTTGTCTTAGGCAACTCAGCGGATCTGTTTCAAGCGATAAAGAACTCAAGCAAGTTTCAAGATCTTCCTCAGCTTCGCCCTTGCTGCTTCGATACCTGAACCTCCGGTAAAAAGATGATGGACAGTTCCATCTTCACATTCAATGAACAATTGAGGAATCACATAGTCCTCAGACCAATCTCCATACCTTTTCACCTAGAAGTCCGCTTCCTCCTCCTCGTCTGGCACGTCTATGTCGAGCAGCTTCAACGCGATTTGGAATTCTCTGCTCAAAGTCTTAGCGATCTCGATGGCAATTCTACAATATGGGCGCCGCTTTGAATGAACTACAACGATAGCGTTAGGCTTCATCGAGCGGATCGAGCGGATCGACCGGGATTCTTGATGCCACTTCTTAGGCGATATTGATAGTTATCTGCTTACCGGTAGCTTCCTCGATCCTCTTCTCAATCAGGATCAGCTGTTCCCTCATCTGCCTCTCGCGCGTCCTCGCTTCTTCCTCAATTCCATCCATATGCTTCAGAATCTCACCCTTTCTCCGTTTCAACTCACCCAGTTCTTTCCTCATCGAGACTCGTTCACGATACATCTCTAAGACATTTTTGTTAGCCAATTCTTCTTTCCTCTGAGCGATTAGTCTACGTCCTTCTTCAAGGATCCTATCCAGCGAGTGCTTATCCACTATGGCTTCTATTTGAGCCAGAACCTTTCTCGCCTTCTTCTCGTCAATACCAAGCTTCTTGTCTTGAATCGCTTTCTGAACATTCAGTAATACCATCTTCAACACAGGATAGCCTTCTTCTTCTTTGAGAAATGTATGAAGCGGAGCATTCAGGTAGTCAACTATTGATTGCTTATACTCAGGCGAAAGGAAGAATTCACCTCTCTCGATTGCGGACAAGAGCTTTCTAAGCGGCTTACCTAGATGGCTTAAACCAGAAGCGGTCAGTTCCGCTCTTAACTCAATCAACCTTCTTTCCGTCTCGAGTAGTCTCCGAATCCTCTGGTCCCCTATGATCTTCTGATACGCGTTCTGCTTCTCAATCAACGCATCTTCAATCTCGGTGAGCCTATTCTTCAAGTCTATAATCATCCGATTCGAAGTCTCGTCTTCTCGGCGGAGACCTTCGATTTGAGCGATTTTCGCATGTATTTCTTCCACGGCTTTTAGAGTCGGCACTTTCTTAGATTGGAATTCGCGTAGGTTGTTGATCAAACGCTTGAGTCTATCGATTGAGCCGTTCAAGCTGATCATGTCGAGAATGTAGTATGGCCTGATTTGAGGGGTCCATTGATCTCTCGTTTTGCTGGCCGATGCGAAGAGTTTCTCTACGTCCTCATAAAAGTTCTTCAAGCCTTGATAGGAGCTATCGGCTTTAACGGCAGCTGCACTCAAGGTTTCAGATATTTCGCGTGACATTCTGTTGGCTGCTCTCGCTGCTCGATAGAATGCTGGTTCTCTCTTTCTTTCGATCATGTCTTTCTCAGATTTCTTTAGAATATCATTGCAGGCGTCCCTTAGGTCTCGTAGTGCGAGATCTAGAGTCCTCTGGAAGCTAGATCTTTCTTTATTTGTAGCCCTAAAATATTCCTCCAGTTCTTTGTGAAGCCATCCTTCGAGCTGATTCAGGCTGATGGACATTTCTTGATCTGACACAATATCCGTCCGGAGCGGATTAAACATATGCGGTGTCTGAAAAGTATCAGGAAAGCGTCACCAAAATCGTGAAGACCGTTATCGAACTTTATTCTTCCACGACAAATTATGAGTATCTTGCCTATTCACTGCTCAAGCTGATTTAGTACAAACCCAGCGATACGCGCACTCGGAGATCTATGAATTTGAGAAGGAAAAGGGGATCCTCTCCTGTTAATGCCCATAACCTTCGGATCTTTGGTCTCGCAATGATTTTTTCTTTCATTAGATTTTTCGTGGAACCGCGTGTTGAGGTCTTCTCCGCAGCAGATGCAGTATTTCAAGTGGCGAAAACCGTGCGTGGTCTTCACTATGACAGCATTGAGTTTGTGCCCTTTTCTTCTACACGCTGGACATACCTTTGTCTTATAGCCCAATATGACGTCTCCTGGTCAAACGTGGCAGGAACATTGGCACGCTTCTCTTGTATTCTATGTACTTCGACCCAAATCTCTCTGCCATCTCCTTCTCCTCCCTCTTCGCCAAACGATAATAGGCCAAAACCAGTATCGGGAACATTGCCAATGTTGGGATTGTCGGCCATTGGATAAGAAATGCGATGGAACTGAGAATTATGCCGAGATACTGTGGATGTCGTACTTGGCTGTATAGACCTGTGGTAACCAGTCCTCCTCTGCGGTACACTGTCCTCCAACCCTTAATGATAAGATGCGCGGCTGCGAGCAACATGACTATACTGACGACCATCACAACGGAAACTCCTACGTCGATCGTCCAAAACCCTAAGATCGCCAACGTGGCCGCAAAGAGGTGCCCGTGCAACGGGTCGGGTGTGAGAGGCACCCCGAGAAAACCGCTTAGAAAATAGATTGTAAGAGGTATACCGAACATCTCAGTGAACAGAGACACGAAGAACGCCTCAGTGACGCTCAAGGAAGCCCAGTTCTGCCTCTTGAAGGGCCGTAGGAAAGCGACGATAAAGAGACTGAACAGCAATATGGACAGGACAACGATCAGCCAGTTTCTAAAAAAAAAGTACTCTCCTTCTAGAGAAATCGACTCTGCCCATTCTACTGCAGATAGGAACAAGTTGGGCTAGCTCCTAGTCAAATTCTCTCATCTGCATGAAGGCGCCGTGCCAAGTGTGATACCATACTTGGCCCGTGTAGCCGTTAACGCTTAACATCCCGTATATTTTGCCATCCTTGAGAACGTGTATCGCATAGTATCCGTAGAAAGCCTCGATGTCCTCTATCGATGAACCCGGTAGGTATGAGTCTAGATAGGCTTGAGCTTTCTCCTCCGCGTCCTTCACTGTCACTGGCATCTTAGCAATCGCCACTCCACCATATGTCCCTCGACTTGCCCATCCGCCACTCATCATACCGCCCATGCGTCCATACTTCTCGTTCCACATCATGTTAGGGCCTTGTTCCGGATGGACGATCCCCATCATGCCGCCGCTCTTCTCGATCACTCCTTCAAAGGCGCCTATCCCTGTGTTCTTCTCATAAGCGATGAAATAGTAGTTGTATTGAAACTCCATGACCTCTTTAACGGCTAAGTCAGGATATCCGAGTGATTGGACGTAACTTCTTGCGAGTTCAGCTGCATCAACGATGTTTGTCGGCGTTGATAAATAAGGTCTGTATGGTCTTGAAATATACGTTGCCGAGAGTACAAGTAAGCCTATGACGGCTACTATAGCTACAGCCGCTCCAAGCGCCCTTCTTTTCAACTTATCAATCCTCCTCGGAAAATTCCTGCCTTGCTTGATCGTACTCTCCTTGCGTTATCTCAGCCTCTACATACTGGTTCTTCAAGATCTGTCCGAGCTAGAACCACATGACTCCGTCGGCCTCAAGAACTAAACCGTTCAAGGTTGCCGCGCCCACTATCTTGGCTTCGGGGTTCAATTCTCCTCTTTTCATCCCGAGGAGCTGTGTACTTTGTTCGCAGGCAAGTATCTCAACGCCTGATTTGATCGTCTGGTCCATTACTTCTTTCAGAGATGGAAAAGTTCCCATCTTGATCTTCTCCGCTTCACCTTTCTTCACGACAGTTAGGCCCATGCCTAAGAAGTAGATCTTCGCATCGAGGTTCATCGCTTTCGCTGTTTGAGCTAAGACGAAGGGAGAGTAGAGCCTCTCAGGCGTGTCTACCCCGCTCGTTTGAACATATACGATCATCTTTCTTTTCCCACTCAAACGCCTAACACCTACTACCTCAATTTCCTGATAGCAAACCTAATCGCGCACGTCTACGCTCAAGTGTTATAGTTCACTTGGAGAGGATTTTTGACGGTAACCAGATTAATGTCTAGTGCTTTACAAAAAGAAAGAAAGCGATATTCATACTGATCAAAGAGAAAGTCGGTCGATTTCAGCCATCGGACAGCAGACCATCTTCTATTTATATCTCAAATTCCCTGTTAGGACACGAAGGTGAGATAATTTTGAGTGAGATTGAGAAGATTGTCCAAAAGCTCGGTCTTCCCGTTACTGACCGGTATGATCTTCCAACCTCTGGATCTCTATTTCCTGACGGTGCCAATTATAGAGTAGAGATCTCAGGGATAGAGAGGACGAATGTGCTTCAAGCTCTAATCGACGAGATGGAGAAGAAGGATGTCCCAGTTCACCGGATCATAGGCGTCGTCATGGGCGGAATGCTGCTTAGTGAAGAAGAATTGAGAGAATTCGCTGAGGTAGCGAAATCTGCGAAGCTTGAAGTCATTCTCGGAGTGGGCCCAAGGTCTTTCTATGATGTTGGAGCTCAAGTGAGGACGGCTGAAGGAATTACGGCTGGACTTAGGCTACGGGGAGCTGACCAATTGATGAACGCTGTCAAGGACGTGAAGCGTGCTGTCGACTGCGGTATAAGAGGGTTCCTAGTATTCGATGAAGGATTGCTCTGGGTCTTGAATGAGTTGAGGAAGGTGGAGGCGATTCCGAAGAACACTGTTTTCAAGGTCTCAGTCTTCGCTGGACATGCGAACCCTGCCGCCATAAAGGTTCTCGAAGGCTTAGGCGCTAACACCGTCAACCCTCAGGCCGATCTATCTCTCCCGCAAATTGCTTCACTACGATCCGTGACCAGCATGCCGTTAGACATCTTCGTTAGTGTCTTCGATTCCTTCGGCGGATTCGTGAGGTTCTATGAAGCTCCAGAGATCGCTAGAATCGCTTCCCCTGTCTACTTCAAAATAGAGCCAGGATTGACAGCTGCTCAATACTACAAGTCTTACACAAATCCACAGATGCTCGCTGACCTAGCTAGGGAAAAAGTTAGGCAAGCGCAAGTGGTGATCGAGTTCGTTGAAAAATACTACAAGAACGCGAAACTCTCGAAGCTTGGAGTGGAGGATCTAGCCATCCCAGAATGAACGTTGAGGGTTCAGCTATGTCCTTCAAGCCTACAGGAGTTATGCCTGCGCTAGTTACCCCATTCAGCGACGACGCGAAGAGGATCGATGAAGGGAGACTTCGAAAGCTCGTCAATTATGTTATCGAGAAAGGTGCAACTGGAGTGGTTCCCTGCGGAACGACAGGCGAATTCCAAAACCTATCTTTCGAGGAGCGAAAGAAGGTCGTCGAGATAGTCACAGATGAAGTTAAGGGACGGGTTCCAGTCATCGCTGGGACCGGTTGCAGTAGCACCGACCTAACGATAGAGATGACAAGGCATGCGAAGGATGCTGGCGCACAGGCAGCTCTAATAGTAACCCCTTACTATCACAAGCCGGCGAATCGAGGCATCTACGAGCATTACAGAAGCGTAGCTGAAGCTGTTGATATTCCGATAATACCTTACAACATACCGCAGGTCACAGGGGTGACTTTGCCTTGGCAGATGGTTGAGGATCTGGTTGATATTCCGAATATCGTAGCTGTTAAAGACAGTAGCGGTGACCTCAAAGGAATCCTAGCGGTCCTTGAGAAGACTGGGCCGAGACTCTCAGTTCTATGCGGCCACGATGAGGTTGTTCTACCAGCATTGGCAGTTGGATGCTCAGGAGCCATCCTTGCCAGCGGCAATCTTATTGTGGATATTTGGATGCAGGTCTATGATGCTGTGAACAAGGGCGACTTGAAGAGAGCTCAAGAACTCCAATTGAAAGTTCAGAAGATCTGCAGGATCATAGCGAAGAGCGGCTCTGTAGGAGTTAAGGCTGGATTGAACATGATAAGCATCCCAGTAGGCCCTGTGAGGCTTCCGCTCTCGATCGGAGGCGAATTATCGTATGAGGAGATGGAGGAGCTTAGAATAGACCTTGAGAAGATCGGGAAGATTGAAAGGAAAGTTGTGACTGTCGAAGTGGTTCCTGGCAAACCTATTCAAGAGCGATTCGCCGCCATAGGGATAACTCCTCAAACCATCAAAGACTTCAATTTGAGATTTGGAGAAGCATTAGCTGGCGAGGAACCTGAAGTTGCACATATAGATCTAATGGTCGGCAAGAAAGCAGGCCCGGTTGGAGAAGCATTTGCGAAAGCGAAAGCATCGCTTACGCCAGGGCATGAACCTCTCGTAGCTATACTTGAACCTAACCTCACAGTCAAGCCATTGACATTGATAGTTCCAACTGTAACGATAAAGAGTATGAGGCAGGCCAGCATGGTCTATGGTCCTGCGCAGACCGCGGTTGCGAAAGCGGTTATCGACAGTGTGAGCGACGGCTTTTTGCCTAAAGATGCTGCAGACGACTTGATCTTGATTGCGAATGTTTTCGTTCATCCAGCGGCAGTAGATAGAAGGAGGGTCTACATAAACAACTACAAGGCGATGAGGCACTCGATAAGAAAAGCCATGGAAGGCAGACCGACCGTTAGCGATCTTCTAGAGAATAAGGAGAGAGCTAGACACCCGCTCCGATATACGCCTTAAAAACTAATACGCTACGGAAACCTGCGCCGCAGAAAAGAGGGAGGCGCGCTTACTCGGTCACAGTTATCGCTTGAGTTGGGCACTGTATCTCGCAAGCTCTGCATACTATGCAAGCGTCATTGTTAACTACGTATGACTTCCCATCTCGTATCTCAAATACTGCGACCGGGCACACTTGCGCGCAAACTCCATCTCCATTGCATTTCTCCAGATCAACAGTCACTTTTACCATTGCTGTCTTACTCCTACCAAACGGCTTCACCATATGAAATTTCAAGAAATAAAAATGTTTGCCTTGATGATCGTTAGTTCCTGAGATGGCAAAAGACGAAACTTGAAAGCCGAGGAAGATAGCCTATTAACGCGCTTCTTCTCGTAGAGTGATTATTATACCGTCTATTGTCTCTCTCGCCTTGTCTATACGCTTTTTCAGATCCGTTGTTAACGTATCATAGACTTCTCTCGTGATCTTCCCTGTTCTATATTGCGTTCTCACTTGCGCTTCACTGACACGTGCTGCGTCCGCTTCTGCTTCAGCTTTCTCCACTCGCCTCATCATATCGTCATATCTCGCTTGGATAGATCGTAGCTCAGCCTTAACTGTAGCCAACGCCTTATTTATCTCGTCGATCCGAAGGTCAATATCCCTTCTCCTGCGCCTATAATCATGCTTGGTAATAGCTCCTCGAGCCAACTCCTCATCCATCCTCTCGACCTCGAGCTTTAGAGCTGTCTTCTCATCGTAAAGTTCAACGAACGCTCGTATCCTTTCCACTGGGATTGGAACAGTAGGCGCCGGTTGCCTCCTCAATCTAAATGTTACAGCTAAAGAGACTACGACTATCTCGAGAGCGAATATCCACTGTAGAGGCTCGTACGCGGCCCAGAAGCTCTGGTATCTGTACCTGACCGTTATCGATGCATTGTCTTCAGGCAGTAGATCCGTCAAGTTGTAGACCATCGCTGTTCTGAAGGCCGACTGTTCAAATTTCGTATTCGGTTCTAGGGAGCTCCACTCTATAGAGGCGCCTGTTTGGAACCTGATTATGACGTTGAATCTCTCAACCATCCATTCTGAGTGCGGAGCCAGATCCATGGTGAAATTGTACAGGCCCCACCACTCTATTTGCTTCAGATACTTCTTCTGTTCGATTTGATATCGAAGAGTGAACGTGAACACATCACCTTTCTTGATCTTACCGTAGCGCGGTGAGACCGTCGTCTCATTCGCTTGAGCGGTCGCTTCCTTCCAGACCGGCCCTAGCAGGTCGTATAGCATTACCTGAGTTGAATTCTGGGGCATGACGACGCGAATAGAGTAAGCGTCATTAGCCAAGTTCTTCACATGGTACGTATCTGCAACGGAGATACCTCCGAAAGAATCGAACGTTATCTGTCTCTCAGCCCATTCGCATCTTATCATTCGTTGAGTGGTTGACGTATAGTTGAACGAGAGTATTGTGTTCGTAAGTGGTTCAAGCGGTCGACTCGAGTTGAAGACTATAGGTTTGCCTTCAAACTTCTGCGGTATGAATGTTGAATTAGGGGGAACAGTGACCTGCGCATCGGCGGGAAGAACTATCGTTACATTCGAGAACTCGGCTCTCGACTGAAGTGTCGGGTGAGGGGCGAACTTGAAAGCGAATCCCGGGTCCTGGAAGCTCACTAGCCCGGAGAAAAGCATCTTTGAACTGAACTTGTACTCCTCGTCGGGCTCGACGTCCTTCGAGAATGTCAATCGAAGCCAGTAGATAGGAGATGACGGATCTACGTCTGGGTCTATCTTTAGACTCACTCCTTCAGAATCCTTGGCTGAAACATCTTTAAGGAGGTCTGCGAACTCTCGCGGGAACCCAGCTCTCAAGCTACTTACGGGTTCGGTTCCATTGTTCTTAAGGCTGAATTTGTCATCAACGGTTACGAGAGCGTACTCGCTAATCGTTATGCTTCTCTCCACCCCTAAGGAATACACTTCTTCTGCGCTTGCAGCGGTACTCTTTACAAAAGCAAGAGCCACTATAGCGATCAGTAGTAGCGGAACGAGTCTCCGCAGTTCTCATCACTTCACTTTCGCGACTGAGGTTATTTCCGTAATACAGAACTGTATTTATCTTTAATGTTCTGGTTCTCGCGGTTTTGTCGTGCGCTATTACATTTTTAAGGTAGGGGATATCTTGAATCGTCTGCGCGTAAATGGACTATTCGCATCGGGCCCTATGTCTTATGATGGTTTGTTAGAGGATTCTTTGGTTCGCGGTTGGATAAGTGTTTATCGCAGTTCTGGTACGAGAGATCGCTATCTCGGTTGGTTGAATGCTCTATGCGTCAAGTTGGGGCTTTCTCCTAGGCAACTGCTGGATCTAAGCTGAGGTTGAGGAGTAGAGCGATAATCCTCTGCCTCTTCCATTCTGGTGTCCGCGTCAACTGTCTCCTAAACTGTCGTGTCGGCATGGTTCGAGATAAGCTCTATCCGGAGATTAAGGCTCCTGTGCGCTTGAAGATAACGAACGCAGTAGATACGAAGCTCAGCGGATACGGTCTCCCATACTACTATACATTCCTCCAAGCAGAAGCAGCAAAAGCGCTCAAAGATTACTTAGACATGAGGGCGAGCCTTGAAGAGGAACTTCGAGACGAAGACTACATCTTCATGCCTATCCTCCGTAAAGCTCTGAACGAGAAGATGCATCGGGTAAGAGTTTCGAACCTGGTTAAGAGTTCAGCTAGGAAGACAGGGTTGGACCCTAGATCCGTCTGGACCCATACAATTCGCAAATCATTCCGAAAAGTCCTCAATGCATCTTCTATTGACGAGGACACTAAAGAGGCTTTGATGAGTCATCGTCTCCCTGGCTCACGAGACAACTATTTTGACAGCCACGACCTAGATGAGATCGCTCGGAAATACATGACTGCTGACTTCAGCGCCGCTAAGAAGACAGAGGACCTACAAAAACACTTGGAAGCGGGCAGAGCTGAGATCGAGCGACTGCGAGTCGACCTAGCTTTAGCTCATTCAGGCCGTAGAATGCTTGAGGAAGAACTGGCTGCACAGGCTAGGACGCTAGCTGAATTAAAGGACGAGATGCGAAGACTAGCCAAGGACCTCAAGAGCCTGAAAGAATCCTGAGCCTACGCTCGACCTCTTCAACCTTCCTGATCAAAGCTTCTATGGCCTTGACAGTCTCCTCAACCGGA
Organism: uncultured Candidatus Bathyarchaeia archaeon; assembly: GCA_964533795.1. Lineage (GTDB taxonomy): Archaea > Thermoproteota > Bathyarchaeia > 40CM-2-53-6 > CAYOZM01 > CAYOZM01. Next base: position 16,437 of record CAZHMI010000015.1, read on the forward strand.
TCCTCTTTCTTCTCCATCAAGAGGCCCTCCATTCATGCCATATCTCAGCCGACTGAGAAAGGAAACGAGAGAAATCGCTTTTGTATTCTCTAATAAAGGGCATCAGCAGTTCTATATGTGGGTTCCTCTTGGTATGGTCAATGACGAATCTAGCTCTTGTCTACTTTCATTCCATCTACCGATTATGATGTGGCGATCACTTGAGTAATAGAGAATGTCGTTTCTTCGTGAGATGTTAAGCAAGAGGTTCATGGATTCGGACACACTTTTTGGCGACAGAATAATGGAAAAAAGAGGCATAGCCACCTTGCTGTATCCCAACAGTTATGAGAAATCCCTTAAACTAATCTTTCCAAGTTTGCATTCCACAAACGCTAAATCCGCTTTGTCGCCCCATACTATGACGCCTGTAACGTCGACATCTATCTCATAGGCCTGATAGTCTGCAAAATGTCTGTGGAAGCCCTGCTCAAAAAGCCACTTTGAGAGAGTCTTTTCGGAAGTATTCGCTGCGAGAACCTTAGCGCCTTTGAATTTACTCGTCAAGACTCGCTCTAACCATGCTTTGACGTGAGGATACATTTGTTTCTCGTTATCATATAAGGCGTGGTCACTTTTTCTTTCTCACAGATACGTTGAGCTGGGACTGCTTCGCCATAGAGTTCTTATAGCGAATGCATCCCAAGTCGGCACAGATCTGCCAATAACTTTGGTAATGCTTGTTCCTGCATTCAGGAGGTAACTTCTCAGACTTTTCAGCAGGATGTCTCGGCTTTTCTTTTCCCATTAAGCGCTTCGGAGGACTACAGAATGACGCTGGATCAAACCCTTTCTGTTTATCATATTCAGCCAGCTCTTCAAGAATCTCCTGTTTATGTTTCATGTAGAAGCCGACTTTGAGAAAATCGTCAGCGAATACCTTGATTTGATGGCATCGTGGCGACCAGCTTTGTATTCGTGAAGTTTTGGATCTCTAAGGTTTGGGTGACCATAGGTTATGGTGTCTACTGGAATTTCCAGATGGTCTTGTATTAGCCAACACAACTGGGTCGGAAGCTTCCAGTTGCTGTTCATAACGTCGAGATATACTCTGCATTTTCCCAATCTGTTTACGTTAGAAAACCTTGCCGAGCCAGCAACATCGGCGTAGGCTCTGAGAAACTCCCTTTGGATCTCTTCGTCAGAATCGAAAATCTGTTTCGGAATGTTGAACTCGTAGTAGCTAGGCTTTCCTTCCATCATCTTAGTGGTGTTCCGCCAAGATACACCGACCTTTCTTCAACTTTCTTACGCATATTTAACATGGCCTATGCCAAACGGGCAGCAGCATTTGATACCATAAGGTCAGACTTGGAGAAGGTGGGAGCTATGGGTGACGTTTTGAAGAAGGAAAGCGAGTTTGCAGAGAGTTTCAATGTAAAGACTGCGGCTACTACTGGATCGAGAAAGGATAGCGCTTTCCAGAGCGTTCCTGAAACAGTTTCGGTTGAGGAGAGGTTTACGTTAACATCATCGGTGTAAATACCCGACGAGGTCGACTGATTTCTTTCATTGTCTTTATGGAGAAGGACATAAGGGGATGACAAATACTATTCCATTCATCATCACTTGGGGCATGGTACTGAGGTTATGGAAATGAAGATAAAAATCCCGAAAAGGCACTCTAAATACGTTGACGCTGTGTTCGAGGTCGAGTGCTCTAGAGGATTGGGGCAAGAAGCATACCTGGCGAATATATTCAAGTTCGGTATGGATGACGTCATCAGAGACCTAGAAAGCGCTGTGGGAATTTTTCTCTTTTTGATTTTCCCCAGCCAAGGTGACTTCTGAAGAAAGAGAAAGTTAATGAAGCAAGCAATGTCCAAAATAACGAGGAAGAGGATGAAGGAATGACGGTTGAAGATAAACAGCGGGGAAAATGGAATGCCCTACCTCTCTCACCTATGAAGAAATCGCTGTTGGTAGGATTGCTTCTCTCACTTGCCCTGAGTTCAGCCTGGCCGATCGGAAGTACCAACGCGTCGTCTCAATCTTATAACCAGCACGACAGCCTCTTGGCACCTGTAGCCAACTATCTCTCTGGCCCCGTCTGGCTGAATCTTAGGGGTCTAGACCCTCTCCATGCTAGTAGCGACTATGCGAAAGCATCCGAGACTATGCAGGCCCCCGGAGTTGGCGGAGCCGTGTTCATACCTTACAGGGAGCCTACGCAGAAGTTCAGTAGGAACATCATAGTCTCTCAAGATCTCGCGAGATACCCATACCAAGCCGAGCCCCACATAGTCAGCAATCCAAGAGACCCTGACAACCTTGTAGTAGGCTTAAACGACTATAGCTTCTTCGGCACCTCGGCATACGTCAGCATCGACGGAGGAGCAACATGGGAGGGACCTTTTGCAATGAAGCTGATTCAGAGAGACGACTATCTGTCTGATCCAACTCTGGCCTTCAACAGAGAAGGAGTGGTCTACTACGCCTACATGTCAATTGGGTACAGATCTCTCAGAACCGCTAACGTCGCGTTCATAGAAGAGACCGCGAGCATAGCTATATCGAAGTCCGACGACGGCGGAATGACTTGGTCTAGCCCAGTGGTTGTTGCAAGCGGAGGACTCCAATTGGCTGAAGGGGGTAAGGTTGTGGTCGTCACCTTTCTGGACAGACCTCGAATGGCCGTGGGACCAGACCCTGCAGACACTACCCGGGACAATGTGTACATCACCTTCACAGAATTCAGATTGCGCTACCCAATGATAGATGTGTACCCCTACGTGATGGCGCCGATCATCGACATCACGATAAAGCTCGCCTGCTCAGTAGATGGAGGCTTAACGTTCCGCGACCCTGTCTCCGTGAGCCCCACCTGCTCCTACCCATATGGAGAGGAGGAACGTAAAATAGTCCAAGGTTCCAGACCGGTCGTGGGATCTGACGGAAAACTGTATGTAGCATACTACGAGTCGATGGATGATGGGCCTTGGAGAGGGTTATTCGCGCCGACAGTAACGTGGTCTCTGGATGCGGGTCAAACATTTGCTACCCCGGTAGAATTGGACTACCTCTTAGAGATGGATTTCGCGCTTCCACCGACGCCTTTCAGAGCGTGGCCCTCTATGAGTCCACAGATAGATATCGGTCCTGGCGGCGAAGTGTACGCAGTCGTCGCTGCCAAGCCGCCTGATAAGCCTTGGGACGACTCTGACATCTTCTTCTTTAGATCCCTCGACGGCGGCAGGACATGGAGCAGACGGAAGACTCTAAACGACGATCTTACAGTACACGATCAGTTCCTCCCGGCTGTCGCAGTCAGCCGGAACGGGACGATACACGTCTCCTTTGCGGACAGACGCGACGACTCAGCCGATGTGGAATATCACATGTATTACACTCGGTCTGGCGATAAGGGCGAAAGTTGGATGCCGAATGCAAGAGTTTCGGATTACCCCTCAAACCCCAACTTCGGAATACCTTTCTATATAGGAGACTACTTCACCTTAGCGACTGGTGGGGATGACGTATACATAGTTTGGACGGATACTAGGCTAGGTAGACCCGGCTCTCCCAGCGAGAAGATAGCGTTCGCCCGTATGCAACCTGTTCCTTTTCCATCGATCTTCGTAAGCCCGCCCTCGGGCCCAGCAGGCGTGACCGTTACGATCATGGGTTTCAACTTCGCTCCAAAACTTCGAGAAGTCTACATAGAACTTGATGGAGTGATCGTGTCAACGGTCCTGACAAATGAGGAGGGCAGATTTACGGCAACCCTCTTCATGCCAATATCTGGTGAAGGCCCCCACACTGTGAGGGCGGTAGACATTTCAGGAAACGTGGCTGAAGCGACCTTCTACACAGAGTTCGGTTTTGACACTATTAGAGGACTTCGACAGACATTGCAGGAAAGCTCCAACCAGACGATTGAACGAATTGAGTCCCTCGAGCAGCTACACGCTCAGATCTCAAGCATGACTGTCATGCTGTGGATTGCGATCGGTCTATCTTCGATTGCAGCGTTACTCTCGTTAAGCGCGGTCATCCTTGTAGCGAAGAGACGCATCCGTAGCACTTCACGGCAAGAAACTCAGCCGACTTCGCATCTGTGATCGCTGTTCATCTGCTACAGAGTGAGAAAGTCAATTCAGATCTCAAGAATCTTTCAAATTATCTGAAAACATGTCTCGCCGATCAGCGCTCTTAACAATATCAGCGAGATTTCTCTTTCGAGCAAGATGCTTCCAATGAAATCAGTTCCTCCAGTGATGAGAAGAGACAATTCTAGTTTACACCTGAGTCAAGATAATGATGCAGATTGGCGTTCTGATTCGGATATTCTAGATGCTATGATCTAGCGGTTTGTCTAGCAAGCGGGAAAGCTGAATGCATGCGGAGGGGAAAAACATTTGAAGCTGGCGGCTCAACGACTGCATTGAGTGCCTAGATGGATCTTAACGATAGCTGTAGCTTGAGAGCATCACTTAGAGAAGAGGTGACATGCGACGAGATGATTCGGTGTGACTTCTTGTAAGAGGGGATCTGTTACATCACATTTATCTTTCATAAACCTTGGGCAACGCGGGTGGAATCTACAGCCCCTGGGCACATCGATCGGGCTTGGAGGCTCGCCTGCGATGACTTGCCTTTCTCTGAACCTATTCTTGGGATCAGGCTCCGGAACAGCTTGGATCAACGCCTTAGTATACTGATGGAGAGCATCGTTTATCACTTCGCGTGAGAGCCCCAACTCGATTATTCGTCCAAGGTACATGACAGCGATCATATCTGAGAAGTACTTGGCGGTGGCCATGTCGTGTGTTATATAGAGAAACGCTGTCCCATACTTCTCTTGAAGGTTTTTGAGGACGCGAAGTATTTCAATGCGGCTTGAGGCATCTATCATGGATACAGGCTCATCAGCTACCACATATTCAGGACTTAATACTATCGCTCTAGCTATCCCGACTCTTTGCCTCTGCCCACCAGAGAGCGTATGAGGAAACTTGGACGCAAATTCTTCGGCCGGCGTGAGTTTAACATCTTCCAAAGCCTTATTCACGAGCTGCCTTCTCTGGTCGCTGTCAGATACTTTGTGTACGATCAGTGGTTCTTCGACCGTCTGGTAAACCCTCATGAAAGGGTTTATGCTGGAGTAGGGATCTTGAAAGATAGCCTGAGCTCTCCTCCGGAATAGAGCAAGTTCGGTCTCTTCAAGATCCGTTATATCCTTACCATCGAAGAAGATACGTCCTGATGTAGGCTGCGCTAGTCTTAATGAGAGACGCCCAAGTGTGGTCTTGCCGCTTCCAGATTCACCGACCACAGCCACTGCCTCACCTTTGTGCAGTCCAAGCGAGACACCATCAACCGCTCTAACAGCCAATGACGTGAATAAGCCTCTCCTAACATGGAAATGCACCTTGACCTCGCTTAGCTTCACTAGTTCAATCATGCTTACCCACGTACAGCCAACATCGTACATCCCGCCGTTCATGCACACGAATCAGTAGTGGTTCTTGAAATTGACAAGGGTCAAAAGCATAGGGGCATCGGGGATGAAACCGACAACCTGATGGCGGGTTCGCTAAGTTTGGGGGGCTTCCCGGCACAAATTCAGGTTCGAAGTCCTCTCGAAGCCTTGGAACACTAGCGATTAGCTTCCGTGCATATGGATGCTTTGGGATTGTGAGCAAGTCGTCAGCATCTCCAAGCTCAACAATCTCTCCTGCGTACATGACTGCTATCCTATCGCAGATATCGCTCACAAGAGCTATGTCATGCGTAATGAATATTAAAGAGAGACTCAGATCGCGTTTGAGTCGCTTCAGTAGATTGATTATTTGAGCTTGAACACTGACATCGAGAGCTGACGTGGGCTCATCTAATATTAGTAGTTGAGGGTTCATAATCAGCGACATAGCTATGATGGCTCTCTGCTTCATCCCACAGCTCAGCTCATGTGGATATCGATCGAACACATACTCTGAGAGACCAACCATGCTCATGAGATGCTTGGCTCTTACGATTGCCTCATGTTTTTCAGCGATGCCCGCTACAATCATAGGTTCGGCTATTTGATGGCCAACTTTCATCACCGGACAGAGAGAGTTCATCGCACCTTGGAAGACCATCGAAATTTTTCTCCATCTCACCTTCCTCCGATAGTCGTCCTCGGAAAGCTCGCGGAGATTCATTCCTTCTAAGATCAATGAACCTTCATATGTATGCACATTACTGGGCAGTAGCCGTATCAGGGCCAAAGCCAAGCTTGTCTTTCCGCAGCCCGACTCGCCCACGACCCCAAGTGCTTCACCTTCCTCCACGGCATAGGACACATCATCCACTGCCCTAACAGCGCCTTCTACTGAGGCATAGTAGAGCTTCAAGCCTTGGACGCTTAGTAGCGGCACTACTTCACTCTCCGCAGTCGTGGGTTAACAACAGGCTCCATCCCAAGTGTCAGCAAAACAAACGTAATGGCGGTTAATAGTATCAGAAGCCCTGGAGGAAGCACCCACCACCAGTATCCTGCATATACTGCACCTGTTCTGAAACCCTGTTCAAGTATCTGACCCCAAGTTGGGATGGAGGGATCGCCTAAGCCTAAGAAGCTCAAACCTGCCTCAGCCAGTATGGCTGAGGGAACAAAGAAGATCATCTGTGCGAAGATGAATGGGGCGAGTTGAGGAGCGATATGTCGAAGCATTATTCGTGAACGTGATGCGCCTATCGACTTAGCGGCTTCTACGAGTTGCCCTGACCTTATCTGGAGCACCATCGATCTAATCACCACAGTCAAACCAGGCCAACCGAAAGCTACCAAGATCAGAATCACTATCGAAAGCTTCTGCCCGAAAACGAAAGTTAAGAAAAGCAGTATAGGAAGCAGAGGTACGTTATTTAGAATGTCGGCAAAACGTTGTATGCATGTGTCGGTCTTGCCTCCCAAATAGCCGCTCACAATCCCTGTAAGCGACCCTATTATCGTCGTTAAGATGGCTGTAACTAAGCCTATGGCGAGGGCAACGGGAAAACCGAAAAGAAGCCCAACAGCAAGGTCTCTACCTAGTGCGTCAGTCCCTATAAGGCCGTAGACAGATCCTCCAATCACGAACTTAACGGAACCTATCGAATCGGATGAATTGTATACAACGGCTTTAACGATTATTGTGTAGACACCTTTGAGCACCTTGATTTTGTCTTCACCGAAAGGTGAGCCGAATATAGCACTATCGACGGACCTGAGAAGTTCACCTCGCGAGAGTTCTATTCCAAACTCAGCTCTGTAGAAATCTGAAACCGCGGAGACCACGGAATCGTCCCCGCTCAAGTATAGTGTAAAGGGAGTTTCACGATACCTTACGATAGGCGGAAGTTCACCGCCTCTAGGTCTAGGAACTATGTGCTTGATCAGAACTAACTCTCTGCCATCAGGTCTCCTGATTGAAAGCGTTATGAAAGGAGGCATAGATTGATACTTGACATTACTTATTCCAAACAATGTGAAGCTTGGAGGCTCGTCGAACGTATAGCTCACCGTGAACACGTAGAGTCTACTCTCGTATGTCGCTGCTCCATAGACTCTGGCAGGGGCGGCCGATTCAAGAATCATGTGCTTGACCCTGCCGGGCCCCGCGAAGACCGTTATCCACGCTGGTGGCGCAGCTTTGGGATAATCGGTCCATAGTGGTGGATTGTTCCAGATCCTGAAGCCAAAGTCAAGCGGATAAGCAGCCACAACGTAAGCCGAGATCAAGACCAAGAACAAGAAGAAAGCAACGCCTACTCTTCCGGAGCTACTTGAAAGGAGTTCATGCAAAGCTTCTCGGATTGTGGCACTCACGTGTATCGCACTCTCGGATCCAGAATCACGTAGAGAATCTCAAGCGTAAACCTAGCGATTACATAGATCAATGTGAACACGAATGTGAGAGCTACTACCACAGCCTCGTCGGCTGCAAATATAGCATCATAGTATAGTCGTCCCATTCCAGGCCAATTAAAGACGGTCTCGGTTAGAATTGCACCTGCAATCGACCCTGCTAAGCCTAGAATAAGATTCGTTAGAATTGGCGGGGCGGCAACTCTGATTATGTACCTACGCATCACGACATGTTCAGGTAATCCCTTCGCTCTAGCAACCGTGACAAAGTCCTCTTGAGCAGTATTGATCACCATCGTGCGAACCACGTAGATCCAAGCACCAACCGAAACTAGAACAAGTGTCAGAATAGGCAATGTTGCATGCCACATCAAGTCGAGAAATCTGCCCACTGCATCTGGAGGTGGAGGCGCGCTATACATGCCAGCAGATGGAAAGAGATGGAGGCGGAACGAGAATAGAAAGATAAGAAGGATGCCTGTCCACCAGCTTGGAAGAGCGTAAGAGGCAGCTGACAGATACGACGTGGCTCTATCGAGTTTACTACCGACCTTGGTCGCTAACTTGACACCTATGTATATACCTGCGATAGCCGTTAGAGTTAACGAAATACTAACCAAGACCGCTGTATTGAAGAGACGCTCAAGTACGATGTCTGCTACTTTGCTACTACCTGTGAAGCTTCTCAGAGTCCTCGCCTCTCCCAAGTCGAGGGTTAGGACTCTCAGGATCATGTCTGGGAGCCTAAGATACCAAGGCTTATTGAGCCCATAGAACTCTATGAGCTCCTGCCGCCGGGCTGTAAGGACACGCTCCAACTCCTCCGGATCTCTTATGGTCTGTGCGAGTGTCTGCCTAAGCCCTCGGATCTCCTCGCCGATTATGGCGCTTAACATTCTATCCGAGTATCCAGTGGCTCCAACAGAAACAGCCAATAGAAGGAGAACTGCGAGAAGTACCGCTATGAGGCTAACTCCTCTCGTCATCAATATCTTGACAAGTGACATGCTACAGCGACCTACTGATCTGCTAGGCCTTTCTCTCACGCTTACGTCTTCTTAATATAACGATAGCAAAAGCAACGCCTGAGATCGCGACGACCCCCACAACTACCATTATCCAGATCGGTTCGATTCCTAGTGGACCGCCGGGGGGCGCTCCAAGTTCTTCAGTTACGGTTGGAAGTGGTGTCACTGAAACCTCGATGAGCTCAACTCTTTCAGACACTCTAGAAACTTGATCACTCCAAGCGACAGCGAACAATTGGTATCCTCCCGGCTTAAGTTTCCTGGTTATCTCTGAAGAAAGAACTATTACAAATTCTTCAGCGGAGCTCCGCTCTGCCAAGCCTGTAGTCACGAGAGCTCCTGTGCTAGGATTAAGGAACAGATACTTTAAACGCAACTCTCCTGGCCCTCGAAGCTTAGCAGTAAATTTGGGCTCTGATCCGATCTGTATCGGTTTCACGCGAAGCTCAACTATTTCTACCAAGTGTGGCTTACCGTAGTACCATTGCCCAGGCTTGAAGGGGTAGCTTGCGTCTCTGAACGCTTCTAGCTCAGCGTACTGCGCAGCCGGGTCGTACCGCACAAGCTTGAAGGGCCCATTAGTAATCACTAGTATTCCATATCTCTCAAACCATTCGATTGCTGAGCGGTAGCGTTTGCCAGCCTCTTCTTGGTCTACCAGACTTCTTCCAGCCAGAGTGAAGATCTTTGTGGGGAACATGCTCTCCCGAAGGAACTTCTCGACAGTATTCTTGACAAGCCTAGAATCTTTATCCATCACTAAACTGAGCCAAGGAACCCTGAACTTCTCGGCTGCTGTGTCAGTGTAAGCAGCTTTCCTCTCCTCGAACACAAGGGCATCCATAGCTGCGAGCATCTCCCAGGGCATACTTAGCGAGGCGGGGCTTGCGTATTCAGCTATGCAGTTGCGTTCGAAATGCCAGAAGTTCACGTAAACCTCCAATCTATTTTGGTCTAGTATTCTGAATCCGCTAAACGTATCTAGGTATGGCTTACTGGTGACGGCTATAGCAGGTTCTATCTTAGATTTGCCCTTATCGTAGACCATCTCGAATGACTGATAGACCGAGTAGATTACATCAGCCATTGTGATTGCTGGACCGTGATGCCAATTGGAGGCAAAGTACTTTCTATAGTCAAAGGTGACTTTGCTTGTGGCCTTGACGCCTGATCCTATGCTACGCCACTCATCCAGCTCTGCATTCCAGATGATCGCGTCTTCTGGCACATCGAGCTTGCTTGTCGGGCCAGCTGTCTCGATCTCGAACAGAACCCTGAAGGACACCGGGATACCTGTGAATGGATGCCTCCAGATGGGCGGGTCGTGAAGATTGCGCCATATGTCAACGCTATAGGCATCTGTAAAGCCGCCTATGGGATTCCATGTAGTCCTCTCGGTCCAAACCCATAAGTTTCCTACCGTCAACTCTGTCTTGCCTGGAACGTACGCTTCTCGAAGCGTCCACAGAGCCTTCGGGCCAGCGACTAGGTCTTCTGTGATGCCTGTGATCCGCTTTGTGGCTGCGAAGCTATTCATCACTGTTGTAATCCAAATCCGAACCGATTCATCGACGGCCAATTTTGTTGCTTTTCGATAGAGCTCATTCCTCTCCTCGAGTCCTTGAAAGTTGCCTGTGAATATCCGCTGTCCTAAGCGATCCAATTCGGAATGCGTGTACTGCCAGAAACCAGCTTCTTGCCAGCCTGGCATGTTGCCGAGCCAAGGTGCACACATCTGGTTTATCGTGCTGTAATCATACTTCTCAACTGCAGGTCTACTCCAGCCTTCAGTATATAGATGCCACATGAATACTCTAGGATCTGTGCTGTAGACGGTGAATATGGCTGGCCCGAACATTTGATAGACAGGCACTACAAAGAAGCCTACATCACCAAGCTTAGCCCTGATCATGTCACCTATCTCTCGACGCTCATCCTCGACTCTGATGATAAACTTGAGTTCGATACGCTTGCCGTTGTAGTGCCAGAAACCGTCCTTTAGAGTAGCCCCAGCGGCGGTCATGGATTCGTTTAGGATCTCCTTGGCCAGTTCAGGGTCGTATCGGATATTGTACTCTTTAACGAGGTCGTAGACCGTCAGGTAGTCAAAGTCGACAGGGCTCACATGGCTCACCATTGGGAGAGCCATCCCTTTGTAGATCACTTTCGCAACGAAGTCCCTGTCCACCAAGTATTGAAGTGCAAACCTAACATCCTTTATCGAGAAGGGGTTGAGCTCCCCTGTTTGAGCTGGGGCTGGGTTCAGAACTATTGAGAGCATCGTCGCAGGGGCTTCGTATATCGTGACGTCCGGATCGCTCCAAAGTGTCTTCGCAGCTGCAGTCTTCAAGCTGTAAATGTATATGTCCATCTCTCCTTGCTTGAGGGCGACGGGCGCAGTATCCACGTGAAAGGCTTTGAATCTGAGTCTATCAACCGCTGGTCCAGGCTTATCATGAGG